>JABSSQ010000206.1 GCA_013213905.1 Verrucomicrobiales bacterium | reverse complement strand
TCCCATTTCCGACGAAGTCTTTCTGCGGCGTGTCTACTTGGATATTGCCGGCCGCATTCCGACTTTAGAAGAGTATGATCAATTTATGGCGATGACGGAGTCCACCCGCCGCAACGAACTTATTGATCAACTGCTGGATTCTGCAGCTTACGTCAGCAATAGCTTTAATTATTGGGCGGATACCCTGCGGGCAACGTCAAGTTTAGCAGGTGTAGGTGATGGTGCTAACTACATCAACTGGATTAAGGACAGTATAGCGAATAACAAGCCTTATGATCAATTCGTAAGGGAAATGCTTGCCTCCGAAGGTGCCATGTATAAGCCCGGTAATGGGGCGACTGGCTGGTACATGAAGGATCTCAATATGCCCCTGGATAACTTGGCTCAAACAATGGAGGTCTTTTTGGGAACCAGCATGCTTTGCGCTCAGTGCCATGACCACCCTAAGAAAAAGTGGACTCAGATGGATTTCTTCAAATTGGCAGCATTCACCCACGGAACGGCGACAAACGGCGTACAAGTGGATCAGAGCTTGATGAACGACATCATTGCTAAAGTGGGCAAATCAGATGTGCCAGGGAAACGGCACTTTAGAGCACGTTACGTAGGAGTCTACAATAGTGGTACAGGTGACATAAAACTGCCTTATGATTATCAATATGATGATGGGGAGCCCGATCAAGTGATCCAAGCTGAGGTCCCTTTTGGACCGGTGATCAATATCGACTACGAGTCCAGCAATGGGGCTAAAGAAAGAAATGAGCAATTCCCCTTTGATAAGGATGAAGATTTTAAGGGTCTAACACATGTAAACTCCAGAGCTACCTTTGCTGACTGGGTGACTTCGCCGGATAATCCAATGTTCACTAAGACCATTGTTAATCGTCTCTGGGATAGAGTTATGGGGGTTCCTTTGATAGGGGATCTGTTAGATTTACCTTCTCCTCCAGAGGGGATTGAAACACAGTCTTCGAGACTAACGGATGAGAGGCGCAAGCATCTAGAGGGCGTTAATCCAGAACTGACTGAGTTCTTAATCAGTTTGATGGAAGAACTCGAATACGATCAGAAAATGTTCCTGAGGGTGATCTATAAGTCACAAAGTTATCAACGGGCTGCCACTCATCAAGTTGAAGGGGAATACTATTTTCCCGGCCCAGTCATGAAAAGACTGTCAGCCGAAAAAATTCATGATTCACTGCTCGCGCTGAGGGTTGAGGATCCAGACGCGAGTATCAAGATGGAAAGCGTCCCATACCACAGTCGGGTATATGGGGAGCTGATCGATAGAGATGCGCAAGGGATGATTGACTTCGCAGAGGATGAAGAAGAAATTCTCGAGGAACTGAAAGTGGGGCAAGAGGGGCAGCGGATTTTTTCTGAAATATTAAATCGTTCGCCTCTTGATGCTCGTGCCTCGGAACAGAGATCTCCTGGAACTCCCGGCAGAATGTTGGAGGTATTTGGTCAGTCCTCCAGAGAGGCCGTTGACGACGCCTCGACTGAGTCCAGTATTCCCCAGGCCTTGAAACTGATGAATCACGCCGACTACTCACTGGAAAAAACAAAGCCATCTGGTCTCTATCAACGATTGAATTCCGAAGAGAGCTTAGAGGAAAGGATTCAAATACTCTACAAGGCTGTACTCAGTCGCCAGGCAACCAGCTCAGAATTATCGATGGTGAAACGGCATACAGAAAATGGCCTTGAGCTAGCGGATATCTACTGGGGGTTGGTTAACTCTCACGAATTTAGAACCAAAATGTGATTATGAAGAACTTCTTAACTAACACTGATGAGAGTACCAGAAGAGCGTTCGTTGAGCGCATGGCGCAAGCCTGCCTGGGTTTGAACTTTGTTCCAATGATAGGTAATGCTGATACAGGGGCTATTCTTCCCGGTGGCGGTAAAGCTAAGTCCGTTATTTACGTGGTCCTCGCAGGTGGTATGAGCCAAGTCGATACCTTGGACATAAAAGAAGCCAACAAAGATGCGATGTTGAATTCGGAGCCGATAAAAACCAGTGCTGACGGCATTCGCATTAGTAAACATCTTCCGAAGCTCGCCGAACAAATGCACCATTGTGCCATTATTAATTCAATGACAAGTCACCAGGGTAACCACAGCGCGGCAACGTACCTAATGAAAACTGGTTATGAGAAACGGGCAAATGTGGTTCACCCTGAACTTGGCGCCTGGGTGAATAAATTGTCAGAAAAATCTGCAGGGGATATCCCTTCATTTATCAAAACAGCGAGAAGCCCTACGCTGGGTGGTGGGTTCTTTGGTAGCCGCTATGCTGCCCTTCCAGTGACTAAACCGGATCAAGGCTTACCGGATGTCCAACGCCAAAGGGGAGTTTCCGAAGATGTCTTTGATAAACGCGTGGCATTCATGAGTGAAGTGAACGCCGATTTTGAAAAGAAAATCCAAACGGTCGATACGGCTTCTTATAATTATATGTACGAACAAGCCGTGAAAATGATGGACAGCAAAGACCTGGAAGTCTTTGATATCGGTAAGGAAAGCAAAGCGACAAAGGAAGCTTATGGGAATAACCCCTTCGGCAAAAGTTGCCTGCTGGCCAGACGCCTCGTAGAGAAAGGCGTTCGCTTTGTTGAGCTCCGCCATGCGGGTTGGGATCATCACTATGGCATTTATGACCGTATTGGTCCACTGGCGGCACCTATGGATCAGAGCGTCGCTACTCTTCTGGCAGACCTCAGTGCCAGAGGTCTGTTGGATTCGACATTAGTTGTTTTCAATTCAGAGTTTGGACGCGGAGCAAGACTATCGACGAGCGGAGGTAGAAGTCATCACCCGCTTGCCTACAGCAGCTTCCTCGCCGGCGGCGGTATACAAGGCGGTCAAAAATACGGGAAGACCGATGAAATTGGCCATTATGTCGATGAAAACGGAGTCGAAATTTCCGACTTCAACGCCACGATCGCTTACGCCATGGGACTGCCTCTGGATCATGTCGAAATGTCTCCTGCAGGCAGGCCTTTCAAGATCGCGGATCGAGGAGGGAATCCAGTAACAGCCTTGTTTTAGGGGAACCGAAGCTATTCTCAAAAACAGCGCTGGCTGCGCTTAGTGCAACCTAGACCAGGAAGAACTAGATGAAGAAGGAGGCATTGTCTAAACTCTTAGCGCTGACGGTATTCCTTTTTCCCGCGTTACACGCGGCTGATAGTTCAAACGCAAGTCAAGAAGCCAAAAGGCCAAACATTATTTTGGTTATGGCCGATGATCAAGGTTGGAGAGACGTGGCCTACAACGCAGATCCTGATAAAGGACTGCAAACACCTCATATGGACCAAATGGCAAGTGAAGGGATTCGCTTCAACCGGTTCTACGCTTCATCGCCTAACTGTTCTCCTACCCGTGCAGGTATTCTGACAGGCAGGCACCCTAATCGATCGGGGGTTTTCAATCCTGGACTTGCCATGCGTCCGGAAGAATTGACCATCGCTGAAATATTGCAGAAAGCAGGCTACGCTACGGCACATTTCGGCAAATGGCACCTGGGTCCGGTAAAGGCAGAATCTCCATTTAATCCCAACAAGCAGGGGTTCGACCATTTTGTTTCTCACGATAATTTCTTTGATCTAGATCCTGAGCTTAGTCGAAATGGAGCATCTCCAGAAACCTTTAGTGGTGATGGATCTGAGGTCATTGTTGAGGAGGCATTGAAACACATGGATATGATCAAAGATCAAAACCAAACCTTCTTTCATGTCATCTGGTTTGGTTCTCCTCACACAAACCACGAAGCCCTTCAAAAAGACATGGATCTCTATCCGGATTTGCCGAAAAACTGGCAAAGATACTTTGGTGAAATTACGGCAATGGATCGTGCCATGGGTAATCTACGAACAGGCCTGAAAAACAAGGGCTTTGACGAAAATACACTGATTTGGTACACGAGCGACAATGGTTCTTATGAACCTGCCACAACCATCGAAGGCCTCAGAGGCTCTAAGGGTATGATGTATGAAGGTGGTATTCGCGTTCCTACCTTCATTGTCTGGCCGGGCCAAATTAGAAAACCCATGGAGACTGAAATGCGTGGCACGACACTGGACATCATGCCAACGCTAATGGATTTGTTAGGGATTACCTTGGAAAATCGCGAACTGGACGGAATGAGTTTGCTGCCTTTGCTTCAGGGAAAAGAAATGAACAATCGCCCTGTACCACTGCGTTTCTGGAGAGAGTCAACAGGGAAGAGCAACGAAACGAAATATACGGAGGAGGATCTGATTGGTTGGTGGCGACCCTTTATATGTCCGACCCATACGACTCCCAGAACAGAAGACTTCGGTGGCTGGTCTGCATGGATTGAAGGCAAATGGAAGCTGCACCATTTTAAGAAGAAATATCAACTTTATGATTTGGATGCAGATCCTGCAGAAACCAATGATCTGGCAGCACAAAGGCCGGAAGTGGTTCAAAATTTGGCCAAGAAGCTCTATCAATGGCAATGTTCCGTGGAGGTCAGTCTTACCGGCGCTGACAACGAAATTGAACCGACAATAAAGATGAGATAGGACAACAGAGCTCTACAAAAATCAGGAATAAGTGATGACAACTGATCTGACCGCCTGAATCCGGGCCATTGTGAATGTGAGGTTCTGGGGATACCACTCGGAACTGAGAATGAAGAGCAAACGAGACACGACCGAAGAGATCATCCGGATCCTTCGGCATGCCGACGGCGAGCAGACCGTTGAAGAGTTCGATAAGGAGTATAGATGCAAACTGGCCCCACGATATTTTCGCTTCTCATTGTGACATGCTTTGCGGCTTTCGCTGCAGAACCACCCAATGTCGTGATTATACTCGCAGACGATCTCGGCTATGGCGACGTTGGAGCCAACAACCCTGACTCCAGGATTCCAACGCCCGCGATGGATCGTGTTGCCGCCGAAGGCATACGCTTCACCGACGGACACTCGCCTTCTGCCGTCTGCACCCCGACCCGCTACGCCCTCCTGACCGGTCGGTACTGCTGGCGCACCCGACTCAAATCCGGTGTTCTCTGGGGCATCGATCCATCGCTCATAGATCCCAAGCGCTCCACCATCGCCAGCATGCTCAAAGCCAAAGGATACCGCACGGCCTGCATCGGCAAGTGGCATCTGGGTATGGATTTCCGCGACAAGAACGGGAGACTACTGAAGAACGACCGCAAACTGGAGCAGCAGCCCGGGATCGACCCCGTAGACTACTCCAAGCCTGTTGGCAACAGCCCGCTCACCTACGGCTTCCATGAGAGCTTCATCATCACTGGCTCACTCAACATGTACCCCTACGCCTACATCGACGGCGACCGGTTCACGCAGGCGGCCACCGACTTCAAACCGCGCACGGAACACAACATCACCATTATCAGCGGCGGCCCGAAAGCGCCGGACTTCGACTTCGAGGCCGTCATCGACACCTTCAACCGGCGCGCGGTCAAGTTCATCCGCGAATCCGCTGCCGCGAAGAAACCCTTCTTTCTCTATTTCCCGCTGACGTCGCCACACAAACCGGTCATTCCCAGCGCCAGGTTCAAAGGCAAGTCCGAGTACGGTATCTACGGCGACTTCGTAATTGAGACCGACGATGCCGTCGGCCAGATCCTCAAAGTCTTGGACGAGACCAAGCAGGCCGACAACACCCTCGTCGTCGTGACCAGTGACAACGGCTCCTTCATGTTCCGCATCGACGAAGGCAAGCCGGACCATATCGAAGACTTCACCGCCGTTGGCTATCACCCGAAGCACCATCAGTCCAACCATATCTGGCGCGGCACCAAGGCCGACATCTACGAAGGCGGTCACCGCGTTCCACTCTTGGTCCGCTGGCCTTCCGGCATAAAGGCCGGATCCGTAAGCGATCACACAACCACACTCACCGACTGGTACGCGACTATTTCAGAACTGGTGGATCACCGGATGACGGATGGCGAAGGCGAAGACAGCTTCTCACTGGTTCCGCTGCTGAAGGGCGAAGGGACATGGCAGCGTGCCCCCGTCATCAACCACTCCATCAACGGCACCTTTGCCATCCGCGAAGGCAGGTGGAAATTGATCGCGGGAAGTGGCTCAGGTGGCCGTCAAGCCCCTCGAGGCAAGCCTTTCGAGCGACCGTATCAACTCTATGATCTTTCCGCCGATCCGTCGGAGAGGAACAACCTGATCCATTTGAATCCACAGCTGGCAGAGGCGCTCGAGAAGAAGTTGGACGACATTCGTGATGCAGGGCGCAGTCGATGAACTGCCCGATAGTTAACCTGTCCCTGGTCGATAATGGAGAAAGCAACGCTTGATGCAGCTCAGTATGCCGATGAGAATAGTCTATGGAACAATAGCGGAAAGGCGAAAGTACCAGTGGTAAATGGGCCGTTTGGGTACTTGGGTGACGGAACTCCCACCAGCACAGTAAATGTTTACCGCCGCGAAGCAAAGGATGCTCCTGATCGAATCCATGCAACCCCAGGGAGCGAAAAATGAGTATCAGCGGTGAATTGAGCGAATTTGGAAAACAAGCAGCTGCCAGAAGATCTGGCGATGAGTTTCGAAATTTGCTGGATTATATATCAGCCCAACTAGCCAACATCCGAATCGATTGGGATGAGTTAGCTGGTGAGCAATGGGCAACGATTTATCAGAATGGGGAAGTGTTAGGTTATTTTCATTGCGTTCTTCCAATTGCGTTTTCTAAAGTAGAAATCGCATGGTCCAAAAGGGGGCACATGGCCAAAAAAGGGGTCAGGTATCAATTCTACTTTCTCACGGAAACCCCTCGAATCCACTTTCGAATCTCACCCGGAAGCTCTTTCTGTGGAATCTTTCCAAAATTCCGAATCTGCTGACTCGAATTTGCGGCCGTTCGGAACCCCAACTTCTCGGCAATCCAGCGATGCGGCACTCCAGATGTCTGGTGCCAAACGACCCACCCGATCGCGGCCCGGCGCAAGTCGCCCCGCTTCGGTCGCTCCACGTCCGACTCGTTGAGTCCAAGCGCAGCAATCCCCTCTCGCACGATTCGCTCAGCCTCCGCCAAGCTGAAATCGCGTGCCTGTTCACTCCGCCGACTCGTTGGGCTCAGGGCATGCTCTCCCTCCTCGCGATGGGCAGCCCCGAATCGTTCAATCAGCGTTTCCTTGAATTGCTCACTCCCCCAAAACCATCCTCGCCTCAACGTACTCTGTAGTGACGGCTGCAGGGCACCTTGGTTCGCACCGCTCTCTTGCTCCCCTTCTTTCGACCAATCCTCGAGACGCCTCGCGTAGGCTCGGCGTTCTCCAACCGTGTCGGAATAACCGAGGACCTCGAGCCCTTCTTTCACCACAAGCCAGGCTGGACGTTTCGAAGGGGCAACGACATACCCCTGCGAAAAACTCGACCACTCATAGTCGCGCAACTCTCCCGGCTCGTTCCCCGTTTCGGGCACCATCCCAGCCCGAGCCGGATTGAGGTGCACGTAGTCGATCAGGGTCGCCAGGTAGCAGGCCTGAAACCGCCCCGCCTCAGAGCCCGGGAATGACGCGGTCTCCGAGTCAACCAGCACCGCCTTGTATCGATCTCCAAATAATCTTCCCCAGAGTCGATTTTTCGTATTGATCCGACGAGTGAAGGCATTCTGAAACCACGTCATTCCCGCCACCAGATTCGGCTCCGGCGTGCGAAAGACAATGTGGTAGTGATTCGACATCAGCACCCAGGCGAAAACTTCCCAACCCGACATCTCGCAGGCTTCGCCCAACGTTTCCAAAAACAACTTCCGATCACCGTCATCACTGACGATATCCATGCGCCGATTGCCACGCGCCATGACGTGGTAAGTGGCGTTTTCGTATTCAATCCGGGGGGCGCGGGGCATGAAAGAAAGATTGGGGGAATGATGAGGAAAATGCAAGATTGATACCTGACCCCTTTTTTTTGATGACCCAATGAAACTTTCGCTTTCATCGCTTGGGGAGGAAGATCGCCATTCATGTTTGGCCAGTGGTTTTGTCCTACTTCCGATACATAAACGAATCGGAAGTCAGGAGAGAGAGAATGACCATCTTGAAGCTTCCGCCACTTTGGACGTAGGCTTTCTCGGCGTCGATGAGGGTCTGGGAGTCGGACAGCCTTTCGTTCCGTCCCATGAAAAAGCGGAAGGCATGACGAATGATGGACTGCTGGACGCGACGTGATTTCGCGAGGCGATCGATCAAGTCGAAAGCATCTCGTACTTCGCCATCGAGCGAAGAATCACCCGTTCCGGCCAGGACCCCGGTCGAGTTGACAGGCAGGGTTTTGAAGGTGTCGGCCGAGAACTTGCCCCTTCCTTTCGTGATGACGTTGTCCGGATGCTCGAGCGCTTCCTGAAGCCGGTGACGGCCGAAGTCATCGAAGATCTCAAAGGGCAGACCCAGTGGATTCATGTATTCGTGGCATTTCCAGCAGGCCTGCTTCAAGGTCACACTGTCGAGTCGGTCGCGTAGAGTGCGGTGATGATCCTCGGGGATCTGGGCATCGACGGTGATCGGGACGTCGGGCACAAAACCGGCAAGGAGCTTCTCGCGAATCCACTTTCCACGCCGCACCGGATCGGTTTCGGTATTTTGTGAATGGGCCACCAGCCAGGCCGGGTGAGTGAGGATGCCTTTTCGGTTGGGGACCTGGAACGGCTGTTTGGTCGGGAAGTCCCAGTATTCCTCGTCGGGCGAATACTTGCCATTCCCACCAGTGGGTCCGCTTCCGGGTTCGCGTGGCAGGCTGTAGATGCGTGAGTAGCTGAACTTCTGACCGCCATGAAGGAACCAGGGCGAGGTCACCGGAGTGAGGCCCCGTCCGAAGGAATTCTCAAAGTATTCCATCTTCCGCTTCAGGTCCCGCACCGCATGCCGTTCGTCGGGTTTCTTGATGCCGAGATAACTGAAGACTTTACGGTGCTTCTCGAAGTTGGCCGCGATGAAGGCCTTGGGATCTTTTTGCCAGTCGGTGTCCTTGAAGGTCACCCAAGCTTCCTTCCAGCCCGCGACCATCTTGGTTCCCTCTTCATTGCTATGACGATGGAGGACGTAGAAGCGATTCGTCGTCAGCAACTCTTCAAACACATTACGATCAGCCTTCAAAACATCGTCGACCACGCGGTCGGCTTCGTTGGTGAGATAACCGGCCGTGCCGGCATACCCACGGGCCAAGTTCATGAAGGCGCCGTCACTTCGTGCGATGTCTTTAAAGACCTTCATGCTGTTGGGGTAGCCAAAGAACTCGCGGAAGAAGCGAACGACTTTGGGATGGCTCACTTGATGTGGCCTCAGATGACCACCCTTGAGGTTCGGATCGACCAAATCGTAGAAGATCTTCTCATCCTTCAGAAGACGGAGAACCTCGCGACGATAATCCTCTTTGGTGTTGAGCCGGCCTTCGCGGGCAGCAGCAGCCAGAACAGGATCCGGATTGCGGTCACCCAGAGCGTAGGCGATGGCGTAGCTCGCTTCTCTCGGTGAGAGCTTGCGACGGCCGGCTTTGTCTGCCTGGCCGGTTCCAAACTCATAGCGATACATAAACTCGGATTTCAAAATCACGCTGATGAGCATCTGTCGAAGCCCCTCGGTGTTTCCCGCGAGGCGGATCGCTTCCTTGAGCAAGATGACATGTTCGTTGAGTTCATCCGGTTTGGCCTGACGTTGGAGGACGCACTGATACTGGGCATGGACGGCAGCCTCCAGCTCGGCGGTGGTGGGAGCTCCCTTCTTGAGAACAACCGCCTGGAGTGCTTCGGGTGTCGATGGCGGCGACCATCGGTCCTTGGGATTGGCAAACTGCCCGCTCTTGATCTCGCCGCTTTTCACTCGCGCCGGATGGAGCTGCTTGGTGGCAATCCAGTCGGCATTGGAAAGCATGGTGAGAAGATGCCCGCCGTCGAGAGTGGTAATGTCATAGTAGCGAACCCCGGAATGCTCCGGAAGGATCACCGGCACGGTGACGCCGTAAAAGGTGCGCTGACGGTTGCGACCTTCCAATCCGAAGATGGCATTGATGCGCTCGATAAAAATCTGGGGGCTCACCAACCAACGCCGGGCCGGGGTGAAGGGCTTGTCCTTGATCTCACCGCTGAAGAGCTTCTCATGATCGATGAAGTTGGCGTAGTTGGGATAGCGCAACTTGTCCTCGAGCGTGGACGCATTGTGTTTGGCTAACTCGGATGAGACCCACGCCAGGACCTCCTCGCGCTCGGCTTCGGACGGTTGCTTCTTCCGCTTTGGCGGCATCTGTTTGAAATAGACCTGCTCCTGGATCTTATTCAGGAGGTCTAGCCGGCTCTCAAGGGGAAGCTCATCGAGAGTATCGAGCCGGACGTTGCCCTTTTCCTCCAGCTCGTCGTGGCAATTCCAGCAATAGTTCTCGATGACCGCGGCCGGAGTCGCCCCGGAGTGAGAAGCAATCGAACCCGCCAGGCAAATCCCGGCGAAGAGATTTCGGGCGAAAGTCATGGATTTGGACCCGGAGCTAGCCGAGGAACTGCTTGATCGCACCCTTCTGATCCATGTGGGTCAGGCCGGTATCGATCGCGCCGTAATGCTCCACCGGATTCCCGTAGGCGTTCAGGATCGAGGTATACCAGTTGCCGAGAGTCTTGTGGCCTTCCTTGCCGTAGTGCGGAAGACGGATGTATTTCCCGGCGATGTCCATCTTGGCGTTTTTGCCTGACAGCACGATGAAGGGCCACTCGGTGCCATGACTGTGGTGGGTCTCCCCGTTGTCGGGGAAGTAAAGAAGCATGGTGTTGTCGAACATCGTGCCACCATCCTCGGGGACACCCTTAAGGCGGGTCACGATGCGATTGATGACATCCATGTGATGACGGCGCACCTTCTCGCGAACCTCAAGAGCCTGGAAATTCTTCACCGGCTTGCCGTGCCCGACATCGTGAAGGTTGACCGTTTCATTCTCGATATCATCGATGCCAGTATAGAGGGTTCCCAGCTCGTCCACCGTCAGAGTGACCACGTTTGTCATTCCCGAAATGAGCGTCGATAGAAGAATCTCGGTGTGTCCGATCTGACGGTCGATGGTGTTGATGTCTTCGGACATGTATTTTTCATCAAGCCGGGGAGCGTGCTTGCGAATGACATCAGCCATGGCGTCCATCTTGCGATTGCGCTCCCGGATGTCTTCGATGGAGTCCGAGTAGTTCTTCACCTTGGCCTTCTCGAGCCCTCGAAGTTCCTCGGCCATCGCCCCTTCGTTCTTGGCGGCGAACTCAAGGAGGCGGCGCTCAAGCTTGTAAGCGATCTGAGCGTCCTTGTCGCTCAAGACAGATTTGAAGAGTTCCTCAATGGCCACCTTGGGAGAGCCAAAAGCGTAGTTGGGCTGCTGGGGACCGCGGGCTGAGAATCCTTTCTCGATGCCGTTAATGTTTCCGCGTGAATTGCCTCCGCTGGCGGGGAAGCAGGCCAGCTCAATGTGTTCGAGCGAGGATGGGAAGAGTTTGGCCAGCTCGAAATCGACGGTAGCCCACTTGATGGAGCTGAGTCGTTCGTTGGCTTTGTAAACTCCGAGGGATGACTGCCAGGTATGGTGACCGGTGGTGCACATTTTTCCCGAGAGACCCTGCAGAATGGTCATCTCGTCCTTGTGCTCGTTCAAGGCACCCATCCAGGCGGGCAGATCATGATCTCCCAAGCTCACCTCAAAGGCTTCCTTGTTCTTTTCCTTCTGCTTTTCAGCTGCTCCGAGAGTAGGCGGAATCAGGCTGTTGGGCAGAAGACCGTTCCCCTTGTGGATGAAAATAAAACGCTTGGGCACCTTGCCATTCGAGGCTTTGGCAAAAAGCCCGGGGCCAAGAGCCATTGTTCCGGCGCCAGCCAGGGATTGTTTGAGGAAGTTTCTGCGGGAATTCATGATTGATAGGAATTTGCTTTTTCAATCCTGAACTTGCTTAGCCGTCGGTCCGGTGGGTTGGATGGGGTGCAAAAGTAACAACGGCTCCGCCTTGTAGCCATCCAGACTCCATAGCGGGTGGAGTGCCAAGGGCTATGGCACTCCCCAGCATCCCTGCGATTGCTAGCTTCAAATCTAGGGTAAACATATCTTTAAGTGGTCTTACCTGCTATAATTACAGTCACATCCTGAGCTGCTGTATCAAAGGTAATTACAAGCGTTTGAGAGGTGATCGATTGATAGGAATTTGCTTTTTCAACCCTGAACTTGCTTAGCCGTCGGTCCGGTGGGTTGGATGGGGTGCAGATCTAAAAGAAAAACTAAGAAGCTACTACTTTATCAATTTCTCGGGACATCGAACCACTTATCGACAGTAGCATCATGAAACTTGACTACACCTTCTTCACGAATATCGAGATCGAAAAGCGCATCATCAACTTCTTCGTCTAATCTTAAATCTAAAATATCAACACTCCGAACAAAAGGCTTGTCATTCACACCATCCCAAATCTGCCACTCAAATGCCTTTGGCAATTGGATTTTTTTACCATCCAACTGAATTTCCATGACTTCTTTTAGCAGATACATTTCGCGACGCTCTCCGTCTTTGCTAAAATCTCCGTATTCTTGCCTATAGATCAGCCCACTTTCCAGATCCAACCATAGCCTAGCCATGCAAGCTTCACCCATCTGACCGCTGTAAAAGGAAGGAAGCGTAACCAGAAGAAAATCTCTCCCCTCATCAGTCACCATCTCTACCTTATCCGCAGCCATAGCGTCCCTAAAATCACTCTTGCGTAGCTCCTGTAGTGATAATGGGTAGAATGCATTTTGCTGACTTTCGATATTTAAGAACCTATACCAACTTCCTATCGGCGAATCCCAGACCGGAATGTCCCGCGCTTTCCCGGGATATTTGCTATCCAAATACATGATCCTTCCATAACTATTTGAATCTTTTATCTGGAATGAGTTTCCGCCATCAAATACCTGCAACACATCCCCGCCATACGAAACACTAGGATACGGCACGCTATGATAAATCTTCTCCCCTCTCGTCAAATATTGACACTCAATATCAAATAACTGCTCATCGCCAAATAAATTCCTGACTCGATACTTTACATCTACGGTCTCAGCCGCCAGCACCGAGTCAAGGTGACGCGCCACCAACTTAAGCCAGAGGCCATCATCCTGAGCAACAAGCGAAAACTGCACCCCAAACAGCAAGAGGAAAGGCATAACCCTCAATTTGAAGCTACATCTATAGGGATATTTTATCATCACTCACTTATCACATCGAGTTAACTCAACTCGATGATTCTCAAAGTCTCGCGCCATTTATTGATAGGAATTTGCTTTTTCAACCCTGAACTTGCTTAGCCGTCGGTCCGGTGGGTTGGATGGGGTGCAGGGGAAGGAAGGGCGAAAAATTCGATTTTGGCCTCGTTCATTTTGAAACTTTTATGGATTTTTGAGGGAAAGGTCAAGATTGGCTGACTTCTAATTCGGTTTCCACTCAATTGTCCTTGAGTCCGGGCACGAAAAATCCAGCAACCTCTTTCCAGAGGCTTTGCTGGCTGTTAGGCGTTTTCTAAATCGATCGGCAATCAGCCAATCGAGAATACCGGGAGCTCTTCTGCGGGGAGCAGTTCGGCGTCCAAAACCAGAACGTTCCCATCTTCCAGTGACAACTCTGGATTGCGCCATGCTTCGGAATCGTTCTGATGCCACCATTCTTCGGGAGGCGGCAGATGTTCTTCCGGTATTTCCCAGCCGAGTGGCAATGCTTCGGGTTCCATGGTTTCGATATCGAAGGGCGGATCTGGCGGTGGTGGCAGCGAGATAATTCCTTCCCACATACCCCAGAGCTGAAGAAAGAACTCGATCTCTGCCCGGCGAATGATGGTGCCTGCGTTTTTCAGCTGGGCCCGGCAACACGGGCAGGCGGTGGGATCACCACCCCAAATTCGTTTGATGAGGGATTTCCAATCGGGTTTCTCAGTGTGTTTCCTTTTGGGCGTTGGTCCAAGAAGGATGAATAAGGTTTTGTCTGAGGATTCTGGATCGTGTTTGCGGGCGGAGATATTGATGGTTGCTAATTGAGGGGAGTGAATCCGATTTTTCGCATCCCAACCCCGTCGCTTGTTTGAGTAGCGTCCGTAGTAGCGGATGGTTTGTTGTCCCTTCGGAGGAATGTGCTCTACGCTGGCGGCGATAAAATCGGCGGCAGTGAAGATTTGGTAATTTTGTTTGGTGTGCCAGCTGCGTTTGGATCGGTAGATGACCTGTTTGGATTTCTCGTTCCAATGAATTTTTTCCAGCGAAAATGGAGCGCGAAGCATATATTCAGCAAATTGTCGGCGTGCATTACGATCAAATGGGAGTGTGGGTGAATCGCCGGCATCGAGGGTGAATCCGCTGGTTTTCCGGGACAGGAGTTGATCGGCTTTCCTTTGAGACAGAAGCTTTTCATCAACGAGAGTTTTGATGAAAAGGTTTCGAAAAACTTCTTTGAGTGAAGCCATACTTTGGTTCTCATCTAAAGGGTGGAAGCGATTTTGCGCATCGATCAAGCCATTCGCAGTGAGGATGTGAATGTGTGGATGAAAGCCGAGGTAATCACCAAAGGTGTGGACCACGGCGATAGCAGCGATTTGCCCGTGGGGTAGATCAAGAGTGGTTTGCATCCAGAGCTTGAGTGCCTCCATCGATTGCTGGAAGAGGTGAGTCAGGAGTTGGCGTCGTTTGCGGAAGATGCCACGGACCAATTTGGGAATGGTGAAGACAACCATGCGATGAGGAACATCGAAGGTGATGTCCCGGGCGATCCAATGGGCGGTTTCCATTGCGCGGCGCTGATGGCATGAGGGACAGAAACCGCGGGTTTTGCAGGTAAAGGCAAGGAGTTTTTCGTGTCCGCAATCCGGGCAGTGCAGACGGGTAAAGCCTTGAGCGAGGTCACCGCAACGGTAGTATTTTTCGACGACCTGAATGCTATCAGTGCGGAGAGGGCCGTGGGTTTTCCGGTGGTCGGCTTCGTAATGAGTTTGGAACTGGTCCCAACCTTGGTGGATGATCTGCCAAAGAGGGGAAGCTCTGGGGCGGCGAGGATGATAAACAGTCGGCATTACTGTTTATTTGAACACTAAAAAACCCCCTGTCCAAACTGTTCATATACGCAGTTGAGGTGATCCGTTAGCTTCTGAGATATTTCCGATAACCTGACTTTCAGGTCACAGCAGAACTTTCCAGACGTGACCTGAATTTCAATTCAGGAGGCCCCAACCTGAAGCACTTCACATAGTGTGTCACAAGTTAGACTCAACTTGGTGGGCGGCGCGCGGCGAGGGCAAAAACGCGGCAAAGAAAGCGACTTCCTGAGTACGATCTGCTCCATGAAGGCCCCTGCGCCTTACTCGATCAGTTCAACCCTAAACGGATTAGTGAATGGGGTCAGGTGAGGGTAAGGTGACAAATTTCAAAAATTCACGGCGTTCCTTCGATCCACTAGCCGGCTAACTCCGAAACCCAACAGATTCGGAGCGTAGCGGAGAATGGAACTCCTCCATGAAAGTGGACACGAAAAACTTGATCTGCTTAAGTTTAGTTTAGGGTGATTGTTTCAGGTTGAAAGTGATTTGTCAGGAACTTCTCCGGTGACTGGTTTCCGAGAGCGGTGTGAATGCGCTCCCGATTATAGAACGTC
>JABSSQ010000205.1 GCA_013213905.1 Verrucomicrobiales bacterium | reverse complement strand
GTGTTTGCCACCCTCGGTGCCTCCGGAGGCGATGTGACCGATCCTTCCCAGATCGCTGCCGGGATCTCGGTCGCTTTGAATACGACGATCGCCGGACTGGTGGTGGCGGTGATCACAGTGATCCTGCACTCCTTCTTTACCCGTCGTCTCGAGCGTGCCGCAGCCCGCATCGAGGTGATTGCCGGTCACCTGTTGACTGAGTTTTACAAGCATGGCGGACCGGCCATGTATGATGTTGAGGCCGCCAATGCCGAGGTAGCCATGTCGACACCTGACGAATCACTTGTCGAAGCGATCGAGCAGACCGGGCGTGAAGTGGAAGAAAGCGACTTTCTCTCGTGAATATTTACCAGAAGAAACGAGCCAAGCCGACGGTGCCGATCATTACCCTGATCGACATTCTCGCGATCCTGCTCATCTTTTTCATCGTCACGACGACCTTCAAGAAGAAAGAGTCGCTCGTGAAGGTGAACCTTCCGAAGTCATCCGAGATGGCGGCGGAAGGAGAGGTCACCGACCGGGTGGCCCTCTCTCTCAGCAAGGACGGGCAGGTTTCGCTGGGGGATCGGGTGGTCCCGATGGCTTCCCTGCCTGCAGTGCTGACAGAGTTCAAGCAGTCCGGCGAAGGTGAGTTGGAGCTCAAGGCTGACGAAGGGGCTCCCCTTGGACTCATGGTTGAAGTCTGGGATGCCGCGACCAAGGCGGGACTGGAGATCAGCGATTTGCCGCTCCGCATTTTGCTCGACGAGTGAGGTTTTTCATTGCCGGCCGGAAAGATGGGGTAAGATAGCCCGGTAGTTTTCCCTATGATTCGCAAGATTGTATTCTATCCTGATCCGGTGCTCCGGAAAGTCGGTGAACCTGTAACCGAAGTTACCGACGAAATTCGGGAGCTCGCCTCCGATATGCTGGAAACGATGTATGATGCCAACGGCGTCGGGCTGGCAGCTCAGCAGGTGGGGGAAGCGATACAGCTGGCTATCGTCGACGTGTCCCACGATCCTGAATGCATCAGCTATCTTCGGGTGAACGGCGAGGACACACCGCTGGAGGAAGTCAGCCCGTTGATTTTCATCAATCCGGAGCTCGAGCTGCTAGGCTCCAAGGACACGGATGTGGAAGGTTGTCTTTCTTTTCCCGATCTTCGAGGTGACATCACTCGTCCCTTTGAAGTGAAGGCCACGGTGACGACACTGGATGGAGAGAAACTGGTGATTGAGACAGACGGCCTTTTTGCCCGGGCGATTCAGCATGAAACAGATCACCTTCTCGGGAAGCTTTTCATCGATCGCATGTCCACCGCGAAGAAGATGGCGATCAAGCGGGTTTTGAAGGAGATGCAGGCCCAGTTCAAGGGCTGAGGTCGAATCCTCCTCGAGATGAAAGAAACGCTTTCTACTTTTCTCAAAGGTGCTGCGATGGGTGCAGCCAACGTAATTCCGGGCGTCTCCGGCGGCACCGTGGCTTTCATCACCGGAATCTATGAACGCCTCATCAATGCCATCACGGGCTTCGGGATTGAGGCGTTGAAGCATCTCTTAAGGAGGGAGTTTCGAGCCTTTGCTGAAAAGGTGGACTTCTGGTTTCTGCTGTGGCTCGGGTTAGGAGTTGTGGTCAGCATTGTGAGCCTGGCAAAACTTTTGGGATATCTTTTCGATTACCACGCTGTGATGGTGTGGTCCTTTTTCTTTGGGCTGATCGTGGCCTCGATCATATTTGTCGGTAAGCAGGTGAAACGCTGGAGCCTCAGTGCGATCGTCGGGTGCCTCATTGGAGCAGCGGTTGCAGTGACCGTTGCATTACTGAAGCCAGCCTCGGAGAACGATGCGATCTGGTATCTTCTGATCTGTGGCGTAGTAGCGATGGCCAGCATGATCATTCCGGGTTTGTCAGGGTCATTTGTCCTGCTCTTGATGGGGAACTATTCGCTGATTATGATCGAATCGGTTTCACTTCTGGCGAGTGGGGACCTTTCCGCCCTGAGGATCTTGATCCCTGTTGGAATAGGTGCCGTGATTGGAGTATTGGCACTGAGTCGTATCCTGTCCTGGGTGTTCCGTGAGTTTCACGATCAAGCGGTGGCCTTGCTGACGGGCTTCGTAGCGGGGTCCCTGCTGATTATTTGGCCATGGAAAGACGAAGTGATTCAGACCTTTGAAGCTGCAGGTAAGACCAAGGAAAAGGTGGTTGGGTATGAGTGGTATCTTCCGGAACTCTGCCCCCACAACCTTCTGGCGGTTGCTGTGATCGCGGTCGGATTTGTTGCGGTCTGGCTGATGGAGACGTCCGGGAAAGATAGCCGAAGAAAGAAGGCTTCGGAACCCGCCTCCGAGTAGTTCGGGGCCTTTGCAGGAATTACTGGATAATAGACCGGTACAGAGGCAGGTTGTTCCCCCGCCGGGTCGCTGAAGTCGAACTATTTTGTTCCATTGCGGAACAGTGCTCCAGCATCAGTGCACGGGTGCAACAATAGCATTGTCCTCAGGTCTTCTAATTACGGTTCTGCCAGTGGCCCGGCGGCCTTTTGAGGTCTCCCGTGGTGAGTTCGGCTAGGCTACCTTGATTTTCGAGGCTGATAAGTGTTCATACCTCAATTGGGGGGGGGCAAAATGGCTGCTTTTCAGGTAATCTGCCGGGGTTGGGAAATGAACAAGGTAATGCAGTTGCTGCTCGGCAATCCGGAGGCTAAAGCCCTGGAGAGGCGTCATCTATTTGTTTTTATTTCGTCAGCTTTGTTGGCGTTCTCCTTGTTAGTTCCTGTTTTGCTGCCCCAAGACATTGCGTCCAGTTTTAGGTGGATCGGTGTGCTGACCGTAGCTTCCGTAGTCTACGCGTGGCGCTATTTGTATTATTCCCTCAACAGGAAGAGTGGTTCGAAGAGAAAGTGGTTCAACCTGGCGTTGCTGTATGCGGCATTGTTACCGTTTGTGTATCTCTCAACCGGCCTCGCACCTGAGGGAAATAGGCTCCCGATTTCTCGCTGGATTGGCGACCCGATCTGGTGCTTCCTGGTTCCAACCGTGTCATTCTATTTTGGAGAGATTCGGATGCACAACTCTCCGGTGAGGTCAGAGCGGGTCGTTCATGGCATACACTCTGTGGTCGAAGTGTTTGTTTGCCTGCCTGCTTGGACGTTCATCTGGCTTTTCATTCAGACGAAGATCGGCTGGATCTCGGTCTGAGTGACCGGCCCGTGAGCAACAATTCTCAAGGAAGGTCTATCAACCCGCTGTGTGGAGAGATCACAATTGCTCAGGTTCCTGGAGAAGTTGCCCGACGCGCTGAAGCAGTCGTCCCGCGGCACCACCATCGAGAATGCGATGGTCAAAGCTGAGGATGAACTTGCTCTCGATCTTCGGTAGAAACGCCTCTTTTTCCTTATCCCAGATCGGGGTGGGCCGTCCGGCCATGAGACCGAGAACCAGGTTCTGCTCCGGAAGAGGAATGGGTGTTGCATCGGTGATGCCAAACGGCCCGACGTTGGTCACTGTAGCAATGCCGGCGCCGGTAGCTTCGGGGGGGAGTCGACGCTCCTGGCCGCGCTTGACGAGCTCTTCGTAGGGCTCACGCATGTCGGAGAGTGTTTTCTGATCCACTTCACGAATGACAGGAACCAGCACGCCGTCCTCGACCTCCACAGCAAAACCAATATCGATGGCATTGGGGTGAACGATGCGGTTACCGATAAGGCGTCCTGCTACTGCCGTATTTTCAGAAATCGCGATGGCGAGAGCACGCATCGCGTAAAGAGTCACGCCTGGCTTCTCGGTCAGTGACTTCCGGTGAGCAAGGACGGAGTCCATCGTGATAGGAACGGTCACCGTAGCGAGTGGGCGAGTCCAGCTCCGCCTCATCGAGTCGGCCACGGCGATACGCATAGGCGAAGCGTCGGTCATCTTGTGCTCTTCGAGTTCGCTGATGAATTTCTCAAAGTCCTCAACCGTGACACGCCCGCCAGCTCCGCTGCCGGGAATGCCGGCCAGATCGGCGGAGTTTAATCCCAGCTCATCCATGCGGTGACGCATGCGGGGGCTGAGGTAGACGGAGGAGCGAATCGGAACGGGAAGGCCGCTTTCCACGGTTGGTTTTACGGACGGGGCGGCGTTGTGATCGATCACATCGTCTTCGTCGACTTTAAAGTGGAGGTTTTCCGTATCGTCACCACCAGCGTCTTCCTCGACTGGTTTAATGGCTCCGGTATCGCTGGGTTTGAGCAGGCCTGCCTTGGTAGCGTCTTCCTCGGTCGCCTCGATGTGGGCGAGGGTAGCACCAACGGCATAGCTTTCGCCGGTTTTTGCCACGACATCGATAATGGTGCCGCTGCAGGGAGTGGTCACCTCCATCATTGCCTTGTCAGTTTCAACTTCGAAGAGATCCTGGTCCGCTTTGACCTCGTCTCCGGGGGAAAACAGGATCTGCTGAACCGTGGCTTCAGCCATGGACTCGCCGAGTTGCGGCATCTGGATGGGAAAGCGGGGCATGGATGTTTTGAAAGGGTTGAGGTCGGCGATTCCTGCGCGAAATGGTGTTCCTGCGGTTAACGGTCGACGTAATCTCCATACGGTGAAGAAAAATGAAGGCGCTGCAAGTATCGAGGCTCACAAAATCCTATGGCTCTGTTCCGGTTCTGAAAGGGGTTTCCCTGGAATTGGAGAGGGGTGAGAGGGTCGCATTGATGGGGCCATCGGGCTCCGGGAAAAGCACTCTCTTAAACTGTATCGGTGGAATTGACCGCCCGGACGGCGGATCCATCCAGGTGGGTGATGTCGAGCTCGACCAGCTCGACGAGGAAGGACGGTGCCGCCTCCGTCGCGAAACGGTGAGCACGGTGTTTCAGTTTTTTCACCTCCTGCCGACCCTGTCGGTTAGAGAAAACATCGAATTTCCGCTGCAGCTCCAGGGCGTTGACTCGAAGGAACGGGAAGAACGGGTGACCAAGTTGATCGAGGAAGTCGGTATCGAGTCACGTTCAGCCGCGTTTCCTCACGAACTCAGCGGGGGTGAAATGCAGAGAGTTGCCATTGCGAGAGCGCTCACGATCCGTCCGCGCTTGATTCTCGCCGATGAACCGACGGGTAATCTCGATTCCAGGACCGGTGAAGCCATCCTCGATCTGCTCAAGTCTCTCAGTGATCACTATGAAATTGCCATGCTGGTGGTGACCCACAGTCGCGAAGTGACCCGGATCTGCAGTCGAGTCGTGGAAATGCGGGACGGAGCCCTGTTGGAGGAGGCCACTGCGTGATTGTCAGATGACCGGTTCCCCGGACAGAGGTGACGCCACTGGCTGGCTTTGGTCGCGCATGGTGTGGAGGCACTGGATGCGCGAGTGGAAGCTGACCGCTGTGCTTTTGCTCATCGTGGCCCTGGGAGTTGCGGTGTTCCTCTCGATCCGGCTCGCAAACAAAGCGGCTGTGTCAGGATTCGGGATGTTCACCGAGTCGCTGACAGGTCAAAGCGACTACTTGATTCGTCCGAAAGCGGGAGACATCCCGAACGAGTCCCTGTCAATCCTGCGACGAGAGTTGGGAAGCATCCCGCTGGGGCTCTTCCCGGTGGTTGAAATGTCGGGGACTGTCAGCGGCGAGGAGACCGTGCTCAGGGTCATGGGGCTCGATCTCGTTGCCATGCAAAATGCGGCGAACTACTCGCAGGGAGTCGCCGCGCCGCAGTCGAATGCCCGCGGGGACGATTCGGGTCCGTCTTTCCTGGAACGCGGAGACCTGGTTTTCAGCGGGATGGCGTTTTCGGAAGCCCGCGAGATCGTTGCGGGGGAGGCATTTACCCTGGTTCTCGGGGATCGACGTATCGAGGTCGAGATGGGAGGTGTTCTGCCCGAGAATCCCAACCTGCCTTCGATTCCTGAAAACCTGTTGTTAGTCGATCTTCCCGCCTTGCAGGAAATGAGTGGCAGGATGGGGGTCTCCCGGATTGAAGTCCGCTTTCCCAATGGTGAGTTTCGGAAGGGAATCGAGGAGGAAGCGGCCGCGAAATTGGCAGAAGTCGCTGAGGCCAACAACTGGTTGCTGGAGACGCCTGCGCAGCGAAAAGACTCGGTCACCCAAATGAGCGCAGCGTTTCGTCTCAATTTGACGATTCTTTCCGGTTTGGCGCTGTTGGTGGGCACTTACCTCATCATGCAGGCAATGGAGGCTGCGGTGATCAAGCGGCGGGCGGAGATGGCGGTGCTTCGATCGCTGGGGGTGACGCCGGCGGAGATCCGCAAAACCTGGTTATTGGAAGGGCTAGCAACGGGAGTGATAGGCAGCGCCCTCGGAGTCATGATTGGAATCGGGCTTGCCCAGGGAATGGTGGGAGCGATTGGCCGAACTGTAAACACGCTCTATTACGAAACCACGTCGAATGCAATTCGACTCGAGCCGGGAGAGATCGCATTCTCGATGGGATTCGGTGTGCTGGCCAGCCTGGTAGCTGTGTTAGTCCCGGCGAGGGATGCGGCGATGACCCCGCCTGCTCAAATGATGCGCCAGGGGGCACCCGGAGGTGGTCTGGTTCTTTTGAGAAAGCGTTGGCTGGGAGTCGTTCTGGTCCTGGCTGGTTGGGCCGGTGCCATGTTGCCGCCCTGGATATCCGGCAACGGTTCGATTGTTCCGGTAGGGGGCTACCTTGCCTCCATTCTGGTGGTAGTGGGAGGGAGTATTCTCATTGGTGTCTTGTTTCGACCGGTGGCAAAGCTTTTTAAGTGGCTGGGACAAAAAGGTAGCGCGCTTCGGAATTATGCGGCGAGTCACCTGGTCCAGCCGGCGGGTCGCCACTTGCTGACAGCAGCCGGGCTGGCGGTGGCGATCGGCATGTCAGCTGCAATGGGGATTCTCGTGGCGAGTTTCGAGAGCACCTTGACGGCCTGGATCGGGCAGATCCTGAAAGCTGACCTTTATGTTTCCGGTGGGGGTGCTTCGTCGGTGGAGAATCGTTCAACGCTTACCAAGGATACCTGGCAGCGAATCGAAGCCATGCCGGGTGTCGAGGGGGCTGATGTGCTGAATCAATATCGCATCATGATCGATGGGAAAGAGACGGTTCTAGGGGCTTCGGACTACAATGATGACCCGTCGAGAACCTTGAAAATGATCTGGCTGAACCCGCCGGCCGATACCAGCGAGAGAAATCTGCTCGGCCCTGAGGACGAGATCTATCCTTCATGGATCAGCGAGTCCTTCAGCCGACGCTTCGCCGTTGGCAAAGGGGACAGCCTGGAGTTGCCGACTCCGGTTGGGGTGAAAAAGCTCAGGGTGAACGGAGTTTATGCCGACTACGGAAATGAAGCCGGTATGCTGGTGGTGCATCGGAGCTTTACCCGTGAATGGTTCGGTGATGATGAGGTGTCTCAGATGGCACTTTACCTCGGTGAAGGAGAGGATGCGGAACGCGTTGCCGAGGCCGTTCGCGCTGAGTTCCCATCGTTGCAGGTCAGGACCAACACTCGACTGCGCGAAGATTCGCTCCGCATTTTTCACCAGACCTTTGCCGTGACCTACGCGTTGGAGGGAATTGCGGTTTTGATTGCAGTGTCAGGACTGGGGCTGGCACTGGCTGGATTGTTGATTGAGAGAAAAGCGGAGCTCACCACCTTGAAGTCGCTCGGGGCAACACGGAGAGAAATAGCAACCGGTGCCATGACCGAAGGGCTTGGAATCGCGGTGGTTGGACTGGCAGGCGGATTGTCGATGAGCTTTGTGCTGGGTTGGATCCTGATCGATGTGATCAATCCGCAAAGCTTCGGATGGACGCTGACCTATCGGGTGCCCTGGACCATGTTCATGGTCCTGACAATCGTCACCCTGATCGCTGCGGCGGTGGTCGCTTATGTGGTTGGCTATCGTAACGCTGAAGTGAAGTCAGATCAGGAAGATTGAGGATGAAGTATTGGCTGACAGTATGGATGGCGATGATTTCTTTGGTCGGTGCGGCCCGGGCGCAGGGGTGGTCGATCCCGAAGGTAGGGACTCAGCTCACATTCCCGAGAGATCATGGTAGCCATCCCGATTTTAAAATCGAGTGGTGGTACATCACCGGGCACCTCGAAGGAGGCGGTCGGAGGTTCGGATTCCAGGCCACGTTTTTCCGGCTGGGGCAGCGGCCCGGTGAACCGGACCCGGAAGGAGCGTTTCGATCCGACCAGATTTACATGGCGCATATGGGAGTCAGCGATCCTGAGAAAGGTGTTTTTCTCCACGAAGAAAAGCTGAACCGGGAGGGATGGGATGCTTTCGCTTCGACCCGGGATCTGGATGTGCGCAACGGTAGCTGGACGCTTCAACGTGAGGGCAGTCAAATGCGACTCGTTGGCGGAGTTCGAGCGGATGCGGGATGGGATCTTCTGTTAGAGCCAACCAAAGGTCCGGTTATTTTTGGCGAAGATGGGATTTCAAAGAAAGGCCCTGACGGGACGGCGGCGAGTTACTACATCACGTTCCCGAGGCTGAAGGCGTTGGGAAGGTTGAGCATCGGAGGGGACGAGTTTGAAGTCACGGGCAGTGCCTGGATGGATCATGAGATCTCGAGCAGCCAGCTCGACCGCAGTCAAACGGGTTGGAATTGGGCCTGCCTGCAGTTTGACGACGGACGCGAAATCATGGGCTATGTGCTTCGAACCGAAGGCGAAAAGTTCTCTCCTTATTCTAAACTGGTGTGGATCAGTGAAGAGGGTGAGCTGACGCACCTGATTCTCGATGACTACGATTGGATCCAGGGAGGTGACTGGACCAGTCCGGTCACGGGGGCGACTTACCCGACATCCCCGGAGATTAAGGTGTTGGATCCGAAAAGTGGAAAACAGCGACATCTGCAACTGCGGCCGGTCATGGCGGAACAGGAGATGACGGGGGGAACAGGAGGGGTGAGCTATTGGGAAGGCGCTTGTGACGTTTATTGCTTTGACGAGGAGAAGGTGGTGGGCCGGGCCTTTCTCGAAATGACGGGATATGCGGACGACATTGCTGAGAAGTTGAGGTAATGATTGCTCCGCCCCATGAACATTGCCGAATACAATCGCAACGCCTGGAACTTGCAGTCCGAAGAGGGCTGTCGTTGGAGCACGCCGTATCCGGATGAGGTGTTTGAAAAAGCGAGGGCGGGCGAATGGAGCGTGATCCTGACACCGAACAAAGCAGTGCCCGCGGACTGGTTTCCAAGCTATCCGGATCTTTCCGGGGTGAAAGTCTTGGCGCTGGCCTGCGGCGGGGGGCAGCAAGTACCCATTTTCGCTGCTGCCGGTGCTGAGGTGACTTCGTATGACGCTTCTGATGTTCAGTTGGAAAAGGACGTCGAGACCTGCGAGCGACATGGGCTGGAAATCAGGGCGATCCAGGGAGACATGGCCGACATGGCGGCGTTGAGCGACGAAGAGTTTGATCTGATCTTCAATCCTGTCTCAAATGTGTTTGCGGAAAACCTTGAACCAATCTGGCAGGAATCGACCCGGGTTATGAAGAAGGGGGGCAGCCTGCTGTGCGGGTTTATGGACCCGGCATTCTTTCTCTTTGATCACGAGGTGCTCGAAGAGACCGGCGAACTGGTCGTGAAGCACAAGCTCCCCTATTCCGACATGGAGCACGCGAATGCTGAGTTGTTATCGGAGATGCTCGAAGCTCAACTCAGCGTGGAGTACAGCCACAGTTGGGAGACCCAGTTGGGTGGACAATGCCAGGCGGGACTCGCGATAACCGGCTTCTATGAGGATCACTGGGATGCCGAAAGCACCGGTCTGCACGGATGGTTTCCCATGTTCGCGGCGACGCGGGCGGTGAAGCTTTGATCAGGTCGCCTGCGCGGTCGGGCGCACCAGAATGTCGGTGACTTCGGCTGTGGCCGGAAGCGTCAGTTGATGAACTACCAGCTCCGCGATCTCTTCGGGTTTCAGGAGAGGGTAGCCGATACGGTCGTATTTGCTGGTTCCGTCGTCAGCGTTGGCAAAGTAGATATCGAGAAGCTCCGTATCGACGAATCCCGGCGAAATACTGCTGACCCGGGTCAGGCTTTCGGCGGCGCGTAATTCCTGTCTCAAGCCCTCGGTCATGGCGCGGACGGCGAACTTGGTGGCGGCATAGAATCCTCCTTTGCCGGGGACCCGGTGGCCTGACATGCTGCTCAAATTGAGGATGTGGCCGCCTGATTTCGGGAAATGCGGCAAGGCGTGACGAGTGACGTTGGCGAGGCCGAGGACGTTGATATCCATCATGGTTTTCCAATCTTCGAATTCACCGTTCGAAAGACCGGCCTGGAGGGCGACCCCGGCAGCGTTGATGAGAATGTCGATCCCTCCAAGTTCTTCCACAGCGCGGGAAACAGCGGTCCCGGTTTCTGCGGGATCGGAAAGGTCGACCACGAAAATACTGGCCCGACTTCCGGTTTTAGATGCCTGTTCGGCAACTTCTTCGAGGCGCTCCTTTCTGCGAGCGAGGAGAGCGTTGGAAACACCGTGTTCGGCAAGTGACAGGGCAATGGCGCGTCCGATGCCGCTGGAAGCGCCGGTGATGAGAGCTTTCTTGCCGGAGAGGGGGGAGGGATTCATAGGTCTTAGAGTGGCCGGATCGCGGGGTATTTTCCAAGAAAAATGAATCCGGTTTCCCTGTTCTGGCTTATGATTGTGTTGATGTTGAGATTTTTTTCATTAGTGACCGCGCTGACCTTGGCTGTTGTGGCAAATGGGGCAGACTGGCCTCATTTTCTCGGGCCGAACCTGGATCTGCACAGCAGTGAGACGGGACTGAATTTCAATTTCGATGAAACGGGGCCTCCGATTCTATGGGAGGTGGAGCGCGGCAAAGGGCATTCCGGACCAGTGATTGTTGATGACAAATTGGTGTTTATTCACCAGGTCGACCAGAACGAGGAGGTTCGCTGCCTCGATGCAGCCACCGGGGAGACGATCTGGGATCATTCTTACGCCGTGGATGTGGCACAGAGCTACGGGATTACTGACACGCCTCGTTCCAGTCCGGTGATCGATCCGGAGACGAAGCTGGTCTACACCCTCGGAAACGACGGTGACTTGATCTGTTTTGAATTGGAAACGGGCGAAGTGAAATGGAAGCTGGAACTCGAGTCTGAGTTTGGGCCGTCACCTTTCTTTTTCGGCTACGGTTCCTGCCCGCTGATTGATGGAGACAAACTGATCGTTCACGTGGGCGCCGATGAAGCCTGTGTGGTCGCGTTGAACAAGAGCGACGGAACCTTTATCTGGAAGACTGATCACGCTTGGAACGGCAGTTATGCCTCGCCCGTCATCAGTCAGGTGAACGGGCAGGACTGCCTTTTTGTTTTTGCAGGAGGTATGGTGAAGCCGCCCCATGGCGGCCTGCTCTGCATGAATCCTGAGACTGGAGAAGTCTACGATTCCTTTGCATGGCGCTCGAACAACTTTGCGAGTGTGAATGCCGCGACGCCCGTGCCATGTGGGCCAAACCGGATCTTTCTAACCGAGGATTACGGGATGGGTGGAGTGATGCTTCAATACGGCTCCGATTTCAAAGCGCGGGTCCTCTGGACTTCTCCCGAGTTTGGTTGCCAGTTCCAGACCCCGATTTATCACGAGGGTGTCGTTTATGGATTTGGTGGAAACGGAGGACTTATGCTGGCTATGGACGTGGCGACCGGGCGCGTGCTCTGGAACGAAGCTTTCTATCAGACCACGATTCCCTGGAACGACCGCGATATCCCGATCAGTCTTGGCCACGCTCATTTGATTCACGTAGACGGGAGTTTCCTGTGCCTCAGCGAAAACGGAGCGTTGCTGAGGATGAATCTTGATTCCTACGGGTTCCAGATTATGGCCAAGGCCCGTTTGTTTTATGCCCCGGAAACGTGGGCACCTCCCGCAATCAGCAACGGACGCCTCTTTGTGAATCAGAATGAGATGGGCTCGCGCTTGATCTGCTACGATGTCTCGGGAGGTGGTAGCAATGGGTCTGGAGGGGAAGAGGCCTCCCCTTCGGGTGGCGCTCCTGCTGAGCCTGAGTTACGCTGAATCGGGAATCGAAAATTTCCGGTTTCAATTTGGCCGGTCAGGGATACTTTTCGCGCTTCCGGCCGGATTGACTGCCGCCGGTATACGAGATTATGAACTCTGAGTCCATAGACGGAGTGCTCCTTGTCGACAAGGGGCAGGACATGACTTCCCACGACGTGGTTGCCGTGGCGCGCAGAACGCTCAATACCAAGAAAATCGGGCATTGTGGCACGCTTGACCCGATGGCGACCGGATTGCTGATTCTCGTGATTGGCAAGGCGACCAAGATCCAGGACCTTCTCATGTCCGAGGACAAGGAATACACGGGCACCCTGGAACTGGGAAAGACGACCAATACCCAGGACGCAGAAGGGGAAGTGGAGACAGAGGCGGAAGTTCCTGATTTCTCGGAGGAGCAGATCAAGGAGGCCTTCGACAAGTTTAAGGGGGACTTTTACCAGACGCCTCCGATGGTCTCCGCCATCAAGAAGGACGGGGTGCCGCTCTATAAGCTGGCCCGCCAGGGGAAAGAGGTGAAACGCGATCCCCGTTTTGTTCATGTCTTCGGATCCAGGATCGACGGCATCGAGCTGCCTTCAGTCGACTTTACGGTCAAGTGCAGCAAGGGTTTCTATGTGAGGACCTACGCCCATGATATCGGGCAGGATCTGGGTTGCGGGGCTTTCCTCAAGGCTCTGCGCCGGACCCGTTCCGGAAAGTTTGACCTCGAGCGAACTGTGACTTTCGAGGAACTGAAACACGGTGAGCGTTCTGACATCATTTCCAAGATGCTCTCTCTGCCTGAAGTTTCCCGCCTGCGGGGAGCTTGACGGTTTGCCCGTTGAACGGCTAAATCAATCCCATGGAGGTGCTTTACGATATTGCCGATCTAAGGCGTCTTCCGGGCCCCTTGCATTTCGCCATTGGGGTGTTTGACGGGGTTCACCTGGGGCATCGTGCGGTAATTGACGCCGCGCTGGACTCCGCAGAAGAAGGCGGCTCGGCAGTGGTGGTCACCTTTGATCCACACCCGGTCCAGGTTCTGTCGCCTCGCAACGCGCCTCGACTGCTGACAGCCTCGGCGCACAAGTTGTTCCTCTTAGAACGCATGCTGAAGGTCGACTCGGTACTGATTGTCAATTTCGACCGCGCTTTCTCCGAGCAGACTGGCGAGGAGTTTGTCAGGGCCTTGATTGAAAACTCACCCGATGGAGTGGCCAGAATCTGCGTTGGCGAGCAATGG
>JABSSQ010000204.1 GCA_013213905.1 Verrucomicrobiales bacterium | reverse complement strand
GCCACTGGCTGTTTCGCGGAGTCATGGCTTCGAGCTCGGCAATGGCACTCTTTCGGATCGTGGTGTCTTCGGCGCCATGTTTCTCTGCGAGCTCTTTGACGAGATCCGGACGCTCCAGAACGATGCAGCCCCGGGTATGACTGGCTGCCGTCTCGCGGAAGTCTTTCATGAAAGCGGACTTGGTCAGGGTCTCGTAAACTGAGCCATCGCGGACGTTTTCTGTCGCAAATTGAATGATTGGGCAGGGTTCAATGCCACCAGTCGGTGAGATATGGTGGGAAATCCCGTTTGCCATAGGGCACAAGGCTCTACCTTCTCCGTCGTAGTAGGCATCGATGATGCCCAGGGGGAGCTTGGTCCTCATCGTCACCACGAATTCGCGGACTTTGCGGGCCTGCTCGGGTGTCAGGGCCAGTGCTTCGTTCGGCTGGGGGCCAACCGGGCGATAGGTGTGATACCAGGCGTAGTGCACACCGCGGTCGATGAGCTTGCGCAGCCAGGCTTCGGTAAGCAGATCATCGATGTTGGTCTGGCAAAGGCTGGTGGCCACTCCGGTGAGAAGCTTGTTGTCGAGGCAGTTGTCGAGCCCGCGCAGGGTGCGATTGAGCACGTCCTTGCCGCCGCGGCGTTCGTTGGCAACCATCTCGGTGCCTTCGATTGAAATGAGAGGTGTGGCGTTTCCGATCTGGCGGAGCTGCTTGGCCTTCTTCTCCGTGATCATCTGACCGTTGGTGAAGACCTGAAAGAAGCAGTCCGGGTGCTCGGCAAGGAAATCGAGCAGTTCCGGATGCATGAATGGCTCGCCCCCGAGAATTCCGAAGAAGCTGTTCCCGTGGGATTTGGCGTCGTTGACGATATTGTTGAGCTCCTCAAGATTGAGGCTCTCCCTCGGCTTGTCGACATCGACCCAGCATCCCTGGCAACGCAGGTTACAGCTATTGAGAATGGAAATGTAGAGGAAGGGAGGGAAATAGACGCCCTCCTTCATCCGTTTCTTGAACAGGTTCACCGAGCGAATGCCTTTCACCCCGAAGTTCCACATGAACTTGCCGAGGTGACGCTTGTCAGCCGTGCGCATAATGCGGCCGGCATATTGGAGAGAGGGAACGATCATGGATGGGCGCCGCGGGTGGGCTCGGGGTAAGGTAAGAGGGGCGAAGGTAAAATGTCTACGCTGTAGGCCGAAAACTAGACCTTTTACCTTTCACTTTCACACCTTTTACGGCGCGCAGATGCGGCCCCTAGACCAGCTTGAGAGCTGAATCTACGGTGGCGTCGTCATGGACGATGGCACTGATCGCTGAGGCAATCCCGGCAGGGTTTGCGTGCTGAAAGATATTGCGCCCCACAGCCGTGCCGATAGCGCCGGCGTCAATGGAGTTCTTGACCATTGAGAGGAGAGCTTCGTCATCTCCCATCGCGGCTCCGCCGAGCACGACCACAGGAACGAAACAGGAGTCCACGATGGCGCGGAAGTCATCGACGCTTCCGTTGGTGGGGTAGGCTGTTTTGACGATATCAGCACCGAGTTCGGCCGCAGCGCGAACGGTGAAGCCGACATTTTCCACGGTGTAATCGTCAGGACGTCCAATGCTGAAGGGGAGGGCCTCAAGAATCACCGGGATTTCAGTTTCCAGGCTCTCACTGATCAACTCTGCCACCTCGCGAGTGTTGTCTGCCTCGTTGGGGTGGTTGGAGTAGAGCATGTTCATCATGGCATTAGCGCCCACCGCCAGGCCTTCGTCAGCGCCGTAGAGCCGGTAGCTGCCCTCGTCAACATTATCGCCATAGACCGGCTTGTAGCAGTCCGTGCGCAAGCAGACGCCCTTGTCCCCGAAGAGGTCGGCCGCTGCGTTCGCGACACCCAGATTGACCACGAATCCGTCGACAATTGGGTTCAGTTCTTCAATGATGCTCAGCGGATTGAGCTCAGGAACCGGAATGATCGTTCCGTGATCGATAGGAAGAATGACGGTGCGACCGTCTGACTGGAGAAACTTGGAGAGGTTTGTGGTGCGATCCATATGATCGGAACGGAAACGCGGTGGTGCCCATTAATCAAGCTGCGTCAGGACAATTTTCGTATCAGTTCCGGCGATGCCGTGATTCGAAGAGAATCGCAAAAGTGGAGCATAGCGGATTTGAACCGCTGACCCCCTGCATGCCATGCAGGTGCTCTACCAGCTGAGCTAATGCCCCTTTTGCGGTGCCTGCCGAAGTGACAGGGGCGGGACATTAGTGGAGAAAGTGTCATCGGGCAACCGGAAATTTTCGTGTTCTTAATCTTACCAGCCGGAGCGGGAAAAGCCCGACCCGGATGAGAAACTGGAACTGGAAAACCCGGAGCTGAATGAGGAGCCGGAAGAGAAAGAAGCACCAGACGAGAAACTGTTTTGAGCTGCTCTCCGTCGCGCGGCGGCCGCGGCACTGGCCTTGCGGGATTCGTTGAGCTTGGCTCGCGCAAGTTCGCGTTCGGCTTCGCCGCGACTGGCGACAGCGGCCTTTCGGGCACGGGCATAGTCGCCCTTAAAAAGGGCCTGCTTGGCGCGGACGAGGGCAGCGCCACCGGCGTGGCGGTTGGGTTTGACGTAGTAACTGCTGCGCCAGCGGTTGAGTTTCGTGATCTGTGCTGCGGCGCGTTCGATTTGCTGGGCGGCTTCGCGACCGGCAGCCAGCTCACTCTGCAGGGTGCTGCGAACCTTGCCGGTTTCAGCGGTAATGTGGGCAGTCTGAGCAAACAGCTCGCTCCAGTCGGAGTGGGCGATTTCCAACTGCTGTTCGATCCCGGCATGGTCGTTGGTCAATTCCTCGTGGCGCACGATCGCACGGGAAAGTGCACGGCTGTCGGGGATGTTATCTTCACGGGCTTCGCGCAGAAAGGTGTGGCAGAAGGTGAGGGCGGCTTTGGCACCGGTGGAGGCGGATTCCGCCATTTTAAAAGCCTTCCAGTCAGCATCGATGCCGTCTTCGACCGCGTTTAGTTGATGCTCGAGGGACTCTCCGGTGCGATGGAGTTGAAACGGGTCGGGCCTCGGGGCTTGCAGGGCAACGCGCCACTCCTCCAGTGCACTTCCCGTGGAAAGATGCGCGTCGATCGTGCTCTGGCAGGTGCGCCGGTCTTCTGAAAGGAGAGCCAATTCACGGTGCCGATCTCCCAGTTTCACAGCAAGTTCGCCGTTGTTTTTCTCGGTCTGCTTCAAGGCGGCATGTTGGTCGCGGATCAGGGCCAGTTGATGGCGAGCGAAATCGAGTTCGTTGGCGACAGTTTCGAGGAGGCCAAATCCGCGAATGAGCTCGCCGGCATTGAAGGCTGTGGCACTTTCAGAGAGCTCCAACCTGGTCTGATCGAGGCGACGATTGGCCCGCTCGATTGATTCGGCGATGGATTTCTGCCCATCAATTCCCTCCCCGAAACGTGACGCAAACAAAGTCACGCTGGGGGCGTATTGCTCGCGCATTTCGTTGATCAGGGTCTCCGCGGGGGCAACTTCACCCGAGACTGTCTTGTGACCTTCGGTGAGCTCGCGAAGCCTGGTCGCGTGATCCTTGGCACTGGTTTGACTGAGCGAAATCAAGGCGACAATGTCATCGAGACTGCGCTCGGCTTCGGCCAGTGATTCACGGGCGGCTGTGGCTTGTCCATGGTCGATGGCAGTAAGAGCAGACGTGATGTTGTTGCGGGCGTCATCCAGGCTCTCATCGGGACGAAGGTTGGGTTCGTTGAGGAGGGATTTCTCATCGATGCCCAGTTGCCGGGCGAGGGCGCTTCGGGCTTCAATGATTTCCCTCGAACGCTGTTCGACCATTGGCGTGAGTTCTTCATGGATGCGTTGCGTCAGCTGCTTGCTGTTGAGAGTGCGCCCCTTCAGGAGGGTCAGCTCATGGTCAAAAGCCAGCCAGGGTTCTTCGATGGAAACGGAAGCTCCCTGCGAACCAAGGTTTTCGCAGCGGGCACTCATGTCGGAGAGCGCGGTTTCTATCCAACCCACCAAACGTTCATGATCAGCGAGACGGGAACGAGCGCGCTCAATCTCGGGCAGATCGATCTCACGGAAGGACTGGATGGTAGTCGTCATGGCGCCCGCTTCAGTGACAAGACGGGAAGCCTCGGGAATCAGGCTCTCGAAGGCTTCTACCGGATCCTGCTGGCCGACCGCAGCAGCCTCGTCCAGCGCTGCCTGTCCGGCCGGGATGAGTGTTTTCTGGAGGGATCGCATCGGGAAAAAGGAATCTTCCTCGCTTTCCAGGGCGAGCAGGGAGCCTTCATTGGCTGCCTGATCGAGCGAGGCCTGCAACTGCTGCTGTGTCAGGGGAAGGCCGTCGATGCCGGCCTCGAGGCGGGCGATGTCTTCGAAAGCCTGAGACTGGCGCTGATCGTATTCCTTGATCAGCTTCTCAAATGAAATCCGGAAAGGCTCGTAGTCAGTGCTTTCGCCAAGGAGAGTGCGGGTGTAG
>JABSSQ010000203.1 GCA_013213905.1 Verrucomicrobiales bacterium | reverse complement strand
GTTTCCTCGTCCGTCGCCACTGCATCCGGGGCGGTTACGGTGGCATCATCCTGACCATTCACGGTCACGGTCACGGTCGCAGTATCGGTTCCTCCATTTCCATCACTGATGGCGTAGTCAAACGTTACCGTGGCACTTTCGCCGACATCGAGGTCATCAAAGTCACTGCCCGGGTCAAAAGTCACCTCACCCGCCGAAAACGCTACGCTGCCCCGGACAGGCTGAGTCACTCCCACCACCATCAGGGTGTCGCTTGCGTCGGGATCCGTATCGTTGTCGAGAACATCGATGCTCACGGGAGCGCTCTGATCAGTAGTCCCAGTGTCATCGCTCGCATCTGGACCGTCGTTGACGCCATCAACCGTTACCGTCACGTTTTCCGTTACGCCGGTGTCGGTGGTGTAAGTAAAGGTGACTGTGGCGCTCTCGCCGACGGCAAGGCTTTCAAACTGACCATTCGGATCAAAGGTCAGATCCATACCATTGTTGGTAACCAGGCCAGCCACCGGCTGGGTCACACCGGTAATATTAAGGGGATTATCATTCGCATCAGCATCGAAGTCGTTTGCCAACACATCAATCACGATGGTCGATCCTTCGTTGGTAACTGCATCATCCGGGGCGGTTACGGTCGGATCTTCCTCACCGTTCACCGTGACCGTCACTGTCGCAGTGTCCGTTCCTCCGCTCCCATCAGAAATTGAATAATTGAAGCTGACTGTCGCGCTCTCTCCGGTTCCCAGGTAGTCAAAGTCAGATCCCGGACTGAAGACAATCTCTCCGTCACTGTTGACGGAGACGTTACCCAAATCAGGCTGATCCACCCCTCTTACCACCAGTAGGTCACTCGGGTCCGTATCAAGGTCATTATCGAGAACGTTAATGGTGATCGCCTGGCCCTGACCGGTCTCCTGCTCGTCGTCCCTCGCCTCTGGAGGCGTGTTGGGGACCTCGGGTTCCACTCGGCCTCCCCCGCCCGACGTTCCTGCTCGAATAGCTCCGAGATTCACCGGGGCAATTTCATCGATGAACTCAATCCCATCGATGCTGGAGAACCTCATCAGGGTGAAATTCTGCGCATTCGGAAGGTTACCTGATTGAGCGTTAAATTCGTAGTCGTGGATCGGCTCAACCGGATTCAGACTGATCGTGACAGGATCCGACCAGTCTTCGAAGTCATAAAAGTCTTTCAACACCGCACGGTTCCCGTCAGGGAAATCAATGATGAGATCTTCCTCATTGGGACGAAGGCTGACATCAATCGGCTGACCGTTTTCATCCATGACAACAACGTCGTCACCGGGCGCCACCGAAACCTCAATGGAACCCTCCACGGTCACCAAGTGGGTCTTGCCCTCGGCATCCTTAATGAGAAGTAAGTACTTCATTTTGGTCTGCTGTGATGAACCTCAAAACCCTCCAATCTAAGATCTGAGACGCTTTTCGGATGATAATTTTAGTAATTTATATAATTTTTATACTTTAGTCAACAGGCTGTCAGTCAGCGAGTTTCGTGGCAATATCGCCTACTTGAAGATCGGTATGGCGGTATGAACCGGCTCTGCTTTTCGGAACAGGCGGAAATTCTTACCCTTGGGCTTGCAATCGACACTGGGATTTAAAGGGAATTGCTCGCGCTCGATGTAATAGGACTGGCGGGGCGATCCGTAATCAGACTCAGGTCCGTCGGAATCGAACTTGTTGTTCATCAGCTGTGTCTGGGTCAAAGGCACACGACAATCCGGGTCAGCATGCTCAAAGGTCACTTCAACCCCATTGTCGAGAACCACCTTTTTGCCAGTCGGACAGGTCGTGCAATCATCCCCTCCGAGAACGTGGGTAGTCGCACGCCCCTGCACACCGAGAATTCGGAATACCGATGTATGCAGATCAAAACGAGCATCGAGAAGTCGGGATTCCGCGGTGAAAGACTCCGATTGAACATCAAGAATATTGAGAAGTTCCTGACGCCCCACCTGGAATTGCTCTTCATAATCCGCTGCCACGCTGACGAGCTCCTCTGAATAGATCCGGAGAGCCTCGACCGAAGCAATCGACCCCTCACGCTCCTGCCAGAGCACACTGAGATCATATTGGCGTTGGATGTCAGCAGATCGCTTGAGCTCCTCAAATTTACCAACCTGATAGCGCCCTCTTTCCTGAAGCGCCTTGTTATAGCCCCCGGTGCTGATATCCCAACTGCCAACAATCAAAGCACTGAGCTCGTTGTCATCTCCGGGAACGCCATTGATATCGCGACCGACGCTGGCTCCACCATCCAGGTAAAAACGGGGACCACGGTATCCCCGAGTTGCTTCCGCCCGATGTTTCGCAGCCTCGAGAGCTTCGTTCGCCGCCAGGTAGTCATGATTCCGACTCAGGTCGATGGCTTCCATCGAATCCCCTACTTGAGGAATCTCGGGATAACTCAGGGCTCCGGGAGAATTCCCCGTGAGACGTTCATAACGCCCTACCGCGAGACGATGTGAAAGCCTCGCGGTGGCCAAAGTGTTGACGGCAAGTCCGAGGCGCCCCTGAACGAGCGCGAGATCGGAACGACTCCCGCCCGCGCGAGCTCGCTCTTCAAGCATATCGCGCATCTTCTCATGGTTCTCCACGTTCATCTCCGCCAGCTCTACCTGGCGACGCGTGCGAATGACCTCGAGGTAAACTTCGCAAAGATCGACGACACGAGCTTCGATCATTCCCTTTTCGTAATACTGCTGGGCAAGATAAGCATTCCGCGAAGCTTTGCTCTCGTTCGACGCCGTTCCCCCGTCATAGAGAAGCTGCCTCAAGGAAAGACCAAGCTGTCGCTGCAAAAGTGAATCCCCCGTTTCGAGAAGACCATCAGTCGAGCGATCGCGCTGAGAGTATCCAGTCATCGCGTTCAGAGAGAGGCGCGGATAGAGCGCAGATCGGGCAATCTTCTGATCCTCCCTGGAACTGAGCGTATCATACTCCACGGCATTCAACTCCGGCTCAAACTCGAGCATCGCGCAGACCGCCTCACGTAAGGTTTCGCCCTGAGCAGGCAGGCACGAAAAGAGGCCGATCAGCGTCACGCCGATCAACCAAAAACCCGTTCGGTGGTTTTGATTCATTACAAGAAAGTTATGATAATTATATAAAATCTTATAAAAATAACACCAAACCGAGCAAGATGTAAACATAGAAATTATGGTTTTTCTAAATATTAAGACAAGCAGGCGCCTCCCAAGCATCAGACCGCGATTCCCCCTGATAGCCTTAAATCCAGGCGAAAACAGGCTTTACGCCCCTATCTGAAGGGCCAGAACAGAGGGATCAGCAGCGAGGCCACAACCCAGAGAATCAGATTCAGGGGCACGCCAACTTTGGGGAAGTCAGTAAACTTATAGCCCCCCGCCCCGTATACATAGGTGTTGGTCTGGTAGCCGATCGGGGTCGCGAAACTGGCACTGCAGCCAAACATCATCGCGACAATGAAAGGCCTCGGATCCACTCCGGTTTCCCCGGCATGATTAATCTTGGCCGCAATACCCACGATAATCGGGGTCAAAAGGCCGGCGACGGCCACATTGCTGATCAATTCAGTGAGAACCGAGCTGAGGAGATAAACCACGGCCAGAATGACAAACGGGGTAAATCCGCCGCAGATCGCCATGATCCCGTCGACCAGCATCTGCACGGCCCCGCTCTGGTCCATCGCCAACCCGAGTGCCAGCATGCCGTAGATCAGGAATACAATGTTCCACTGCACCGATTCGTAAGCCTGCTGAGCGGTGACACAGCGAAACAGGATCATGGCCACGGCAGCCAGAATCGCCAGGGCCGGAATCGTCAGCAACTTCAAGGAGGCACCGATGACAAAAGCCGCCGCAATGCCGACACCGATCCAGACCTTTCTCGTATTGACCTTCACTTCTGCCGTCTCCGAGAGACTGACAAAGTCTTTCTGCTTCTTGAGGCGATTGAAGGCATCCGGTGGCCCTTCCATGAACAAGGTGTCCCCAAACGCCAGCTTCACTGAATTGAAATCCGCTTTCAGGTTCACGCCCTGACGATGAATCGCGAGAACATTGATTCCGAAATTTCGACGGAAACCAACTTCTTTCAGCGTCTTGCCCACCATGTGAGAACGCGGTCCGACGATTCCCTCGAGCATCTTCAGCTCCCGGGTTTCCATGTGAGTCAGGCTCATGTCCTGCTGACCTTCGAATCGAATGCCCCCTTCTTCCTTCAGCTGGCGGAACGAGGCACCGTGCATCGTCACGAGGAGTCGGTCCTTTTCGTGGATCATCAGTTCATTCAGCGGGATGTCCTGAGTTCGCCCGCGACGACGCACCTCGAGAACATTCGCCTTGGGAAATTCCTTGAGAAAGGTCTCCACCAGCGTTTTCCCGACCAATGGGGAACCCGGCTCCACCTGGAACTGGGTCAGCACTTCACGGGTCGCTTCGCTGTCGATTAATTCGGAGAGCGAGCTGCGCTTCGGCAATAGCTTGCGCCCGATGAAGAGCAGGTAAACAAAGCCGACCACCAGGTAGATAATTCCCAGCTTGGTCAGCTCAAACATTCCAAAGGGTTCCAGGCCGAAGTCCTGCGAGACATCATCGATGATCAAGTTAGTCGACGTACCGGTAAGCGTGCAGGTGCCACCGAGGATGGAAGCAAAGGAGAGTGGGATGAGCAGCTTGGAAGCCTTCAACCCGGTCGCGCGGGCGTGGCCCAAAACGATGGGTAGGAACACAACCACGATAGGCGTGTTGTTCACGAAAGCCGACAGCACCGCCACCATCGTCATCATCACCAGCATGACCCGGAGCTCGCTGGTGCCGGCGATCTTCGAAAAGAATCGTCCCATCACGGCGATGACTCCGGTGCGTTCCAGGCCGGCACTGAGCACGAACATCGCCGCAATTGTAATGGGGGCCCCGTTGCTGAATATCGAAAACACCCCGCGCTCAAGGAGCACTCCGTCTTCGATGACGTCCTTCACCGGCAGGATTCCAAGCAGGAGCACCGCCGCCAGCGCCGACAGGGCCACGATGTCGGGCGTTCCCCACTCGCGAAAAAATGCCACCACCACCAATACCAGGATCACAAACACGCTGATGACAGCGAGATTGATTTCCGGAGGCAGGAGGGGTTGGATCCAGTCAATGAGCACACCCCATGTTCCGAACTACCGGGAAGGAACTCAAGTCGGCATTTGCACCGATTCGGTGAATTCGTTAGTTTGCCGCTATGGATCCGGAGCGACCTCCCACTGAATTTGAGCGCAAAGTCTTCGACGCTCTCCAACTCATCCCGCGTGGCATGGTCACAACCTACGGACTGCTGGGTCACCATATATCCTGCCGGTCGGCCCAAGCCATCGGGCAGGCCCTGCGCCGCAACCCATTCGCCCCCGACACGCCCTGCCACCGGGTGGTCAAGGGTGACCTCACCATCGGTGGCTTCTTCGGACAGAACGGAGGCGAACCGGTGGATCGCAAACGCCGCCTCCTCGAGAGCGAGGGAGTCCTTTTCCTCGAGGACGGTTCCATTGATCCCACCCGCTGCTATCGTTTCGATGAGTGACTTTGAAGACATCGATCCCGCCGAAGCGATGAAACGGGAGCTGGCCGAAAACCTGGCCGACCTCGAAGTTTACCGGATGCCATTCGGTCGCTACCAGAATCGCAAGCTTCACACGCTTCCTTACGAATACCTGCACTGGTTCATCGAACGCGGCGGCGGTTTTCCGAGCGGCCGACTCGGCGAACTCATGGAATTCGTCTACCACACCAAAGCGGCCGGAGCCGAAATCGTCTTCTCAAAAATCGGCAAGCGCTGAGCTCACTACCCGGCTGTCGGGTCCTTGACTTCAACAATGCTTTCCACAGCTTTGAGCAATCGCTCAATGCGGATGGGTTTGCTGACCACATCTTTGACCCTGACATCCCGTTCCAGTTCCTCGGGAAGTTTGGGATCATCTTTTTCCCGGACAAACACGACCGCTGGGGCCAGTTTTCTCACCCCCGTACCGCAGGCGTAGGCCTTGGAGATCAGTTCGTAGAGCAACGGCCCATCGAGATCCCCGATGCTCATGCCGAAGAAAAACATCTCGTAGCGCTTCTGCAGAGCCAGCTCGAATGCCCGCAGGAAGTTCGAGGTGGTATCCACCTCTGCCGAGGTAAAGCTCTCCAGCGTTTCGCGCATCAAGCGGGCCGTCGAACCCACCGGATGCGCCACCAGCACACGGACCGGTTCGTCATCCGATGTCGTCTCCGGCTTCGACGCGGACGCCGATACCGGCGTCGGCACGGGCACCGGCACCACAACCGACTCAGGTTTTTCAGCCTCGGCCAGGCCCTCAACGATGGAAGGCGACAGCTCAGTTCGAACAATTTCTTCTTCGTTCGCAGGCACAGTCCCCTCAGACTCCCCTTGCGGGGAGCCGATCTTTCTCAATGTTTTCCACTTCTTCTTGGGATGACCTTCCATAAATGGGCGACGAAGCAATAATCAAAATCCAGGGGGCGCGACAGCATAACCTCAAAAACCTCGATTTGGAAATACCGAGGAACCACTTCGTCGTGATTACCGGCGTCTCCGGGTCCGGCAAATCCTCGCTCGCTTTCGACACCCTCTACGCCGAAGGCCAGCGCCGCTACGTTGAATCCCTTTCCGCCTACGCCCGCCAGTTTCTGGATCAGTTAGAAAAGCCGGACGTTGACTTCATCGAGGGGCTCACTCCAGCCATCGCGATCGAGCAGCGAACCTCGCAGCCCAACCCGCGATCGACGATCGCCACAGCGACAGAGATTTACGACTACCTCCGAATCCTCTACGCCGCCCTTGGTCAACCCCACGACCCGGAAACCGGCACACCACTCGTTCGCCACACCGTCAAAGACATCGTCGACGAACTGACCACACACCCCGAGCGCACCCGACTCATTCTCCTCGCCCCGGTAGCCCTCGAGAAGGGAGAAAAACTCAAGGATGTCCTCGAACGCTACCGCGCCCAGGGATTTCTCCGGGCCCGACTCGGCGGGGAGATGGTCGAAATTGAAGAAACAGGCGACAAACCAAAGGCAAAGTCGATCGAGATTGTGATCGACCGACTCGTCATTCGCGAGGACATCCGCAGCCGACTCGCCGACTCCCTCGAACTGGCTCAGAAACTCTCCGAAAACCGCATCACCGTTCTCGTCCAGCCGCCTGAGGCCGACGACTACGAGCCCTATGACTTCACCTTTCGTTTCACCAATCCCGAAACCGGTTTTTCCCTCCCCAAGCTGACGCCCAAGCACTTTTCCTTCAACAGCCACCTCGGCGCCTGCCGGTCCTGCCACGGACTCGGCACCCTGCTCGTGCCGGATGGAGAACTGATGGTTCCGGATCCGTCCAGATCGATTCGCGAGGGAGCGATCAAGACGTGGTGGACCGGTTCAAAGAAACGAAAAGGATTCCACCAGCGCGCCATCGAAGACCTCGCCAAAACCTACAGCGCCGACCTCGACTCGCCCATCACCGATCTGCCTCGCGATTTCAAAAAAGCCCTGCTCTACGGCAACGACGACTTTGAAGGCCTTTCCAACCAGGCCAACCGTCTCCTCAAAACCACCAAGAGCGAAGTGACGAAGCGCAACGTGCGCCGCTTCATGTCTCCCAAACCCTGCCCCGAGTGTGGCGGTAAACGGCTCAAGGATGAAATTCTTTCCATCACCCTGAACCACGCCAAAGAGCCGCTCTCGATCGAGGCCTTCACCAATCTCAGTATCGCCAACGCGCTGACCTGGCTTGACGGCATCGAGCTGAGCGACCTCGAAGCGACCTATGCCACCGACGTCCTCAGCGAAATCCGCAAGCGACTTACCTTTCTCAATACCGTTGGCCTTGGTTATCTTTCCCTCGACCGCCAGAGTGGCACTTTGTCAGGAGGGGAAAGCCAGCGGATTCGACTCGCCACCCAGCTCGGTGCGGGACTCGCCGGCGTCCTCTACGTCCTCGATGAACCCAGCATCGGCCTGCACCAGGCCGATAACGAAAAGCTGATCGAAACCCTCAAGGACCTTCGCGATGTCGGCAATACGGTCGTGGTGGTGGAGCACGACGAAGACACCATCCGCGCTGCCGACCACCTTCTCGACCTCGGCCCCGGTGCCGGAGAAAAGGGAGGAAAGCTGCTCTCCCAGGGGACGCCGGAAGAAGTTCTCGCGGACGAGAACTCGATCACCGGGGCGTATCTGTCCGGGGCTTCATCGATCGAGATCCCTCCCGCCGATCCGGTCGATTCCGACTCCCTCACGTTGACCGTGCGCGGAGCGAAAGAGCACAACCTGAAGAACATTGATGTCACATTTCCTCTCGGGAAATTCACCTGCGTGACCGGCTTGTCCGGAAGCGGCAAATCCACCCTGGTCGACAATATCCTGCGCCGGGCTCTCTTCCGCCACTTTCATCAGAACAAGGACAAGCCCGGTGAACACAACGGAATCGACGGGATCGAAAATATCGACAAGGTCATCGTGATCGATCAAGCCCCGATTGGACGCAGCCCCCGTTCCAACCCGGCCACCTACATCGGCGTCTTCGGCCCGATCCGCGATCTTTTTTCCCAGCTTCCCGCCTCACGAGCCCGTGGCTACGAACCGGGTCGCTTCAGCTTTAACGTCTCCGGAGGTCGCTGCGAAACCTGCCAGGGCGACGGCATGATCAAGATCGACATGCACTTTCTCAGCGACGTCTACGTCACCTGCGAATCCTGTAACGGCCGCCGCTACAATCGCGAAACTCTCGATGTTACCTATCGGGGCAAGTCGATTGCCGATGTCCTCGAAATGACCGTCGAAGAGGCCCTGACTTTCTTTCAGAAAATCCCCAAGATCAGCCAGCAGCTCCGTGCTCTCCACGACGTCGGGCTCGGCTATGTTCGACTCGGTCAGTCAGCCACCACTCTCTCGGGAGGGGAAGCTCAACGCATCAAGCTGGCGGCTGAACTCGGTAAGACAGCCACCGGCAAGACTCTCTACCTGCTCGACGAACCGACCACCGGACTCCACTTCGCCGATATCGCCACCTTGCTGGAGGTTTTTTACCGCCTCCGGGACCAGGGCAATTCTCTCATCGTGATCGAACACAACCTCGATGTGATCAAATGCGCTGACTGGGTCATCGATATGGGGCCGGGTGGCGGTGAAACAGGGGGCACCGTCGTTGCCGAAGGGACGCCAGAGGCGATCACGAAGGAAAAGAAGTCGCTCACCGGGAAGTATCTGGAGCGGTACTTGTAGGGAGCCCCGGAGGGGCATGGACTTCTTTTTCGATTTGATCAGCGATCATCAGCCCTTGACTCTTCTCCTCTCGTTTTCGCCTTCTAGATCGCTTCACTCCCCTGAAACGTATAGGGCAGAGACCCCGCATAGAAAGCCTATAAGGGCCAATACGAGCATGAAAACGACCATGAAATAGAACGGAATCTTTGTTTCCTTTTTTGAATATCGCACTCCACGATAGCTAAGCTCCCCCTTCCGAAAAAGGTAGATCACATAGGCGCCGAATAACACGGAGCCGATCATGGCTCCGTATCCAAATTCCTTATCTGATTGCATCTTCTCGATTTCCTCATGTAACGGCTACTTGCAGCATGTCTTGTAGCAATAAATACTCTGAACCGTTGCTTCATACACAGCGACTCCAGCACTAACAAATAGAAGTGCGCGTCCAACAAACTTTAGAAGCTGTAGGCTTGAACGCAGTTCTTTGAAATTCTTTTCCGGGCAACTCCCTCTGGTTTCCCATCTAGCGAGTCAATTAGTGACCTTACTTCTGCCCGGTTCGCTTCCGATGCATTCGCACCGCCTGAAGCTCCCACACTTGATCCAGCAAATCGTCCAGGTTGATCACCGCCTCCTTTTTCGGAACGGTGCCGGGGAACTCCTTCGCGAGAAACTGGACCACGTGGCACGTTCGTGATGCGGAGAGGTCCGCACCATTCGCCTTTCCAGACTGCACGATTTGTTGAAGCAAGGTGAGGAACAACATGAGCTCGTCATCGGACAGCTCGCCCCTGATCTGAATCCTTTCGATGAACGGCACTGGATCCTCAAAGGCGACAGGGTTGAGCACATCGCCCTCAAACAATTCAGCCGGAAATTCAAGGTTATCGGGAGCCGCCTCACTGATCGCTATCGGAACCAGCAGTGAAGCCAGGAAGATCAGCCCGGCAATCAGGCTCAGATGGTCGTATCGCGTCCGCATTTAAAAAAGACAATCGTTTCAATCGGTCACCGGCACCATAGATTCACCTGATACCTTTCTCCGCTGCTGACTCGCGCGCTCATGGTCTTTACCACAGATGCCCAAGCCTATCCAGCAATCCCTCAACGGGATTTCCGAAACACTCGCTGCAGAAAATACACCACCATCACGGAAATCCCGACCCAACCCAGCACTGACCTTCGACTGAGCCCCACATCGCCAGACTCGGTGGCCTCAGTCAGGAGGGCATCGTTGAAGCCAGAGATATCGATCCCCCTCTCCTGCGCGATGATCTTGGCATGGCCCGTGTCAAAAGGAGACCATTCTCTCGGATGCTCGAGCATCTGACGAATCTCGTCATCATCTGAACTCAACAGATAGTGATCCTCCGGCAGATCCGCCTGAGCGTATTCACTCTCGAGAGCCTCCCAGGCAGACACCACATCTTCAACCTTCACAGTCAGAAAGTAGTTCGGCTTGCCCGTCCGGCCAAAGCCCCGAGAGGAACTCACCGCCCCTTTGGGAACGTGCTTGTTGCAGGGGATCTTCTCTCGCTTGAGGATAGACGCCGCCTCAGTCACATCCGCTTTCCTCGAGGAGGCGATCAGCTCGATTTCGGTTCCTTCGCTCATCTATTTTTACACTCTAGCCCCTTAGGCGAAAGTTCTTCCCAATGGCATGCCCTTTCCCCTTTTCAACTCCGGCCACTTCAGCAAATCTCTCCCATTTTGTCAGCGCCTCTAGCACTTGATCAATCATCGCATTGGCACGCTTGACCTTAACTCCCGCCTGCTCTGCCAAAGCCACTAAGTCCTCTCTTTCGAAGCCATCACGCTTTCCGTTCACGCTCATCTGATGTCGGCTGGTCCATTCCCCATTTGGATCCCACGCATAAGTCACATCATAGGCAGGTGACAGTCTCCATTCACCTCGACGATTCATCAAAAAGGCAATGTTCTTCACGTGATCATCCTGGTTTCTCGCTGCGACATTGAAGATCGCTCTCAAGACCTGCTGCTCCAAGTCGAGGCGAGGCAGGCCCAGTTGCTTCATTACCTGTAGAGCCTGCTCGTAGGAGTAACTGTCAGGCTGATTGTAATCAAAATGAGCGATCGCCCCCAGTGACTGCATGTGCTGCTTCCCGCCAATAGCCGTTCGGTCGAATCGCTTCGTCATAAAATGACTGCGGCCTCCCTCGTGATGCAGTCGACACGCCTCCATTTCAATACCCGCCTCTACAGCCATCAAGTGATACGCATACTCGATCCGTCCGTAGCCCTGTGGATCGGCCAGTTCCTTGTCACGATTGTTCGAAACCCCGTCGAACTTCATCAACCAATGTTCGAAACCTGCCTTCACATCCACCTGCCCTGACCGAAACTCATTCGACTCAGGATTCCACGCCAGGATTGCCTTAGCCCTGGCACCGCCGGCAGAAGTTCCTACCCGGAGAATATTTTCAATTTCCTCGTGATCATCCCTTCCGGAGAAGACACCTTTCAAGCCCGACCGCTCATCCAACACCCGATTCGCCAGCACTACGAGACTTTCGACTTCGACCAACTGCGACTCACGAACTGGACCACGAACCGCCGGCTCAAACTCCAACGCTCCCATCCCACGTGAACCAATGTAGCAAAGTCTCTCAACCGGATGAAATTCCGCCGCCGTTCGCCCCTCGGAGGCCAACCAGGCATCAATCACCGCATTGCCAAATTTGTCTGGTAACGAATCCGCCAACAATCCCGGCAGTCCTTTGAACGTGTTCTTCGCCAGCGCCGGAAACTCGTAAGGAAACTCAGCCAACGGCATCCTTAACGGCGCGACCTGAATCCCACTGTTCAGAAATTCCGGCGTGTATTGAAAAGCGCCCAATTCCTTTTCTTCCTGCCAGGTCACAGCGCCGATAACCGTGCCCCACAGTTTCACATGCGCGTCCTTAATCATCCCCGTTTGCCTCGTCACCCCAGGTCCACGCTTCAGATTTCTGTGGTGCCTTCGTTGAACTCGCCCGTTTTCTCAATTTCCCCGCCAGCTCAGCTCGTTCTACCGGTCGAATGGAAGGATCCGGTAACAACGCCTCCAGATGGTGCTGAACCCCTAGAGCCATCAATACCCTAACAAAGGTGTCCATGGCGACCCCTTCACCTTTCTCCAGATTCCTTAGTGTCCGTTCCGAAACGCCCGCTTCCTCAGCCAATCGACTCTGTGTCAGATTTCGGGATAGCCGAATTTCTTCAAGGCGCTCCCCCAACGCCCCTTCAATCTGCTCGCTTGTCGCCACGTAGAAATCGATAGGATATGACATCGCTCTTCTTAACCTCCTTCATATTAACCGGCAAAATTGCGCCGATTAACTGCATAATTATATGTTAAACGGCTGAATTATTCCGATTAACTCCTTTATATTAGTAGATGCTCGAATTCTTTTCAAGCGGCAATATGCTACCGTTTAATTCAATTAAATCCAATTAAGCGGAAAAATTTTTCCGATTAAAAGCAAAACCTCTCACAATGAGCATGACGGCTCCCCACGCGATGGCATTGCCTCCGACTAACTCCGCGGCGCTCCAAATCCGGTCGCCGCGAATCAACTCCACTTCCTAAAGGCGGAACTCTATGCCAAACATCAGCAAACATCAGCGCCCATGAGCGGTTTCCCCCTCATCAGAGTAAGAGCAAGATTAAGATCAGGAGTAAGAGCGTTTCAGCTTCTCTGAAACATACACCCACCAGGAATCGAACCTGGACCTTCGGCTCCGGAAACCGACGTAATATCCATTTTACTATGGGTGCTTTACCGGGCCGCTTGAGTCGAAGGTGACCGCAATCAGCCGGGGGCCGGTAAGGTGTCGCTTCTCAACGCCCTTCGCAAGCCCAAAACCGTCCATTTCGCCACGGAAACTGGCGCTTTACACCCCCGTGACACGGCCATATCGTCCCGCCCGTCGTGAATTCACGACCCGTTCCCGAAATATCCGGATATGGCAGAGGAAACAACAGGCAAAAAGGTGGTCATCAAGATCGGCACCGGCGTGCTTACGCGCGGCTCCGGGGGCGAGATCAATCACTCTGTCCTCGCGGGTCTAACCCAGGCCATCTCCGACCTGAATCGTGCTGGAAACGAAGTCGTCATGGTCACTTCAGGTGCCGTCGGTGCCGGGCTCTCCACCTTCGGATTCGAAGAGCGCCCAACCGCCACCGACCAGCTCCAGGCGTGCGCTGCCGCCGGGCAGGCTCGACTCATGCACCTCTACGAGAGCCAGTTCAGTCACCATGGCCTGAAGGTCGCTCAACTGCTCGTGACCCAGGACGATCTCGAAGACGCTCGTCGTCGCAGCAACGTCCTCGCAACGCTGAATGCGATTCTCCCCCACCAACAGGTCATCCCGATCATCAATGAAAACGACTCGGTTTCCGTGGCCGAGCTCAAGGTGGGCGACAATGATGTTCTCTCCTCTTTCGTCGCCCGACTCATCGATGCCGATTTGCTGATCCTGCTCACCAGCGTGGATGGTCTGCTTGGGCCAGACGCTAATTCCGACTCCGACATCATCGAACAGGTCGATGACATCGATTCAGTTCTCGACTTTGCCCGTGATGAAAAGGGCGAACTCTCCGTCGGTGGCATGGCCAGTAAACTTCTCGCGGTCCAGGCGTCTGTTTCAGCCGGGATCGAAACGATCATCGCCAGCGGTCTCCGCCCGGAAAACCTCGACGATCTCATCAAAGGTTGCGGCATCGGCACCCGCTTCACCGTCTCCAGCTGATTCTTACTCTTACTCTTACTCCCCCCAGGAGCCCATCCGACTTTCTCACCTTTTACCTCTCCCACCTTTCACGCGCTCCCCTGGGAGCGCCTCTCACCATGACTTCTGAAGAAATCCGCGACCAGGTCTGGCAGATGGGCAAGCAGGCCCGCGCCGCTGCTCACGCTCTCACCAAGCTGACCACCGAAGAGAAGAACGATATTCTCATCGCCATGGCTGACGGCATCATGGCACGCGAAGCTGAAATCACTGCCGCCAACGAGCAGGATCTCGCCGGCGCTGACGAGCTCGGCCTCACCGACGCGATGAAAGATCGTCTTCGCCTCGATCATGCTCGCATCAAGGCCATGGCCGACGGCATTCGCGAAGTCGCAGAACTCCACGATCCGACTGGAGAGATCATCCGCGAGTGGGATCGGCCCAACGGCATCAAGCTCCAGAAGAAGCGTACGCCCATCGGCACCATCGGGATCATCTACGAGAGCCGACCCAACGTGACCGCCGATGCCGCTGTCCTCTGCTTCAAGACCGGCAATGCCACGATTCTTCGCGGCGGCAAGGAAGCGATTCATTCCAACCGCGCCATTGCCGACGCGCTCCAGGCCGGAGGTGCCGAAGCCGGGCTTCCGGATCACAGCATTCAGCTCATCCCCTTCACCGATCGCGAGAGTGTTCAACACCTCTGCGAAATGGACACTTACCTCGATCTCATCATCCCCCGCGGTGGTGCCGGCCTGATCGAAGCCGTCGTTGGAATGGCCCGCATGCCGGTGATCAAGCACTACGACGGCATTTGCCACGTCTACGTCGACAAGGACGCCGACCTCGACATGGCCGAAGCCATCGTCGTGAATTCAAAGATCCAGAAACCTTCAGTCTGCAACGCACTTGAGACGCTTCTCATTCACACGGATGTTGCCGAAAAGTTTGCCCCGCAGATCGCTGAGAATCTCTTTGCCAAGAACGTGGAGCTCCGTGGTGACGACGCCTTTCAACAACTCGCCGGGGTCGACGTCAAACCTGCGACTGCGGACGACTGGACGGCTGAATATCTCGACTACATTCTCGCCGTGAAGGTCGTCGACAGCCTCGACGATGCCATCGCTCACATTAACGAGTTCGGTTCCCATCACACCGACAGCATCGTCACGGCAAACGAAGCCGCCGCTGATCAGTTTCACCTCGAAGTCGATTCGGCCTGTGTTTTCTGGAACACCTCGACCCGCTTCGCGGATGGAGCCGAGTTCGGATTCGGCGCCGAGATCGGTATCAGCACCGACAAGCTTCACGCCCGCGGCCCGATGGCGCTCGAGGAACTCTGCAGCTACAAGTACCTCTCCTTCGGAAGCGGCCAACTGAAATAGCCTCGCGAAGCGAGGCAGTGATTAGTTGTTAGGAATTAGTCTTTAGTTTTGCCGGCTTCGCCGGCGGTAGGGACGCGCGGCCCGCGCGTCCTTTACATGTCCGTTTCTACCGGGACGGCCAACCACTTCTGCCTTCTGCCTTCTGCCTCTCCTCACCCAAACACGCCCCACCCGGCCACAGCAGCCAAAACGACCACCAGCCACGACGGCCACTTAAGAACGAGGAGCGCCGCCGCGACTCCGAGCAGGAAAACCACGTCCGTCGCACCCTGGATCGCACCGACCCAGACCGGATCGTAAAGCGCCGCTCCCAGAAGCCCAACCACAGCCGCATTGGTCCCGGCCAGCGCGGAGCGCACCCCGGGTCGACGCACCGCGCCGTGCCAGAAGGGCATCACGCCCATGACCAGCAACCAGGCCGGCAGAAAAATTCCTAACAGGCTGACCAACGCCATTCCCCACGCTCCTCCCGGCCCCTCAATGAGCGATCCCAGGAAAGCCGAGAAAGTAAACAGCGGTCCGGGCACAGCCTGAGCCGCGCCGTAGCCGGCAAGAAACTCTTCCCGCGTGACCCATCCGGGCCCGACGACTTCTTCGCTGAGCAATGGCAGAACGACGTGCCCGCCGCCGAATACGAGCGAACCGCTTCGGTACATCGCCGTGAACGCTTCCAATGGCTGCCCCGGGGCGAACTTGGTCAGCAAGGGCAATCCAAACAACAGGACAAAAAAGAGAACCAGGCAGGTAATGCCGACCGCGTAGCTCGACTTAACAGGGTTGGATCCTTCATCTAACCCTGTTGAGTCGTCCTTTTCGAAAGTCTCACGACTTTCGCTACCGTCCCGAAGAAAGATCAAACCGGCCACTGCGCCCAAGGCTATGACCACGATCTGCATCCAAGCCGGTGACGTCGCGAGAATAATGCCTGCGGCCGCCAGCGCGACCAGCTTGTGACTATTCCCGGGGCACAGTCCTTTCCACATGGAAGTCACCGCATTGGCAATCACAACCACCACGGCGATCTGCAAGCCGCGCAGCCAACCCGCCCCCTCGAGTCCCCCTCCAAAAGCCGTCACCCCGATACCGAAAGCCGTTATGGCGAGCGCTGACGGCAAGGTGAATCCTGTCCATGCCGCCAACGCACCGGCCCAGCCGGCACGCCTCCAGCCGATTGTCAGTCCCAGCTGGCTGCTGGCGGGTCCGGGAAGAAACTGGCACAGCGCGAGCTGGTCAGCGAACTCAGACTCAGTCAGCCATTTCTTCACCCCCACGAAGCGATCACGGAAAAACGCCACGTGCGCAGTCGGCCCTCCAAATGAGGTCAGACCCAGCAGGAAAAATTCGCGCAGCACTTCGAGAACATTTTTCATCGACCCTTTAATCGAACGGATCCGCCGCCGAAGCAATCTGAGATTATCGGCGAAACGAATCCGTCACAGTGCCGGCAAACTTGCCAAAGCCGCAAGAATCCGATTCAGTTTAAGGTCTCGTGTTTTTTCCCGTCTTAGAACCATGATGACAGCTCTCACCCGACTCCTGGCATTTGCCACCCTCCTCGCCGTTTCCCTGCCTGGCTTCTCAAAAGCCCAGTCTGAACCGGTCCGCGACGGAGCCGTCGAAGCCCGGCTCATTTCGAGTCACAGCACCATCACTCCCGGCCAGACTTTCACGATCGGTCTCAAGCTCAAGATCGATGAAACCTGGCACACCTACTGGATCAATCCGGGGGAAACCGGCAAACCCACCACCCTCGACCTGACTCTTCCTGAAGGCTTCAGTGCAAGCGAACTTCAGTTCCCCGTCCCCAAGCGCTTCATCACCGACTACGGTTTCAACATTCTCGAAGCCGGTTTCGGGTATGAAAAAGAGGTCATTCACCCCATGACGATCACCGCGCCTGACTCGATCAAGGCCGGCGACACAATCACCATCCAGGGACGCGGCACCTGGCTCATGTGCGATCCTTCAGAGTGTGTTCCCGGCAAGGGCGATTTCTCCCTGACTCTCCAGGTGGGCAATACTCCGGAGGCATCAGCGGAATCCGCGACGATTGAAAAATTCGCGAAAAAACTTCCCGAGAAAGTCGACTGGGCCACCACGATTGCACTCGACGGTGATAAGCTCGTCTCCACCGTAGCGGTTCCCGAAGGCACCTTTCCCGAAAACGCCGATCTGCACTTCTATCCCTACGAAGTCTTACAGTTCGACCAGCTGGCCGAGACGGAGATCAACGAAATCGAAAACGGCCTCTCATTCGCGACCCTGAAGCACGCCGACATCGAAGCCGCGCCCGAAACATTCGATGCCCTCATCATCGCGGAAGTGGACGGCCTTAAAGCGGGCTTCCATGTCAGCACTGAACCACACGGTTCCCCTGCTCTGACAGAAGCCATCACCAACCCCGGCGAAATTTCAACGGCCGACGACGAACGCTCCATGCCCTTCGGAGGAGGCATCTTCGGAATTCTGCTCGCTGCTTTCCTCGGAGGAATGATTCTCAACGTGATGCCCTGTGTCTTTCCTGTGATTTCTCTCAAGGTGCTTTCCTTCGTCGGGCAGGCCGGAGAAGATCGGAAAAAAGTTTTCGCTCACGCCCTCAGTTTCACGCTCGGCGTCCTCGTCTTTTTCTGGATCCTGACAACTGGCCTGCTCATCGTGAGGGCCTCCGTTGGTGAGGTTGGCTGGGGAGAACAACTTCAGCAGCCCGCCTTCGTCATCGGTCTCATCTTCGTGATGATTCTCGTGGCGCTGAACCTGTTTGGTGTCTTTGAAGTCGGCACTTCACTCACCGGCGTCGGTGGTGGCCTCACCAGCAAGGAAGGCTACGGCGGCAGCTTCTGGAGTGGCGCCCTTGCCGTGTTGCTGGCAACGCCCTGCACCGCTCCGCTGATGGCTCCGGCAATCACCTTTGCCCTCTCCCAGTCAGCGCCGTTTACCATCATCGTTTTCACCTCGCTTGGCCTTGGCATGGCGGCTCCCTATTTCCTCTTCGCGATCTTTCCGAAGCTGCTCGACGTGCTTCCGGCTCCGGGCGCCTGGATGGAAACCTTCAAGCAGTTCATGGGTTTCCCCATGCTTGTCGTCGCTGTGTGGCTGATCGGAGTTCTTTCGAAGCAGCTCAATGTGTCGGGCTTGCAGTGGTCGCTGGCCGCGGTTGTCCTGCTCGCTCTCGCCGGCTGGATCCTGGGCCGCTACACCGGATTCGACAAACCGGGACCAACCCGCCTCAAGGGGAGGATTGCTGCGGCTCTCGTTTTCCTGCTCAGCGTCGGAGTGGCCTACGAAGCTTCCGGCAGCCGGGCTGAACCTTCCCAGGTGGAGATCGAGGACGTGATTGCCCGGAAGCAGGCCGAAGGCAAAAACGTCTTCGTCGATTTCACCGCCGAATGGTGCGTCACCTGCAAGGTGAACGAACGTACTACCATCAAGACGGACAAGACCCAGGAGTTCTTCGATAAGAACAACATCGAACTGGTCTTCGCCGACTGGACCAACCAGGATCCGGCCATCACGAAGTTGCTCAAGGAACATGGGCGCGCCGGCGTGCCACTCTACGTGATGTATCCCGCTGACCCTGACAAGGCCCCTATTGCCCTCCCCGATGGCCTCATCACTTTCGGTCACATTGAGGACGCTTTCGAAAAATTGGAGAAATAGGCATTGCGAATGACCACCCGATATGGCGATTCTTTTGTCATGTCGGGTTTCAGGGGTTTGGCCGCCATTATCATTCTCCTCGCCACCGTTTCCGGTGGTGCGCAAGATCTGACGCAGGCCCATCGCGAACAGCATACCCGCTGTCGCAGCCTTCAGGAGGAAGGCCGCTGGCAGGAAGCCCGTGAGGTGGCCCTCGAACTCGTCTCGGAATTTTCAGACGCCCCTCCCTCACAACACAAGCTGGTCTTCACGAACGAACTGGCAAACCTCAATCAGCGCCTCGGGAACTATATCGAAGCCGAAGCCGGGTACGGTTCGAGCCTCGCCCTTGCCTCCGTGGTCACTGGCCCGGAGACCGTTCTCGTCAGCCAGTTAAAGAACAATCTCGCCGCCCTTTACCAGGTCCTGGGGCGCTTTGAAGTCGCCGAAACGCTCAACCGGGAGGCTCTCGCGATCCGGGAGAAAGTCGACGGGAAAGGCGCTGCCGCCACCGTGCCTGCCATGAACAACCTCGCTGGTCTGCTCTGGTGCATCGGTGATCTCGACGGAGCAG
>JABSSQ010000202.1 GCA_013213905.1 Verrucomicrobiales bacterium | reverse complement strand
GTGATCGGAACGACAGTGCCATCCGCTTCCCACCAGAGCTGCGGAGCGCGGCCCACGGAATTGTAGTTGGATGCCATGGAGTAGCCGTAGGCGCCACCGTCATGCATCACCATGAGATCGCCGGTTTGCGGTATCGGCAATTCGCGCGGCTGCAGCATCTCAGAATCATCGCGGGTGAAGACATCACCACTTTCGCAGAGCGGTCCAGCGACGACGACGGGAGACTCTTCCCTCCCCTCGGCTGCAGGAAGCGTGATGCGGTGATAAGAGCCATACATCGCCGGACGAACCAGGTCGACAAAACCGGCATCCACCATGGCGAAGGTCACCCCTTCTCCCTTGGCATTGGTCTGGGTGTCCTTCACGTCAGTGACCCGTGTCACCAGGCAAGCCGCCGGAGCCACGTAAAAACGCCCGGGCTCAATCTCAAGACGCAGTTCGCGCCCGGCCACTTCGCTCAGCTTCTTCTGTGCCGACTCAAACACTTCGCGCAAACGCTCCACCGGAATGTCGGCATCGGCATTGCGATAGTCATGAGGAATCCCGCCCCCCAGGGAAACGCCATCAAGATCCTCAAAAGTCGGTATGATCTCGGCAAACTCGTTGGCGAGATGGGTCAGGTTTTCGTAAAGCTCCTCGAACTGGGGACCGCTGCCGATGTGGGCGTGCAGCATGACCACTTTCATGCCTGCTGCCTCAGCGGCCTCGCGAACGCGATTGGCCTCGGTGATCCAGACGCCATGCTTAGAGCTCGGGCCGCCGGTATCACACTCGTTGACGTGACCGTGGCCAAAGCCCGGATTCACGCGCAAAGAAATCGGCCCGGTGTATCCGGCCTTCTCAAGGTCAGCGACCATTCCGGGAGAACCCACGTTGGGCAGCACGCCTTCGGTCAAAACAGCCTCCATCGCGTTGTCGCGAAACACATCAGCGGTCAGACAGATCTCGGGAGGATTGTTGCCCTCGGCGTAGCCGGCCCGACGAGCCCGCAGCACTTCGTTGCCGGACACCGCATCGATCCAGACGCCGACATTCTTCATTTCCTTGAGAATGCGGGTCGCCGGAGAAGCCTTCATCGCATAGCGGGCCTGAACTCCGGGCGCATCCGTGGTGGAAACGACGGCCTCAATGCGGGCACGAAGCACCTCGGCATCCCAGATCCAGAAAGGCGTGCCGTACTTCGCTGCCAACTCCTCAAGGAGTTCGGCGTTGGCTGCTGGCGTGTGGGCTGGAGTTTTCATGTGCGCTATGTGGCGCAGAATTGGGGAAATCTCAAGTCCAGATGAGCTGCCAGACAACAGAAAACCCAACAGAGTTGGGCCGGCGACCATCAGGTCGATGACCATCAGGCCGGCGACCATCAGGTCGATGACCCAATCCTGTTTGTCTCGAAAGATCGAACTGTCCCCGCAGAATCAGACCTCGACGCTCACACCACCGTTGGCAGCGGACTCGTAGACCTTCTCCGCGATGCGGATATCGCGCAGTCCCATCTCACCGGAGGTCTTGAAGGTCTTGTCGCCATTTTTGATCGCGGTTGCAAAGGCGTCGAGCAGGACGGCCTGCTGCAAGGTTTGCTCTGCCGGGATCTCGCGACGGTTGTGGAACAGGGCCTTCGGATTGGGCGTGCCATTGGATTGGGTGAAGGCACTACCGGGACGGCCGTTTTCCCCGAGCCCTCCGCGAATCTCAATGAAGCCCCCATTCCCCAGAGTGGTGCATTGGTGATAGCTCTGGCTGTAACTGGCCCGGCAAAGCGCCTGGAAGCCGTCGTCGAAAAGCATCTCGAAGCTCATCGTTTCCTCCACGCCATCCGGAAACAATTCAGGATGCACCTTGGATGCAAATCCGCGCACGGAAACCGGCTCCTTCCCGGTGAGGTAACAAGCCGCCTGGATCGGATAGACGCCGGTGTCGAAGAGCGCGCCTCCACCCGCCATTTTCGGATCGAGCAGCCACTTCTTAACCTTATCCTTATTGGGGCCCACCAACCCTCTGGAGTATCCCCAGGAGAATTCGTAGTTGCCGCAGGCCATGTCTCCGATCACGCCCTTGTTGACCAGCTCAATCGCTTTGACGTGATGAGGCTCCCAGTGGAGGCGGTAATTCACCCCCAACAACACACCGGCTTCTTTCGCAGCGGCAATCATCGCTTCGCATTCTTCGCTGGAGATCGCCATGGGCTTCTCCACCATGACGTGCTTGCCTGCCTTGGCGCACTTGATCGCATACTCGGCGTGCATGGAATTCGGCAGCGCGATATGAACCATGTCGATACGCTCGTCTTCTGCGATTTTCTCCACCGTGTCGTAGG
>JABSSQ010000201.1 GCA_013213905.1 Verrucomicrobiales bacterium | reverse complement strand
ATCGTGAGTAGTCTTGTCGCACAACATTCAAAGGACAGTTAACATGAGCAAGAGCGATTTCGGACTTATTGGCCTCGCCGTGATGGGGCAGAATCTCGTGCTGAACGTAGAGAGCCGCGGTTTCCGCGTTTCCGTCTACAACCGCACGACTGAGACGATGAAGGATTTCATCGCCGAAAACCCCGACAAGAATCTTTACGGTGCCGAAACTCTCGAGGATTTCGTCGCCAGCCTTGAGCGTCCCCGCAAGGTGATGATCCTCGTGAAATCCACCGCCGGTGGTGACCCGAACGACCGCGACGCTGTCGACAAAGTGATCGAGAGCCTCGTGCCATTGCTGGAAGAGGGTGACCTCATCATTGACGGTGGTAACACTTATTTCATCCACACCGAGCGCCGCTCCAAGGAGTTGGCTGAAAAAGGTCTGCTCTTCATCGGTTCTGGTGTTTCCGGCGGCGAAGAAGGTGCGCGCAAAGGACCTTCCATTATGCCCGGTGGTCCTGCCAGCTCGTGGGAGATCATTAAGCCGATTTTTGAAGCGATCACCGCCAAGGTGGACGGCGTTCCCTGTGTGACTCACGTGGGAACCGGTGGAGCCGGACACTTCGTTAAGATGGTCCACAACGGCATCGAGTACGGCGACATGCAGCTCATCTGCGAAGCCTACGAAATCTTCAAGCGCGCCGGTATCACCAACGATGAGATGGCCGAGATCTTCACGAAGTGGAACGAAGGTCCGCTTGAATCTTTCCTCATCCAGATCACTTCCAAGATTTTCGAAGAGAAGGATCCCGAAACCGGCAAGCACCTCGTTGACCTCATCGTCGACAAGGCCGGTCAGAAAGGCACCGGTCGTTGGACCGTAATGAACAGCGCCGCCAACGCTGTGGTGATCTCCACGATCAACGCAGCTGTTGAAGCCCGCATTCTTTCCTCGAAGAAAGACGAGCGCCTCGCGGCTGCTCCGATTCTCCAGGGGCCGGATCCGGCGGTATCCATGGACAAGGAAGAGCTCGTTCAGAAGGTGCACGACGCTCTCTACGCTTCCAAGATCATTTCCTACGCCCAGGGCCTCGACCTCATCAAGGTCGTCAGCGAAGTGCACGGCTGGGGTGTTGATCTCGGTTCCTGTGCCCGTATCTGGCGCGGTGGCTGCATCATTCGCGCCCGCTTCCTCAACCGCATCACCGAGGCTTACGAGCGAGACGGTGATCTCACCAACCTGATGCTCGACGATTTCTTCACCGATATCCTCAACAGCAACCAGGCCGCCTGGCGCGAGATCGTTGCCCTCGGCGTGACCAACGGTATTCCGGTGCCCGCTTTCAGCGCGTCCCTGAGCTACTACGACAGCTACCGCTCCGAGGTGCTGCCGGCCAACCTGCTTCAGGCCCAGCGCGACTTCTTCGGTGCTCACACTTACGAGCGCACCGACAAACCTGCCGGCGAGTTCTTCCACACCAAGTGGCCTGAGCTCATCGAAGGGTAACAATATTTAAAGCACACAGCTTTTTCATTCGAAGAAGGGGAGTCCATCAGGGCTCTCCTTTTTTGTGTCCGCTCAGGGAAGTCGCGCAGCCGAAGAAGTGGTTCCCGTATTCGACTTCCAGGCCGGCTTTTTCGAAGAGCGGGATCAAAGCGGTGCAGTTTTCGAACTCAGTTGTGTACTTCCCAAGCATGCGATAGCACTCGATATCGCCGAGCATCAGCTTTCCGATCAGGGGAATAGCGGAGCAAAGGTACCATTGATAGGGTAGACGGATTACCGGATTCTTCGGGAGAGAGATTTCGAGCAGAGAAAAGGTCCCGCCCGGTTTCAGAATGCGGTGGAGTTCCCGGGTCAGGTCGCTGATGGCGGATTGAGAAAGTGTTTTGAGACCGAAAGCCGAAATGACGTGGTCAACGGAAGCATCGGGGAGAGAAGTTGCAGTGGCATTTTCGCAGCGAATATCGATAGAACGGTTCACCTTTTTGCTGCGCTCCACTTGCCGTTCGTTCATGAAGTCGGAGAAATCGATCGAGATGATCTCCGCCACATCTTTCGGGATGTAGCGCCAGCATTCGCCCGAGCCCGCCATGAGGTCGCAAACGACGGTATCGGGCTTGATGTTGGCAATCGAGACGCAGGCCACGCGCCAGAATTCGGAGAATCCGAATGAGGAGACGACATTCGTCGTCGCATAGGTCGGTCCCATGCGGTCGAAGAGCTCTTTCACAAACTCATCGTCATGTGGGATCGAGGTCAAAGGTCCAGGAGTCTTGAATGGATTTGGCCCACGCAACTTTTCATGAAGGCAATGCGAACATTCCGATGATCATGAAGAGTGAAGCTATGGTTCCCAGTGTACCCATCAGGATGCCGAAGATGGCGCGACCCATTCCGTGCTTGGGGTGCGGCTGATCTTTTGATTTCCGGATCTCACGGACACCAAGAATTCTGAAGACGAGCGCAAAGGGCGCTGGAATGACGAGAATTGAAATTAGCCCCAGGTAGCCGGCGGCAATGGCATAGCCGGAACGGCCGACTGGCATTAGGGCTCGCATTCCAGCATCGTCACCCATTCTTGGAGGGCCTTGGGGTAGTGGAGGTGGTTCGCTGGGCATTGGTATGATGGGTTAGAGCGGTTCGTGGCTTCGGTTCACGGATCCTTTCGCTCGCGGTTGTATCGAATGAACCGCCAGTCTGCATAGGCGACGAAAACGATGAAGAAAGTCAGGAAAATCCAACCGCCGGAGGTGAGCTGCTCAAACTTGATGATCAGCGCAAGAATTACGCTGGGAGCAATAAAGAGCACCTTGTAGAAACCGCGTTGACCGTTCGGCAGTCGAATCGCGTCGATGACGAGGCGCAAAAAGCCACCGATGAGGAGCATTCCCAGGATCCATGGATTAAACTTAGAGTAGAGGACCACGGAGGGAATTATCAGAACCCAACAGGCGATTAACCCGTTTCGATCGATTTCAGCGGCACTGCGTGGTTCCTCGATGTGCATGGTGGATGAGTTCGTAAAGGAAGTTCCTTTCAGTTCGGCATGGCTGACGCGTGGTTCACGTTATAGCGATGTTGAAATCGGGATTGAAGCCATAAACGGGCAGTTTTTGGGGACATTGAATGGATAACCCTGATCAGGCCATTTTGGGACGAGGGGCAATGTGATATCTACTCCACCTCTCCGATGAAAGTTCGCCTTATCCCCATTACCATCATCATTCTCGCGGGGTTGATTGCCGGCATTGCCGTGGCCCAGAATCCCGGCAAAGGAAAAGCCAAGGGCAAGAAGCAGCCGCCGAAGAAAGAACTCTATTCCGGTGAGCCGGTGAAAGCGTTGATCATCACGGGAGGTTGTTGTCACAATTACCTCTATCAGACTTTTGCTCTGGGATCGGGAATTCAGAAGTTGGCTAACGTGGAATTCGACGTCGTCAACGTGGGCGGAAAGGGTACCTCCGCGCAGATTGATCTCTACAACGATCCCAACTGGGCGGACGGTTATGACGTGGTGATTCACAATGAGTGCTTCGCGAAAACAACCGATCCGGATTACATCCGCAAAATCACTGAAGCTCATCGCGAAGGCGTTCCGGCAGTGGTGATTCATTGTGCCATGCACACCTACCGCGATGCCGAGGTAGATGACTGGCGCGAATTTCTTGGGGTCACGAGCAAGCGTCACGATCACCAGGCGGAGTACGAGGTGAAAGTCACCGCCGCGGATCATCCTGTGATGAAAGATTTCCCCGTCGACTGGGTCACGCCGATGGATGAGCTCTACATCATCGAAAAGGTCTGGCCGGGTACGGAGGTGCTGGCGACTTCAGTGAGCGAGCGTGACGGCAAGGAACACCCGGTGATCTGGGCGAACAACTTTAACGGAACCCGTATCGCGGGGACCACCTATGGACACTCCGATGCCACTTTCGGTGAAGAGGTCTTTATCCGCATGCTGGCCCGCGCCGTGCTCTGGGCCGCAGGTGCCGAAGGAGTGCAGTAGAATTTCGTTTGGTTCAGAGACGGGGAGGTCGGGGTGAAAGCTTCGATCTCCCCTGACTTCTGAGTTCTTCTAAAGCGGCGTTCCTTCTTTCTCCTGGTCCGCTTTCTTGTCCTTTTCGGGGCCCTTGGGAGTCGTCGGTTTTGGGCCGAGCAGCTTGAGGTCGTCGAGCTTCATCTTCTTGAGTTGCTCGCGAGCCGGCTTGGGAAGGCCTTCGGTGCCTTTGGCAGGATCGTAGGGACCGTCGTAGATCGATTTGCCATCGGCATCGTTGATCTTGATGGTGTGGTCGTCATCGGTTCGGACGATCGTAACGTCGCCATGATCATTGTCGATTTTGACGACACCGTGGTAGCCCATGATGTTGACGGGGAATCCGGGTTTCACGCTGACCGCCGGCGGCTTAACTTCAATGGATATGTCAGGATTGGCGGGTGTAGTCGGTGTCCCGGGACGGCCTTGCGGCGGCATGGGGTGTCTGTTCTCGCGCCATTGGTCATGGCGTTCACGCCAGTGCTGGTGACCGCTTTCTCTGCCGCCGGCCTGCGGGGTTGGACGATTCATTTGCCCGGGGCGCGGGAAGGGATTGGGACGCATGTCTTCCGATTCGCCGAGAGTGACGTTTACGGTCTCTTTCTTGCCGACGCGGATAAGAGTCAGCTCTGCGTTGGCGCCGGGTTTCTCGCGTCGCACGAGAATGGAAAGGTGTTCGGGAGAAATCAGCAGTTGGTCATTGAACTGCATGAGAATGTCGTGATGACGGAAACCGGCCTTGGCGGCGGGAGAATCGTCTACGACCTGGTGGACGTGGATGCCGAAGCCGGCTTCGATTCGAAGATGTTCACGCAGGGACTGCGGGACGGGAGCGGTCATGATGCCAAGCCAGGTGCGCGTGTTTTCCTTTGATTCAGGACGGTCAGGTCTGGCGGGAGGAGCTTTAGGTTTCTGCCTCTGGTTGGCTTGATCCGGCTGGGGTTTTCTCGGCTTCTTGTCTTTAGAGGCCGGGGCAGCGTCGTCCTTTTCGACAGGCTGATCCTTTTTCGGTTTGTCCTGTCCAGAGAGATGAACAGGCGCTGCAAAGGCGAAAGCGCTAAAGATAGCGAATGTTATGGTAAGGGGTTTCATAGCAGTCACCTGTTTCCGTTAGTGGGATTCAAGCGGGACGGTCAGCTCTTCACTGCGCGGTGAAAAAATTCGGATGTTGGTTCCCGTGGCAGGGTCGTGCCAGTGGTAGGTATCTTCGAACTCGAGGTGTAGCTTTTCACGGAGACCGTTTTTGGTCTCGATCACTCCCTGTGAGGAAGAGTTGATCAGCATGCCCTGGGAAGAAACGGGGACAAAGCGGTTGGAAAGGGTATCGCTGGTCAGGGCGTTTGTCGGATCCACAGGCACTGGTGTAGCGACCGGTTTTTCCGAGGTCAGAGCGGAGGGGCTCGCCAGGGTGGGAGGAGCTTGTTCCTCGGGAATGCCGCGTGTGAAACGGAACCCAAACTGATAGAGGGCGACGGCGCACATGACGAGCCCACAGGCAGCCACCAGGGGAATGAGGCGTTTCCATTGCATGCGTCCGGGAGCATTTGCCTGGACCGTGGCAACTCGCTCGTACTCCCGACTGAGACCATCCATTTGACCGACATCCAGCGGACTTGGCTGAAGACGTCTGAGGAGGGATTCCAGCTCATCCTCCGGCTCGTTTCGGTCGGGTCTGTGGTGATTTCCGCTCATTCTTGTGGTTAGAGCGCGGAAAACACCCGTTTCCGTCTAAAAAACGGCCACTTTTTCGGGGAAAAAACCCTCCCCGCCACTGTGGATAGACAGTCCTAGAGCGATTTTGTTGAATGTAAGCGCTTCTGCCAGCGGGAAATCTGGCGTCCGACATTGGTTGGAGACGGTGCACCCGTTGATTTACGGGCCCTCAGCGCGGTTTTTACATTCAGCACTTTGAAGACGTCTTCTTTGAAAACATCAGAGAATTGTTGGAATTCCTCGAGAGTGAGATCGGGAAATCCGCGCTGTTCCTGGATGCTGTAGGCGGTGAGCTTGCCGATGATCTCGTGGGCGTCCCGGAAAGGCACCTTATTCAGGACGAGATAGTCGGCCAGATCGGTGGCGAGCAGGAAAGGATCAGCCGTTGCAGCCTGGGTGCGATCTTCGCGGATCTTGGCGACAGCCATCATCTCGGCAAAGACCTCGAGGGCGAGCTTGATCTGATCAATGGAATCGAAGAGCGGTTCCTTGTCCTCCTGCAGGTCCCGGTTGTAGGTCATTGGTAGACCCTTGATCGTTGTCAGCAGGGACATGAGGTTGCCGACGAGGCGACCGGTTTTTCCGCGGGTCAGCTCGGCGACGTCGGGATTCTTTTTCTGCGGCATCAGGCTCGAGCCGGTGGTGTGTGCATCGCTGAGTTCGATGAAACCAAACTCGGCGGATGCCCAGAGGATCACATCCTCGCTGAGCCGGGAGAGATGGATCCCGATCATGGAGATGACGAAGAGCAGCTCGGCGATGTAGTCGCGGTCACTGACTGCATCCATGCTGTTCTGGGTGATGGCCGGAAAGCCCAGCTTTTCGGCAACGAGGTTGCGGTTCAACACGATTGTGGAACCGGCCAGGGCACCTGAACCGAGGGGCATGACGTTGATGCGCTTGTAGGCGTCGCGGAGACGTTCCTTGTCGCGTTCGAGCATCTCGACGTAGGCGAGCAGATGATGCGCAAAGAGAACCGGCTGACCGCGCTGCAGGTGAGTGTAACCCGGGACAACGGCCTCGGGATGATTCACAGAAAGGGTGATGAGCGCATTCTGCGTCGCGGTGAGGCGATTGTAGATGGCCTGCGTTTCGGCACGGCAGTAGAGACGCGTGTCGAGAGCTACCTGGTCGTTCCGGCTGCGGGCCGTGTGAAGCTTGGCACCGGGCGCCCCGATCTTTTCAGTCAGGGCCGACTCGATGTTCATGTGGATGTCCTCGAGGCTGGTCTTGAAACGGAACTCCCCGGTCTCAATCTCCTTCTTGATCTCGCGAAGACCGCGAACGATGGCACGTTCCTCGGTCTTGTTGATGATGCCGGCATCCTGGAGCGCGGCGGCCTGGGCTATGGATCCCTCGATGTCATAGGCGTAGAGTCTCCAGTCATAGGAGATCGATTCGCCGTAGCGTTGTACGAGATTGGATGTTTCGGTCTGGAAGCGGCCTTTCCACATAATTCTTCTGCCTTCGTATGAAGAGGTTCGTTTTTCAACCCGGTTTTCCACCGGGCGGGAGCATCAGTGGTCTTTCTCGAGACGCATCTTGATGAGGTTTTCGCAGACGCCGTCGGTGCGGAGTTTGTCGCAGCAAGCCTCGATGCGCATCGCCTTGGACGTCGGGCGAAAGCCCAGCCTCCGAGTGATGCAGTCGATGAGCAGGGCGGTATTCTCGTCTTCGAACTCAATCACCTTGCCGCAGTCGACGCAAATGAGGTGATTGTGATCGGGGGATTCGAGAAAGTTCGGATCGTAGACGCGCTCGTCCCTTCCGAGGTCGATCTCGCGAAGGAGGCGGCTTTCGATCAGTAGCGAAATGGTTCGATAAACCGTGGCCCGGGAGGTCTTCGGGTCAATTTTGCGGGCCTTCTCGAGAAGCTCTTCTGCGGTGAAATGATCGTCCTTGGCAAAGGCAGCTTCCACGATGACATCGCGCTGCGCGGTCCTGCGCAGTCCACGTTGCTGGATAAAGGTGTCGAAGCGTTCTTTGATCTCTGCGTTCATTCGCCGTTCTTTTCGCAAAAAAATGGATACCTTGGGTAAGGAACCTGCTTAGTCTAAGGTATCTCTAGCAGAAATCCCCGCCAAATGTCGAATTTTCCTGATCCTGTCATTCGCTTTGCGCCCATCTACCAGACCCGGGTCTGGGGAGGCCGGGCGATGGCGACAAGTTTGGGGCGAAAACTCCCGGACGAAGAGTCACCATTCGGTGAATCCTGGGAGATTTCAGCCCGTGAAGAGGCCGATTCAGTGGTGGTGGCAGGATCTCTCGAAGGGAAAACCCTGACAGATCTTTGGTCGGACCGGGAAATGCGCAGCGCTGTGTTTGGGCCGGAGGCTCCGGACGAAGAACGCTTTCCTCTCCTTTGCAAGATTCTCGATGCGCGCGACAAGCTTTCGATCCAAGTCCATCCACCGGCGTCGGTAGCGGACCAACTGGGCGGCGAACCCAAGACAGAAGTCTGGTACGTGGCCCACGCCGAACCGGGAGCCTGTCTCTATGTCGGACTGAAAGGGCATGTGTCGGCCGATGATTTTCGCTCGGCGATCGAAGAGGGCACGGCCGAAGTTTGTGTTCATGCGATCCCCGTGAAGAAAGGGGATCATATCTTTATTCCGAGTGGCCGCCTTCATGCCATCGGCGCGGGCCTGTTGATCTATGAGATTCAGCAGAACTCCGACACGACCTATCGGGTCTACGACTGGAATCGCCCGGGCCTGGACGGCTCGATGCGTGAACTCCATGTCGAGGAATCGCTTCAGTGTATTGACTTTGATGATGTTGAGCCGGACATGGATGAACTGAAAGGCGTGCTGCTGACCAACTGCGAGCATTTCCGGCTCGAACGACACGAGGTGGATCCCGGCGACTCGATTGAGGGTCAACTCGACGGCCGTTTCGCGATAGGCACGATCGTTTCCGGTGAGCTGTCCGTCGGTGGCACCAACTTGGTGGAAGGGGATTTCTTCATCGTGCCTGCGGGCACGAATGGCGGGCAGTTCTCCGCCGGCGAAGGCGGGGCTGAGTGGCTTCTGACGACGTGGCCGGAGTGAGTTGGATCACACGACCTGGACACGAGTGAGATCCTGCGTGTCGATCATACCGCAAGGTGCTCCGTTGTCGTCGATGACGACGAGATCGTCGATGCGATGATCTTCGAGAATGCGAAGCACCTCGCCAACGAGGCGATCACTGGTGACGTGAATCGGGTTTTCAGTCATCACCGATCCAACCGGTTTTTGGCCAATGTTAGTATCTCCGCTCTGGAAAGACCGGGCGAAGTCACCCTGGGTGAAAATACCGGCGAGTTTCCCATCTGGGCCGGTAACGACGGCGGCGCCTGCGCGTGAGGAAGTCATCTGGTTAATCACCTCGATGACCGGAACTTCGGGTTTCACAACGACGAAATCGTCTCCGGTTCGCATGATGTCATTGGCCCGCAGGAGCAGGGCCCGGCCGAGAGAACCTCCGGGGTGCAGCTCGGCGAAGTGATCTTTCGTCAGCCCGCGGGCTTCCATCAGAACCATAGCGAGCGCATCTCCGATAACGAGCGTGTTCGTCGTGCTCGATGTCGGTGCGAGATTGAGCGGGCAGGCTTCGCGGGTCACGTGAATGTCGATGACGCAGTCAGAGGCCTTGGCGAGGGTCGAATTGACTTTGCCGGTGATGGAAATGAGGTGAATGCCACGGCGCTTCAAGTGAGGCAGCAGCGTGAGGAGTTCCGCGGTTTCGCCGGAATAGCTCAGGGCAATCACACTGTCGCCGGCATTGACGAGGCCGAGATCACCGTGAAGTGCGTCCTGGCAGTTGAGAACGGTGGCGGGGGCGCCGGTGGAATTGAGGGTTGCGGCGAGCTTGTTGCCGACGTTTCCGGATTTGCCGACACCGACGATGACGACCTTGGAACCTTGTTCAACAGTGGTCTTGAGGGCTTCCACGGCGGCGACAAACGATGCGTCGACCCGCTGGAGGAGGCGGTCCAGTTCCTCCATTTCCAGTGAAATGACGCGTCGGGCTTTTTCCAGGTAATCCATAAATATGGTCGGGGGTGGCGGATACGATAGGGCCAACCGCGCGGGGCTCAATTTAAAACATTTCCAACTGCAGCTCGTCCCCGCTGGGTAAAGGACGGAAGCGGACGCCTGCCCCGATCAGTCGGACGGACTTGCCGTCGCCGCGGGCCCAGGCTTCTTCGAGGAGTTCCCGATAGACGGCAGCATCGATGGTTTCGCCGGGCCTCTGGGCTGAGGTGATCTGGAAATCCTCGAATTTCAGCTTCACGACACACTCCCGAATATTGCGGTCTGTGTGTCCTGCGGCGTAGTCTTCGGAAAGTTCAGCAACGAGCTCGTCCAGCTTGAGCAGTCCCTCTTCGACGCTTTGCAGGTTCTGGAAAAACGTGCGTTCATTGCTGAGCGATTTGCGTTCGCGATTGGGATTAACGGGGCGGTCATCGTTGCCGCGACAGAGGCGATAGAGAGACCGGCCGAATTTGCCAAAGCGTTGGACCAACTCCATTTCAGTACGTTCCTGCATGGCACCGCAAGTCGGAATGCCGGCTTCGTGGAGTCGTTCGGCCGTCCGCTTGCCGACGCCCCATATCTTCTCGACCGGTAAATCGCGAAGAAAGCCGTCGAGTGTTTCATCGGTGACTTCGAACTGGCCGTCGGGCTTGTTCCAGTCACTTGAGATCTTGGCGAGGAACTTGTTCTTCGCGATGCCTGCGGAGGCGGTTAGCTGGGTCTCTTCGCGAATGCGGTGGCGGACCTCCCAGGCGACGGCGGCGGCGGTCGAGTTGAGGTGGGAAATATCGAGGTAGGCCTCATCGAGGGAGAGCGGCTCGATGAGCTCGGTGAACTGGCCGAAGATTTTGCGGATGCGGTGTGATTCTTTCCGATAAAGGTCACCGCGGACCGGGAGCATGATGAGGTCGGGGCAGAGTTCGCGGGCTTTGAAAGCCGGCATGGCGGAGCGGCAGCCGTACTTGCGGGCTTCGTAGTTGCAGGTGGTGAGAACTCCACGACCGCTGGTGCCGCCGACCGCGACCGGTTTGCCGACCAGTTCGGGTCGCTCGCGCAGCTCGATGGCCGCGTAAAAGCAATCCATATCGACATGGATGATTTTGCGGGGCGGGGTGGACTCGGTCATCAGTTCAGCTACTGTGCCGCGTAGCTGGGATCGCGGCAACTGGAGGAAAGCATTGAACTTTCCAAAGGCAGGGCTGTCAGATTCCGGTGACTGTCTCCATGAAAGATTTCGCGATTATCATTCCAGCCTACAACGAGGAGGACTACCTCGCAGCGACGCTGGCTTCGGTTCGGGAAGCTGTCTCGGCCATGCCGGGATCCGCTACTGTTGTGGTGGTCGATAACAACTCGTCCGACCGGACGGGGGAGGTGGCAAAAACTCACGGTGCCGACCTGGTCGTCTTTGAACCTCACAACCAGATCGCGAGGGCAAGGAACGCGGGAGCTGATGCCGTGAAGCAGATCGAGCATCTCGTGTTTGTGGACGCTGATACCCGGATTACGGAGAACTTGTTGCGGGCCGCGCTCGACAACCTCGATTCGGAAGAGGTAGCCGGTGGCGGGGCGCGCGTCCTCATGGATCAGCCGGTGACTCCGATGGTCGGGTGGATCGTGAGAACCTGGAACCGGGTTTCTGTGATGCGGCAGTTGGCGGCAGGGAGTTTCTTTTTCTGTCGGCGCGACGCTTTCGATGCCGTCGGCGGATTTGATGAGTCAGTTTACGCCGGCGAAGAAGTCTGGCTGGCGAAACGGATCAAGCGCTGGGGAAAAAAGCGGGGTCTCGACTTTCGCATTCTCGAAGGTGAGACCGTCGTGACCTCGGCCCGGAAATCCTCCTGGTTTTCGACTAAGGACTTTGTCATGCAGATTGGCCTCTTCTTCCTTTTTCCCTGGGCCACGCGAAGCAAAAAACTCTGCGGGATGTGGTATCGACGCCCCGATGAAGGTGCGGCAGAAGGATAGGTGTCAGGCGAGGAGCTGGTAGCTCAGCTCCGTGATGCTCCTGCCCTCGTCGATGGCTTTCCTTTCGTAAGCTGTGAGCACGCGTTGATCGTGGTATTTGGAATGCTCGAGTGGTTTCCAACCGCTGAGCCCGTTCATAACATCGGCCGAGTGCGCGGCGTATGTCTCGACGTCGGTCACGATGAGCAACTCGCCCTGCGGTTTCAATCTTTCAGCAATGATGTCGACCATTCCCGGCTGGACGAGGCGGCGATGCGCGTCGCTCTCCTTTGGCCAGGGATCAGGAAACTGGATGATAACGGCGTCGGCAATGCGCCCGGCGAGGTGATCAGTCAGGATGAGGCGGGCGTCTCCCCGCATGATCCGCACGTTCTTGAGTTCTCTATCGTGAATTTTTTGGGTGGCGGCGGCGAGCCCGGGACGATGAACCTCGATACCGAGAATTCGATGCCCGGGGAGCGAGGCTGCAAGGTGAACGAGGTGGTCTCCCATGCCGAATCCGATTTCAATGACAAGTGGCCCGTCGGAATCGAAGTGCTGATCAAGGTCGATCACTTCGTCATGTCGGTAGGTGATTCCGTAAGCCGGCCACCATTCGCGCAGAGCCTGCTTCTGGCCGCGCGTCATCTGTCCACGGTTGCGGAGATAGCTGGGGGCCCATCGGAGCTGGCCGTTTCTTTTCAGGTTCGACATTTCAAGTTCGTGAGGAGGAGTGTATTCTACGAGCATGATCCCCTCGACAACAAGTGATGGAATGATCCGTTCGACCGTGATTGGTGCCCTGGCAATATGTTGGGTCGCAACAGTTTCGGCGGAAGACTGGCCTGAGTGGCGGGGGACGGATCGCTCCGGTCTGTGGAATGCGGAGGGCGTAGTGGAGTCGTTCGAAGGGATGCCGGATCCACTGCCGCGGGTATGGTCGGCTCCGGTAGGTGCCGGATACAGCGGGCCGACGGTTGCGGGTGGCGGGGTCTATCTCCTCGATCGTGGTTTGCCAAGTGATTCCGAGCAGGTCGAGCGGGTTGTTTGCGTGGACCGGGCGACCGGAAAAGAAAAGTGGGTGCATCGTTATGCCTGCGAGTATCGCGACGTCGGCTACGATTTTGGTCCGCGCTCGAGCGTCACTGTGAAAGACGGCAAGGCTTTTGCCCTGGGCATGATGGGGCACCTGCATTGCCTCGATGCTGAAACGGGAGAGCTGATCTGGGCGAAAGATCTGTCGCGGCACTACAAGATTGATATGCCGATCTGGGGGCTGACTTCGTCACCCCTGGTGGAGGACGGTGTGGTTATCTTGCAGGCCGCCGCTCCTGATGACGGAGCCTGTGTTGTGGGTCTCGATGTGGCCAACGGAAATGAGATTTGGCGTGCTTTTCCCGACAAAGCGTCCTACGTGTCTCCGATTATCGTGGAGCAGGCCGGGAAGCGTGTGGTGGTTGTCTGGACCGGCATGCGGATCGCCGGAATGAAGGCCGCTACCGGTGACGTCTACTGGGATATCCCGACGCGACCTAACAAAATGCCGATCAATGTCCCCGGTCCGGCGGTGAGCGAAGGCGGAAAGCTGATGTTTCTCTCGGTCTTCTATGATGGTTCCAGGTTGATTGAGTTGTCGCAGGATACTGTCGCCGCAAAGGAATTGTGGGCACGGAAAGGAATCAATGAGCGCACCACTGATGCGTTGCACAATATGATCAGTCCTCCCTATATCTACGGTGGTTACATTTACGGGATCGACAGCTATGGCCAGATGCGCTGCCTTGATCCGGCCACCGGTGACAGGGTCTGGGAGAATCTCGAGGCGGTGCCCCAGGGGCGCTGGGGTACGGGTTTCATGGTGCGAAACGGCGAAACGACCTGGATGCTGACCGAGCGTGGTGAGCTGGTCATTGCGAAGCTGACGCCGCAGGGATACAGCGAGATTGATCGCGTCCAGATTATTGATGCGACAACACCCTTGAAGCAGCGCGAAGAAGGAACTGTTCTCTGGTCACACCCAGCCTTCGCCGGCACGCAGATATTCGCTCGCAATGACCGCGAGTTGATCTGTGTCGAGTTGAAGCAGCCGTAAGTTCCCGAGCAGACTTTTGGGATTAGGGTTGCCTCCCTGCTGCGTTCGATGCTTTGTTAGCCGGCATCGAAAACGATCATGAGTGGGAATGAGGAAGCCAGTGAAGCCGGAAACACGGGGAATTCCAGTTTTCCGGAGACGAACTGGAGCCTGGTTCGACGGGCCGCTGATAAGGAGGCCCCGGAATCTTTCCATGCCCTCAGTAAGCTTTGCGAGAGTTACTGGTATCCACTCTACGCCTATGTGAGACGTGAAGGCGCGTCGCCAGAGGATGCTGCCGATGAGGTGCAGGGTTTTTTTGCGAGGATGCTGGAGAAGGAATACCTCCGTGCAGCCAATCGTGACCTGGGGCGGCTTCGGACTTTTCTCATCGATGCGATCAAAAAGTACAGGGCCAAGGAGTACCGTGCGAAACAAGCTCAGAAGCGTGGCGGCGGGCTGGTTCACGTTTCGATCGACCGCGACTGGGCTGAGATGAGATACTCACGCGAGTTTTCGGATTCGGTAACGGCTGAGCAGCTGCTCGATCAGAGTTGGGCTCGACTCATGATTGACCGTGTGATTTACGAACTGACGGGGTATTACCGTTCGAAGGGCAGGGAAAAGGAAATCCACTTGTTGCAGCCTTTTCTCGGGTGGGACGGCGACGAAGGAGCCAGCTACGCTGAAATCGGCCGGGAGCTCGGAATTAGCGAAAGCAACGTCAAGGTGAAGGTCCACCGGATGCGCAGCCGCTGTCGGGCTCTGTTGAAGGCGGAGGTGGCACGCACCCTCGATTACGAGGACGAATCTGCGGCCAAGCAGGAGCTGACCCACCTGCTCTCCACGGTGAGTTAATTGCCTGTCAGGATTTGCGATTATCGGAGCGCAACAGCGGCGAATCGCGATTCAAATGATGCAGCTTTTGAATGAGCTGGAGGTGCGAATTGACTTTGAAGTGTCGGAACAAATCCTTGAAGTAACTGTTCACCGTATGAACAGATAGGCCCAGGTCATCGGCGATGTGCTGTCGATCCTCACCCTCGAGCATGAGAATGAGAATAGACTTCAGGCGCGGGGAGAGTTGTTCCACTTCTGTATCGACGAAGGTGTGAGCAGGAGCCCGAAACAACCACGGCACCATGGAAGCAAAATCGTGAGCGAATTGCATTTCGGCGCTGGAGAAAGCGCGCCGGTCGTTGAGGCGGGCGATCGCGTAGTACTTGAGACGATTCCCTGTTAGGTCGGCGAGGAAGAGAAGACCGGGGACCGGGCTGAAGAGTTTGACGCCTTCGGGTCCACTCGACGCCTTGCTGTTTGGACTGAGAAGAGAGTTGGTGAGGTCCTGCAGGATCCTGGAAAGGTCTGAGAATTCAGTTGCGAGGAGTGACTGGGGGAGTTGCTGCCAACCTTTTTCCCGGGAATGCATGTGAATGGCGGGGCAGTTGGGAGGCTCGTTGCCGGGGTGGGCGAGGTTGAGTGTTTGGGAGATCAGTACGTTGGCCTTGAGGTCGAGGCAGAGTTCCGAGGCGACCCGGAAGCGCTTGGATTCAAGCCCGCCCGGCATCACTGCGATCGAGCTGAGGAGTTGAATCAGCCGGCCGGGGTTCGGGAAGGAGGTTTCGGCTCCGACGGCCGGTTCGAAGCTGGATGATGAGGCGTTTGGTTTTGAGTTCATGGAGTGAAAGCCCGTAATTGGGGGGTTCACTCCTTTCCTTACCGGTCCCGCCTGAATGGTTACGGGAATTGATGAACTTTTTTGAGAAGTGCGCAAACGGGTGGGGTCGGCAGTTGTTGCAAGGTGGCCAGGAATTCTCGCGGGTGCTTTAAAATTAGTAGAAACCCTGTCTTCTCGACTTCGCGGTCGGTCGGTAGACCTGACTCTCATATGCTGTTGCGCGAACGTTAGCGAAAGGCCTGTGGGCTTTCTTCCCCTACCAGTTCCCGGAATCCGCAGAAAAGTTTTCCGTCCTCATGTGGCTCTGCCGGCATTGTATCGTCTGAACTGAGGTGATTCCGACAGATGGCCCGGAACTTTTCGATCGATCCGGCGCGGCGCAGTTGGTCATTAAACACTCCGTCGTGGATGCCTGAAGAAATGTAGTTGGCGAATTTCTTCATTCGATGAACAAGCTTGGTATCGCATTCGATGGCAGCCTCAGCCGCGATCTCTTCGGTGAGTTCGAGCAGGTAGTCGTGAAGATCACGTAGCGTCGGTCGATCAGGTTCACCGCCGGACTGGGCCACTCGAATTTGTTCAAAGAGCCATGGATTGCGAATGCCTCCGCGACCGATCATGAGTCCGGCGGCGTTGGTCTGTTCCTGCATCGCGAGCGCGGTATCGACAGAGACGATGTTTCCGTTCGCAGTCACCGGATAGGGAAGCGAATCGACAGCCCGGGCAATACAGTCGGTGTGCACGGGCGACTGGTATTTCTCTCTAACAGTGCGCCCGTGAATGGCGAGTCCATCGATGGGCAGGCCTCGAAAGAGGTCCAGCAGTTCGTCGAACTCGTCCGGAGTCTCAAAGCCGATTCGGGTCTTCAGGGTGAGTGTGCCCTGAACCGCTTCGCGGAGATCACAGGCGATTCGCCGAATCAGGTTGCGGTCCTTAAGCAGCGCTCCTCCGGCCTGTTTGCCGCAAACCTTGGGAGCAGGGCAGCCGAGATTGACGTCGATACCGACGCAATCGCTTTGTTCTTCAATCAGCCTGGCGGTGCGAACGAGGTGTTCGGGTTCGTTACCGATCATCTGGGCGACGACCGGTTTACGGTCACTCATGCCGTGAATGGTGTGAAGGATCTTCTTCTCTGGAGTTGAATCACGGTGAACGCGAAAGTATTCCGTCACATACAAATCCGGGCCACCTCGCCTCTCAAGGCAACGCCACAGCGGCAGGACGGAGACGTCCTGCATCGGCGCAATGGAGAGGGTGGGGTGAGAAAGCATGGCCTGATACGACCAAACAGTGTTGAGTCGCAGAGTCAACAGGGTTGGGTTGCCGCGGTCAAAGATCATTGATCCTGTCAATGATGCGGGTCGCTATTATCAATTCTTCAGAATAAGGGGCAACGGGCTAGGATAGCCGATGATTCTGCTTGTTCTGCCATGGAATTATTACTGCTCACCCTGCTGGGAATTATCCTGATCGTCGTTCTGGTCCAGTCCTCGAAGTTGAATGAGATCAAAAAGGACTTGGGCAAACTGAAGTCAGATGTCGGGCAAGGTCTCGACCTGATGCGACAGCGGGAAAGACGAGAGCTGTCGCAGGAAGTGGAAGCTGGTTTTGAGAATGGGAAGGCCGGAAGGCCGGAGCCTGTTCAGTTCAGCGAACTGGAAGAGGAACCGATCGAGAAAATTCCATCGGCAGATGTTGAAGAAGTGGTCGAGGAAGAGAAGGTCGAAGAACCAGTCTATTCGGGTCCCACTCCGCCGCCTTTGCCGGCGCGGGTCGTGGCGAAGACAGAAGGGAAAGCCAAACAGCCGAAGCGGGTTCCGGCGGTGGCTGACAAAGAGCCCGGCAAATTTGAAACAGCGGCCCGGGAGATTCTCGGAAAGATCTGGAGTTGGATCGTTGTCGGTGAGGAGCACCGTCCCGAAGGCGTCACGATGGAGTTTGCCGTGGCGACGACCTGGTTGCTTCGGGCCGGCGTTCTTTTCTTTCTCGTCGGTATTGGTTTCTACGTGAACTACGCCTCTGATCAGAATTCGATCGGACCGATCGTGGTCGCCGCTTTGCTCGGCCTCGGCCTGATTGTCGGGGGTATCAAGATGTTCGGAGGGCGATATGGACTGCTGGGTCAGGGCCTCACCGGGGCGGGCTTCGCCACGCTCTATTTCAGCTTTTACACCGCTCACCAGGAATACGAGATCCTGGGCGCTACCTCTGCCTTCGGGGTCATGATTCTCGTGACGGTGGCCTCGGGTTTCGTCGCGGTTCGATTCAATTCTCTGCTCATCTCCGTGCTGGGATTGTTAGGCGGCTACTTGACCCCAATGATGGTGACGATCGAAAACCCGAGCGTGTTCGGGTTGTTCAGTTACGTGCTGATGTTAGGGCTGGGAGTCTTCTTCGTGGCGTGGAAGAAGGAGTGGCGCCTGTTGCATTACCTGAGTTTCCTCTGCACTTACGGTTTGGTCTGGAGAGCGGTGGACCAGGGCTTCGCCCCCGACCGGTTCTGGGAGTTCATGCCGTTCCTGGCTGCCTTCTTCGCGCTCTTCTCGACGGTGACTTTCATCTATCACCTGGTTCACCGGAAGAAGGCAACGTTGCTGGAGTTGCTGTTCCTCTTTCTTAACGCCGGAGTGTTCTTCGGCTTTGCTGCCTACCTCGTGGATCTCACTTACCGTCGCGAAGCCATCGCCGCGGTGACGATCGGGCTGGCCGTATTCTACATCATTCACATCTATTCGTTCCTGAAGCGGAAGAGCGGGGACAAGGGGTT
>JABSSQ010000200.1 GCA_013213905.1 Verrucomicrobiales bacterium | reverse complement strand
CGCGGGCGCGAGGGTGGGAACGACATGCTCGGGTGACGATGACTGGAAGCGTTCAAGGGTGACGTTTGTCTTGCTACTAGTGGCCATAAGATCGGCCTGCAATGCAAGGGCAAACAGAATTGTGGATAGAACGACAAGCCACCCCTGATTGCTCTGCGAGAGGACACTTTGGGAACCTGAAGCAGATGCCGCCCGTGGCGCGTTTGGGGTCTCAAAGGGCCTCGGCGCATCGCATGCCGTCTAGAGCCGCGCTGACGATTCCGCCTGCGAAGCCGGCACCTTCGCCGCAAGGGAAGAGTCTGGCGAGTTCCGGATGCTGGAGCGTGTCAGGGGCACGGGGGATTCGAACCGGTGAACTCGTCCGCGTTTCGAACCCGATGAGATTGGCTTCTTCGGTAACGTATCCCTTCATCCGCTTGCCGAAAAGGGAGAGACCTTCTCTCATCCGGTCAACGATGAACGGCGGCATGATCTCATCGAGCCGGGCGCTATTGAGGCCCGGCTTGTAGCTTGTATCGGGCAACTGGCTGGAGCCACGTTGCTTGAGAAAGTCGACGACTCGTTGAGCAGGCGCGACCTGGCCTCCTCCTCCGGTTTCCTTGGCCGCCTGCTCGAGGTGCTTTTGAAAAGCGATGCCGGCGAGGACGCCGTGTTCGCCGACGAAATCTTCGAGGTCCTCAGGTTCTACTGTAACGACCATGCCGCTGTTGGCAAAAGGGGAGTCGCGCTTGGAAAGGCTCATGCCGTTGACGACGACTTCGTCATTTTCCGTCGCGGCAGGGACAATGAAGCCGCCGGGGCACATGCAAAAAGAGTGGACCCCGCGCCCGCAAATCTTCGTCGCCAGGCGGTAGCTGGCGGCAGGGAGTAGTAGGGGGCGCTCGCGCCCGCGTTCATAGTGATACTGGAGGCTGTCGATGAGCGGTTGCGGATGCTCAATTCGAACTCCGACGGCGAAAGGCTTTTGTTCCAGGAGAATCCGGTGCCGATGGAGGAGGCAATAGATATCCCGGGCGGAGTGGCCAGTGGCGAGAATAACGGCATCCGCGGGGAGTTCTTCATTCTCATTGATCACGACTCCTTTGATGGTTCCGTCCGCATGGATGAGGTCGGTGACCTTGGCTCCGAAACGCACCTCTCCTCCGGCTCCATTAATCGTCTCCCGGATAGCCTTGACTACGTTGGGCAACAGGTTAGAGCCAATGTGAGGATGTGAGTCAATGAGGATGCGTGGTGGAGCACCATGAGCCACCAGCGTCTCGTAGACTGTCCGGACCGGCCCACGTTTCGTGGCCCTGGTGTAGAGCTTGCCGTCCGAGAAAGTGCCGGCGCCCCCTTCACCGAAGCAATAGTTGGAATCTTCAATTACCTTCCCGTGTCGGAGGATCGGCGCCAGATCGTAGCGGCGGGCTGAGGCATCTTTACCTCGTTCGAGGACGACAGGACGCCATCCTTTCTTGATTGCTGTCAGCGCAGCGAAAAGGCCGGCCGGACCGCTGCCAACAATGACGACCGTCTTGGCTGAGGATGGAACGGTGGGGAGATGGATCTCCACCGGAGCTTCGGGAGGCAGTTCAGCATCAACCCCGACTTCAAAGCGCAGCTGGATCTTGATGTCTTTACGCCGGGCATCAATGGAATGCTTCCGAAGGCGCAGCTCCTTGATGCGAGTCGGGGAAATCTTCAGCTTACGGGCGACTGCCTTTCTCTGGGCGTCTTCGTCCTCAGACCGCTCTAGCGGGAGTATCACATCGACCATGGTGGGGCCGTGTTCCGCCGGAATCGTCATGGTCCTGAATCAGGCGTTCTCGCCGTTGAAAAGAAAGCCGGTGAGCGGGCTAGTCGCGTTTGCCTCGGTCGAAATCTCGTGAATGCCTCCGGCTTCGTAGGCAATGCGTCCGGCCTCGACTGCCATTTTGAAAGCTTTGGCGATAGCGACAGGATCTTTGGCAATGGCGATGGCGGTATTCACCAGAACGGCGTCGGCACCCATCTCGAGAGCTTCCGCCGCGTGACTGGGGCGGCCAATGCCGGCATCAACGACAACGGGCACGGTGGCTTGGTTGATAATGATCTCGACCTGACGACGGGTATCAATTCCCTGGTTGGAGCCGATCGGAGCTCCGAGAGGCATGACGGTGGCCGTGCCGACATCCTGCAGGCGCTTGGCCAGCACCGGATCCGCGTTGATGTAGGGCAGGACAGTGAATCCCTCTTTCACGAGCACTTCGGCTGCCTTCAAGGTTTCGATGGGATCAGGCAGGAGGTAGGTAGGATCCGGGTGGATCTCCAATTTCACCCACTTCGGAAGGCCGGCCGAAACGGCAAGCCGGGCGAGGCGGACGGCCTCCTCGGCATTCATGGCTCCGGAAGTGTTGGGGAGGAGCAGGTATTTCTCCGGATCGATGTAATCGAGAATATTCGCGTAGGGGTCCTTTTCGCCGGTCAGGTCGGCGCGGCGAAGCGCGACGGTCACGATCTCCGTTCCCGAGGCCTCAAGGGCGTCGCGCATGGCTTCGTTGGAGGAGAACTTTCCGGTCCCGGTCATGAGGCGGGACTGAAAGGTGCGATCGGCGATGGTGAGAGGTTCCGGCACGGTGCTGAATGGGTTGGATTTGAGGCTGCACCTTACGGAAGCCCTTCAATTACTCCACAAAAAAACCTCCCCGATCTGTCGGAGAGGTTCTTTTGAATGGGATTCGCGCAACAACACACGACCACAACAACAACCAAGTAATGAAACTTCAGGTTCAGAACCCAAAATTTACTTAGTAGGAGTTTAGTCGATTGATGCCGGTTGTCGATATTAATTTTCAAATTTGAAGTTAAATTTTGTAAAAGTTCTCAAAATTGGAAAGAATTTGATCACAAAAGTTCACAATTTATTACTTACCCCCTTCATTGGAGCGAAGATAAAGTGCCGAGGGATTTCTGAATAAAAGTCCAGACAGAGAGACCCACGAGGACCAAAATAGCGATGACGCTGACCCGGTATCCGATGTCATAGTCGCGATTCGGTCCAGAGATTCGGGAGGTCGACGGTAACGGAGGTAAATCGCTCCGACTGGGACGATAAGAAGAACGCCGGAAGTAATGGCGCCACCCACAAGAACCATTCAGGTTGGGCCTTCAAATTTGAAGAAGAGAATGGCCCAGAGGATAGGGAAAAGAAGGAAAGTATTCCGATGGCACGGCTGCGAGCTTTGGAACCTTGAAAATCGATCCGGTCTTCCGCTCCGAAATCGTCGGAGAACAGTCGACTACTCAGCAGCAGGTGCGGGCTGGGTCGCAGGCTCGGTGATCTGCGGCCAGTTGTCGGTACGGAAAGGAATCACTGGAAGCCCTTCTCGGCTCATGAGGTTAGCGACTGGGTTTGTTGCCCAGGCATAGCGCACGGCAACGGGGGTGGCCACTGCATCGCTGGTGACGATGACCTTATCTTTGCCCTTCAAGGTGCCTGTGGCAGGCTGCCAGGTTTTGTCTTCGCCAGCGACGGCAAAACCGACTGCCTCGCGAACGTCGAAGGTGTAGAGAGTGCTGCCAACATCCTGAAAAGTGAGAATGGCCTTGTTCCCTTCAATGGTCATTTTTTTAAAGGAAGGGCTGAGATAGGGGACGTCGATACCGTAGTCGCGAGCAAGAGCAATTCGAGCCAGTCGCTTGGCGACGGTCTGCTTGTCACGCGGGTGGATATCGCGTCCTTCGCCTACATCGTAAATGACGGCCTGACCTGTGTTGGGCAGTGCGAGTGTCTTGCTTTGCGCTTCGCGGAGTTCCGCCCAGTCGCTGTCTCCGGGTTCCGCGACCTCTTCGCGGAAGTCGGCGAGTTGAACCCAGTAGAACGGAAAGTCGCCCTGTCCCCATGCCTTACGCCACTCCGTGATCATGAGTCCGAAGAGGTCGTCATACTGGTAGGCGCGTCCTGCGTTGCTTTCGCCCTGATACCAGATGGTGCCGCGGATGCCATATCCGATGATTGGATTGAGGACACCGGCCCAAAGGTTACCGGGACGGTGTTGACCAGCAAGGACGTTGCGGGGCGCACGGGGCGCCGGCTTTCCTGCTTCTTTTGCCGCTGCCGCTTTCTCTTTCCAGGCCGCCATGGATTTGTCGAAATCGAAGGTAGCTTCGGTCTTCTCCCATTCAGCGATGACTGCTTCGAAACGCTCATCTGCTTCGAGAACATCACGGGCAACCCATGCTTCTGCGGCGGAACCGCCCCAGGCATTGTCGATCAAGCCGATCGGAACGCCCAGCGTCTGGTGGAGTTGGCGTCCGAAGAGGTAACCGACCGCGGAAAACTGCCCAATGGTGTCAGGAGTGCAGATATCCCACTGGCCATCGAAGTCATCCTGGTTATCCTGCGTTCCAACCTGGGGGACTGAGATAATTCGAATGTTAGGATAGTTGGCGGACATGATCTCGAGATCAGGATCGTAGACCTGGCTCAGAGCCCACTGCATGTTCGATTGGCCGGAGCAGACCCAGACTTCACCAATAACGATGTTGGAGAGGGTGAGCGATTCGTCGCCGCTCTTGACCGTCATGTTGAGCGCATGGCTTGAGCCCTTCATCGGCTTCAGTTTCAGCATCCACTTACCCTCTTCATTGGCTTTTGTCTGGAGAGTGTGGCCTCCGAAGGTGACGGAAACATCAGCACCGTGATCAGCCCATCCCCATACGGGATTCTCCTGGTCACGCTGCAGGACCATGTGGTGCCCGAAAAGCGATGGCAGGCGAAGTTCCGCCATTGCCTCGGTGGCAAAGAGGGAAAGGGTGAGTAACGAGAGGGCAGCGAAGCGGTTCATGGAGCGGGTTGTAGAGGAAAGCCGACAGTTTCGCAACGGTATTTACCCAGCGTTTTCGCGGCGTTAAGAACGGTGGACGTGCTCCTCAGTCATCAAGATGAATGACCGCTTTGCGGAGCGAGGGGTCGTTGATCACGGATTCGAAACGACCAGGGACATCGGCGAGGTCGAGTCGGTGGGTGATCCACGGATCGGTGTTGATGAGCCCGGACTCCATCGCGTTGATCACTTGGGTGAACTCGGCCGGAACCGCATTGCGGCTGGCCATGAGCGTCAACTCCCGCTTGTGGAAATTGGGATCATTGAACTCGGCTTCGCCCTGGAAAAGGCCGACAAAAACAATGCGGCCACCGTGTGCCGCGAGATCGAAGGTGGATAGCATTGAGCCTCGATTGCCAGTGGCATCGAGGATAACGTCGGGGAGGTTTCCGCCAAAAGCTTCGCGAAGATCGTTTTCGAGACTCTTGCCGGGTTCCACCTTGAGCGTGTGCTGAACTCCAAAAGCTTCGCGGCAGAACTGCAGACGGGCGTTATCGAGGTCTGCCACGGCGACGTTCCTGGTGCGGGTTTGAAGAAATGATAAGGTGCTCAGCCCGATGGGGCCGGTCCCGAGGATAAGCGCGTTGTCGGCCTCGGAAGCGAGTGATCGATTCACGGCGTGACAGCCGATGCAGAGCATTTCAACGAGCGCGAGTTGATCCACCGTAGCCGAGCCCGCTTTGTGCAGCTTGTTAATGGGTAAATTGATCTCGGGCCGCATCCCGCCGTCGGTATGCACTCCGAGGACCTGGAGAGATTCGCAGCAGTTGGGTTTTCCCTTCTGCGAAGCCGGGGAAGTCGGGTCGTTCAGGTAGGGTTCCACCGTGACGATGTCTCCGACCTTGAGGTCGGATGCGCCGTTCAGAGAAACGATTTCTGCAGCCAGCTCGTGTCCGAGAATCCGGGGGTATTCAAAGAAGGGCTGCCTGCCGTGAAAGGCGTGAATGTCTGTGCCGCATACACCGATACGTCGGATCCTGATGCGCGCCGACCCCGCGTTCGGATCGGGAACATCTGCGGTATAAGTGTCGAAGCGTCCGGGTTGCTCGAGGCGAATCTCAGTTTGCATGGGAATAGAGAACCGTTGCGACGAGTTCAGCTGACGGGGCAGGGATTGATCGTCTCAAAGAAATCATTTCCCTTGTCGTCGACGAGAATGAAAGCGGGGAAGTTTTCCACATCGATTTTCCAGACCGCTTCCATGCCGAGTTCCGGGAAGTCGAGCACTTCGACCTTCTTGATGTGATTCTGGGCGAGGATGGCGGCGGGGCCGCCAATGGAGCCGAGGTAGAAACCGCCGTGTTCTTTGCACGAATCAGTCACCTGCTGGCTGCGGTTGCCCTTGGCGATCATGACCATGGACGCGCCGTGGGACTGGAAGAGACTGACGTAGGGATCCATCCGGCCGGCTGTAGTCGGTCCGAATGATCCGCTGGCCATGCCTTCAGGCTTCTTGGCCGGGCCGGCGTAGTAAACGGGATAGTCCTTAAAGTACTGGGGGAGCTCTTTTCCGCTCTCCAGCATTTCACGCAGTTTGGCGTGGGCGATGTCGCGAGCCACGATAATCGTTCCGGTGAGCTCAAGGGCGGTTGTGACAGGATACTTGGAGAGGGTCTTGAGTGTCTCCTCCATGCCCTCGTTTAAGTCGACGGGGACGCCATGGAACTGATGGTCACGCCACTTCTCAGGAATGTATTGTCCGGGATTGGTCTCGAGCTGCTCGACGAAGAGTCCTTCGCGAGTGATCTTTGCCTTTGCCTGCCGATCGGCAGAACAGCTTACGCCAAGTCCAACGGGGCAACTGGCACCATGGCGGGGCAGACGGATGACGCGAACGTCGAGGGCGAAATACTTGCCGCCGAACTGGGCTCCAATGCCGACGGCGCGAGCGTTCTTGAGAAGCTTCTCTTCCATCTCGCGGTCGCGAAACGCCTGGCCAAATTCGCCGCCAGTTTCTGGAAGCTCATCGTAGTAGCGGGTCGAGGCAAGTTTGACTGCTTTGAGAGTGGCCTCAGCGCTGGTGCCCCCAACGACAAAAGCCATGTGGTAGGGAGGGCAGGCGGAGGTTCCAAGCGTGGCCATCTTGGCGACGGCCCAGTCGACGAAGCGCTTTTCCTCAAGCAGCGCCTTGGTCTCCTGGTAGAGAAAGGTCTTGTTGGCCGAGCCTCCGCCCTTCGCCATGAACTGGAAGTGATACTCCTCTCCGTCAGTCGCGTAGAGATCGATCTGGGCGGGGAGGTTGTTGCGGGTGTTCTTTTCGTCGAAAAGTGTGAGAGGCGTCATCTGCGAGTAGCGCAGGTTTTCCTCGTCGTAGGTTTTCCAGACTCCTGTGGCGAGTGCGGCTTCGTCTCCGCCACCAGTCCAGACATTCTGCCCCTTCTTGCCCATGACGATTGCCGTGCCGGTGTCCTGGCACATGGGGAGAATGCCGCGGGCGGCAATCTCGGCATTGCGCAGCAGAGTCAGGGCAACCATGCGGTCGTTGTCGGTGGCTTCTTCGTCATCGAGAATAGAGGCGACCTGCTTAAGGTGTTCCGTACGGAGCATGAAGGAGAGATCCTTCATCGCTTCATTGGCCAGGCGGGTGAGAGCTTCAGAGGATACCTTGAGGATCTCTTTTCCCTCAAACTCGATCACTTCGACTCCGTCGGAGGTGATGTGACGGTAACCCGTCTTGTCGGGTCCAAGGGGGAAAGGCTTGTGGTATTCAAAGTCACTCATGGCACGGGAAATTAGACGCGTCAGGACACCTAGACCTGACGGGCCATGTTCCCATGGAGATACGGTTTTGCAAATACCCAGACGGGGAAATTATCTGGGATCCCGGGGTGCGTCCGGATCAGCGATGTGGACCCAGGTAGGGACGTGAGGGGCGCCCCGAAAGTACTAGACCATGTGCGGTCCTTCGAGTTTCCAGTTGTCCCAGACCTCGTCGTTGCCAATGTCCGCATCATTGTAAAAGGAAAGATGCAGGTCATCAAATCCTGCTTTTTCGATGAGTTTTATCGATTCGGCCCGATCCTCTTCCCGAAAGGGCATGAGCAGATCTTCGAGAACTTTCTTAACCCCGTCGACCTGATCGGAAGTCATGTCTGAGACAGAGAGTCCGGGAAGGTTTTCGGGGTTTTTCTTGAGGCGAATCGTAGAGGAATTGTCGCCCGGTGATTTTGAAAGAAGGGCAGCTTCCCGTTGTTTGCCGTCGAGCATCTGGTAAACCTGGTTCGCGCTTTTGGCCTTGTACCAGTAAGCGTTTCCTTTGTGCTCCGGTCCCTCGTTGAACGATTCGGCAGCGTGACCGTAGAAGATGGGGCCTCCGAAGGCTTTGCCTTTAACCGAGTCTCCGTCGACGCGACGAGTGCAGTGACGTCCGGTCAGAACAAACTGGAATTCACCGGTGTCGGGTTCGCCAAAAATCGCAATCGAACTGTCTCCGAAGCCACGCTTGCCACTATCGTGCTTAACCTGGCCAATGACCTGATCGGCGTATTCCTCGCTGTGAGCTTTGAGAAAGATTTCGTGGACCATCGCGTTCTGGTCATCGTCGAGGAAGTTGTCAATCCGCTGCTCCGTGATGTGCCAGTTGTTTGAGATCTTGGTGCGAAGGCCGTGGTTGAAAGGGAAGACCAGCGCTTCACGCTGAGCATCATTCAACGAATCGTAGAGCGTTTTGACCAGCGTCTCTGTCGGGGCGGGAGCTTCCGCCTTGGCCGCTTGCGAAATGAGTGGGGAGGAGGTGGCAAGGGCTGCTCCGGAGAGGACGGAGTTTCTTAGGAATGAACGCCGATTAGTCATGTTGAGTGGGGGCTTGGGGTGATGGATCAGTTCAGGCTGTCGAGGAAAGTGGTCAAGTGAATCAGATCGGAGACGCTGAGGATGTCATTGAATCCGGGCATGGGAGAATTCTCGGCCTTGAGCTTGTCGTCCTGTGTGATCATCACCTTTCGATATTTCTCGGAAACCGTGTGATTT
>JABSSQ010000020.1 GCA_013213905.1 Verrucomicrobiales bacterium | reverse complement strand
GGGCCTCCCGTTTCCTCTCCGGCCATTTCGGCTTCGTCAAAAAGATTCATCTGCCCGCTCTTTTCCTCATCTTTGCCAAAGACCGAGTCATAGGAAATGGGGGTGTACCCGAGCAGGGACTCGGACAGGTAGTCCATCTTGTGACGGTGATCGGGTTCGATCAGCGTGTGCGCCAACATCGTATCAAAGATCGGGGTGGCGACGGAGAGACCCTGCCATTGCAACACGCCGATATCGAACTTGAGATTGTGGCCGATCTTTTCGGCACTTCCCTCGAGCAATGAGCGAAAGGCTTCGATGATAGGCTTGCCCTGATCGCCGACGGGAACTTCCACGTAGGCGCCCTGGTCCTTTTCCCAGGAAAAGGCGATGCCGATAATGTTGGCAGTCTTTTCGTCGAGAGAGTCGGTCTCGAGGTCAAAGCAGAAGGATTTCTTTCCGCTAAGGGTTTGAATGAGGTCGTCCCGGCCCTTGGCGTTGTCGCTTCGAAGATAGAGATAGTCTTTCTGGTGGTCGTCGATGGTGGTCAGCTTGGGAGCGAGACCTCCGGCATCGTCCGCCATGCTGTGGCCTCGTCCGGCTTGGAAATCGTCGCCAAAAAGTCGCTTCCCGATGGAGTTGAACTCAAACTCCACAAAGAGTGACTTCAGAACCTCGTCGTTGCGTTCGCTGAGCTTGATTTCGTCAAAGCCGACTTCGACCGGGGCATCGGTCATGATCGTGACGAGCTTCTTCGAGAGCAGCGCCTGCTCCTTGTTGTTCTCAACGTTTTCCTTCTGCTTGCCCTTGAGCTGGTCCGTGCTCTCGAGCAGGGTTTCCATGCTGCCGAACTGGGCTACGAGCTTCTTGGCGGTCTTTTCGCCGATCCCGGGGACGCCGGGGATATTGTCGGAGGCGTCGCCCCAGAGCCCGAGTATGTCGATCGTCTGGAGTGGGTCCTCCACCTGCCAGTTTTCGCAGATGGCAGCCCGGTCGAGAATTTCGGGAGCCGAGCCCTGGCGCCCTGGCTTGTAGATACGAGTGGTGTCGGTGACAAGCTGGGCGAAGTCTTTGTCTGGTGTCACCATGTAGGTTTCATAGGCTCCTTCGGCGTCCGCCTGGCGGGCCAGTGTGCCAATGATGTCGTCGGCCTCCCAGCCGGGGCACTCGATCACCGGGATGTTGAAGGCTTCAATGAGTCGCTTCACATGGGGCAGTTGGGCGGCGAGGTCTTCCGGCATCGCGTCGCGATTGGCTTTGTATTCCGGGTAGATCTTGTGGCGAGGCGTTGGGTCGGAAGTGTCAAAGGCGACAGCCAGGTGCGTCGGCGACTGATTCTCGAGCAAGTCGAGCAGGTTGATCGTGAAGCCGTAGAGGGCGGAAGTGTTGACCTTCTGAGAGGTGTAGATGGGGCTGCGGATCAACGCGAAATGGGCCCGGTAAACGAGCGCCATGCCATCGAGGAGAAAGAGTCGGTTGGGAGTTTCCGCCATGACTCTATCAGAGCGGTGGGGGCAAGCAGTGTCAACGCGAGTTCGTGGGTTCTGCTGCGGAAGTTACCTATCTTTCGGTAAGCGCTTCCCAGTTGTCCCTGGGTCCTCAGTTTTCACCCTTCACGATCTGTTTCGCCTCTTCTAACCGATGCTCCAGTGTATCGATTAGTTTCTTGGCCGGTGAGATGTCGAAACGGAAATGGGCGTTGGTATCGTTCATCTCGTGTTTCAAGACGAGCGGCCCCTTTTCGTTTGGTTCGACGACGATCGTGTATTGTTGGTAATAATCGTCTTCAAAGACTTTGCCGACTTCGCGAGCATCGTTTGGCGCAGCAATCGCATCCTTGAGCATCCCAATCAGCCGCTCGGTTTGCTCGATGTTCATGAAGAGCGCGCCGCCTTCAGGGACAGCGGATTCGCCGGGGACAAACGGGACGATCAGAGAGAAGTTCACGGTCGCGCCACCGTTGCCGTCGGCCTTGGCTTCGATAACCGTGAACGAGCGGGTGCCATTTCCATCTTTGAAGAATGGCGTTGGATCTCCAAGGCGGGAAGCGTTGTCAATCACGACCCAGGGGACTTCCGGATCAAAGGTTTCATCGTCTTGATGCCAGTCATCGGCGTGAAGCGGAGCGGCGAAAACTGGTAGAACCGTCGGAAGCAGCAGAGAAAGAAAGCGATGGCTCATGTCCTGAGATTACAGGGATGACTCGTCGGAAACAAGCGTGTGTCGGATTTGTCTGATGGTCACTCCAGTAGTTCTTCCATGATCTCGGGGTCTTCGAGAAGCTGTTCCCGTTGCTCGCGAGCTTCGCGGCCGGCGGCGTTGATCGAGTCGATGAGTTTGTTCAGATTGTTGATCGCCTTGGGGCGGTTGGTCTGATATTCCCGCATCTGTTCGCCCCAACGCATCAGGCTGTCTGCCCAGTGCCAGGTTCGCTTGTCCAGCTTGAGCTTGTTGCGTCGCAGCAGAGCAACCGCATCCGCGACTTGATCCTGTTCAAAGTCTCCAAGTTCATCGACTTCTCCGTCCTTGATCACTCCCACGATCTGATAGGCGTTCTCATCGATAAACGAAAAGGAGCCATGAAGCGAAAGTGACTTAGGGCCTTGGCCTGTGGCATAGGCGAGGAGAAGGGAGGCCGAGATATGGTTTGGTGAGGCTTCGATGACCTTGGTGAGTTTTTCGACCACCTGGGGATGGCGAATCGTCTGCGCGAAGCCGCTCGGATTTTTGCGGTAGAGATCCTGGATAGCGGAGAATTCGTTGAGAGCCACTTCAACTGATAGTGGCTTTTCGGAACGGGCGAGGGCGAGCGCTTCCTCGAAGGTGGCAATGGAGAATGCCTGAATCTTCATGATCGGGGCAATGCCATCCATCAAGACCGTGTCATAGAGAGCGGTGATGTTGTTTTTCGGAATCGCAATATGGGTGCAATCGTCCTTGGTCGCTCCGCGGATCTTCGCCTCAACACCACCGATGGGTTGCACCGAACCATCTGCGTTCATGTCGCCGGTGACGGCAAAACCCGGATCCAGTGCCTCACCTATGATGAGTGACTCCAGCAGCAACGCGCAGGCAACTGCGGCAGAAGGGCCGTCCTTCGGGTTATACTTGTTCTCGAAGGAAATCTCCATCTTGCGCCCACGAGGCCACCCGTCGTGTTGCAGCTCGATGAATTTGACGACTTCGCCGAGGGCTGTCTGCATGGAGGGGCCTACTTCCTGGTTGAATTGGAGCATGGCGGGTTTGGAAGGATCGTCGGGCAAGGCGATCATGGACATGGTCGAAGCGCTGCCAGCCTCACCAGCGCCTGTGTCCATCACGAGCAGGCCGTTAACCTTGGCTTGGTTCGCCTTCAATTCGATGGGCTTGGCAAACTCGCTGCCGGTCGTTGCGGCATTGGAGAAGGAGGGGGCACTGTTGCTGGAGGAGGTCGAAGACGGGGGAGGTGCAGACGAATCTTGTGGGAGAGAGAACTCCACGGTTTCCCCGGGCGTGTATTCGATCACCAGACCGTGTGTCTGGTCGTGCAGGTTCCGGTCTCCTGTGAAAAACCGTTTTTGACCATCCGCCATGATCGCGACTCGTCTGGTCGTTTCCCTCCCGGTCCCCACAGGGGCTCCATCACGAGTTAACTGAGTGCCATCAATCCATCGCCAGCTGGATCGGGCACGATAGCCTCCGATCCAGAAGTTTTCTTTCGTATAGTCTTTTAACAGGTGGAGGACGAAAAGGCGTTCATCAGCGGTGTTGAGGCAGGCTAGGTGGCCGCCTTTCTCAACGCAATAGTCGTGGGCTTTGTCCCACGGTTTGCCTTCTAATTCTGGATCGTCTTCTTGGTGGGTCAGCACTTCATACCAATGGCCGTTGAAGTGAACGGCAGTCTCGGGAATCCCGGGAGGTCGCGCGGCCTCGGTGATTTTGAACTCAGGGGAAGACCAGTGAGGTGGAGGAAGCTTGGGTGCCGCTGCTCCAGGGGTGTATTCGATGATGGCCCCTCTCAGGGGGTCGTCGTCGAAACGGCCGCCGATCTCTCGCCGGTGTTTCAGGCTGGCGATGTAGAGGCGTCTCAGCATGTTGCGGTCGTCCGGCTTGTCGCGCTTGTATGGCTCGCCATTCACGCACCACCATTCGCTTCCGTCGAAGAAGATGCCCATCCAGAAGTCGCTTTCAGGCCAGGGCAGAAGCATGGAACGCACAAACTCGCGTTTTTCGTTGGTGTTGATGCTGGCGAGGTTCCCCCCGCGACGCTGGGCCAGTTCTTGGGCGTCATTCCAGCTCAGTCTTTCTTCCACACCGGTCAGGTCTGCAAAGTTCACCGCCTCAAACCAGTGCCCATCGAAGTGTTTCGCAGTGGCGGGAACGCCGGGAGGAGGAGACTGGGCTGTGAGATTGGACGGTGATCCTAGCAGCAATGCTAGAGTGGAAATGGGGAGAAGAAGGGCTTTTCCCATGCCGTGATTTAAGCGGGATCGTCTGATGAGAGCAAGGCCCCAAATGGAGGGGTTGCGCCACCTAGGCCTGTTCGATTGCCTCAATCTCTTCGCTCAGCTCACTCCACTTGGTGAAGAGAGTTTCGAGTTCGCCTTCCACCTCTGAAAAACGCTTGGTCGCTTCGGTCGCCTCTTCGCCCTTTTTGAAGAACTCGGGATCGACCAGCTTCGCAGTGAGTTCGGCTTTCTCCTGCTCGAGATTGCCGATGTTGGTTTCGACTTGTTCGAATTCGGCCTTCAGCGGCTTGAGCTTCGCCGCCTTGGCTTCGCGGGCTTTGGCTTCGAGGCGCCGTTGCTCTTTTCGATTGGCGCCGGAAGGAGTGGCCGCCGAAGCGCTGGCGGTTTTGGATGTCACTCCAGCACCTTTCCCTTTGGCCGCTTCGAGGTCGGCCTGTTTCTTCTCGATGTAGTCGCTGACGTTTCCGTAGTAGACCTTCGGAGGCTGATTCGGAATGAACTCCAGCACCTTGGTCACGATGGGGTCGAGGAAGGCACGGTTGTGCGAGACGATGACGTAGGCCCCGGTGTAGTCGATCAGGGCTTTCTGCAGGACCTCTTGCGACTGGAGGTCGAGGTGGTTGGTCGGCTCATCGAGAATGAGGAAATTGGCCGGCTGCAACAGCATGCGGGCAAGGGCGAGACGACCGCGTTCTCCGCCTGAAAGCACGCTGACGGATTTGAAGACATCGTCGCCCCGAAAGAGAAAGGCCCCGAGCAGGGTGCGCAGGTTGCCGGCGGCTTCATTGGTGACGCTGCCCTCCATCGTTTCGAGGACTGTCTTGGTGGGGTCGAGCTCGTCAGCGTGCGTCTGGGAGAAGTAAGCAATACCAACTTTGTGTCCCTCGGTTCGGGTGCCGGAAGTGGCCTCTTCATCTCCTGCGATGAGGCGGGAGAAGGTGGACTTGCCGGCACCGTTCACGCCGACAATCGCGATCTTGTCTCCTCGCTCAATCGCAAAGTCGAGCCCGTCGATGACCTTGTTGTCTCCGTAGTGTTTGCAGGCGCCCTCAAGTTTGACCACGGTTTGGCCGCTTCGCTCGGGTTGGGGAAAGCGGAAGTCCATCGCCACGCCTTCCTCTTCGAGCTCGATGCGCTCCATCTTGTCGAGCTGTTTGATGCGCGACTGCACCATCTTGGCCTTCGTTGCCTTGGCCCGGAAGCGGTTGATCAGCTTCTCCGTTTTCTCGATCTCACGCTGCTGGTTTTTGAAAGCGCGTTGAGCCTGCTCCTGCCGGGCATCCCGTTCGCGAAGGAAGAAGGAATAGTTGCCCGAGTATTGCTCGACTCGACCGCCCGGCTCGAACGCGAGAGTGCGGTTGGTCAGGTTGTCGAGCATGGAGCGGTCGTGGGAAATCAGAATGATGGCGCCGCCGTAGTTTCGCAGCCATTGNTCNANCCANTGNACNGTNTCGATGTCGAGGTGGTTGGTGGGTTCGTCGAGGAGGAGGACCGACGGCTCCTGCAAAAGCAGTTTGGCCATGGCGATNCGCATCTGCCANCCGCCACTGAANTCNCNGGTCTCNCNNTCGAANTCGCTNNGNTTNAANCCGAGGCCGCTCAACACCGTTTCGATGCGCGGCTTCATCTTGCTGACATCGTGGTGATCGAGGCGCAACTGTACGTCGCCGAACACCTCGAGTAGATCGCCGTAGGCTTCGCTCTCGGGATCAGCGGTTTCGAGTTCAGCTTCGACTTCCTTGAGTTGCTCCTGGAGCTGCTTGACGTCGTCGAAGGCTTTCTCGGCTTCCGAGAAGACGGTCGTGCCCTCATGTTTGACGCCTTCCTGGGGGAGGTAGCCGATCGTGGTCTGCTTGGCCTTGATGATTCGGCCGGTATCGGCTTCTTCGATCCCGGCGATGATTTTCATCAGGGTCGACTTTCCGGCTCCGTTGGGACCCGCAAGCGACCAGCGCTCCTTCGCCCGGATCGTGAAGGACAGATCCTTGAAGAGAGCGCGGGCTCCGTATTCGATAGAGACTTTGTCGACCGCCAGCATGAAAGGGGCGGGAAGGTAGCGGAATCTGGCGGGGATTCCAGCAGTAGAGCGATGAAATCTTGCAATCCCGAATAGGAATGCGATTCCAGACGATCACCTCCGGGTTAGATGAAGCGTATCGATTGTTGTGGTGGGAGAACAATGACGGTCCTTTGTTCGCAGCCAACCGAATGACAGAATTGCACCCTTGGAATAGGGTGCGCCGTTCATGGAAGAAATTAAGAAACGTGTCGTCATTGTGGGCGGTGGATTCGGGGGGGTCGCCGCAGCGAAGCCACTGCGTCGGTCCGATGTGGATATTGCGCTGATTGATCGCAGAAACTATCACCTGTTCCAACCGTTGCTTTACCAGGTGGCGACCGCGGCATTGAATCCATCTGATATTGCGGCACCGATTCGGCGAATCTTCCGGAGCCAGAAGAATATCTCTGTCCTCATGGGCGAGGTGGTCTCTGCGGATCTCGAGAATCAGCTGATCGTCACGGAAGACCAGAAGATCCGCTACGATTATCTCGTCATGGCCGCCGGGGCAACGCACTCGTACTTTGGTAATGATCAATGGAGTGAGACCGCTCCCGGCCTGAAGAAGATTTCCGATGCAACCAAGATCCGGAAGCAGGTGCTGCTCGCGTTTGAGTCAGCCGAGATGGAGACCGATCCCGAAGCCCGGGAGGCTTGTCTGACATTTGTGGTGATCGGCGCCGGGCCCACCGGTTGTGAGTTGGCCGGAGCCATGGCGGAAATCGCAGGGCAAACGATCCCTAAGGATTTCAGGCATGTGGACACGACGACGGCACGCGTCATTTTGATTGAGGCCGCCCCGAGAGTCTTGGGGGCGTTTCCGGAAAAGAGTTCTGAATCAGCGTTGCGCCAGTTGGAAGAACTGGGCGTGGAAGTGCTGTTGAACCAGATGGTGACGGATGTGACTCCTGAAGGTGTTTCCTGTGGGGACACTTTTTACCCAGCCCGGAATGTATTGTGGGCGGCAGGAGTCAAAGCATCGCCCATTGGAGAGACGCTTGGAGTGGAGTTGGATCGTGCAGGGAGAGTCATCGTCGAGGAAGATTTGTCGGTGCCGGGCCATCCCAACGTCTTCGTGATCGGTGACCAAGCCGCCGCAACCGACCCCAAGACGGAAAAGCTGGTGCCGGGTGTGGCGCAAGGGGCCATGCAAGGAGGAGAGTATGTCGGCAAATTGATCCGTGAAGAAGTGGCTGCGCTGGCTCGCGGCAATGAAGAGCCGGTTCGGAAGCCCTTCTCATATTTCGACAAGGGCAACATGGCTACGATCGGAAAGCATCGGGCAGTGGCCGACGTCGGAGGGTTCCAGTTCGGCGGTTACCTCGCCTGGTTGGCATGGGCACTGGTGCACATCGTATTCCTGATCGACTTTCGAAGTAAGGTGGCGGTAGGAATGAGTTGGGCGTGGACTTATCTTTTTACCGATCGTGGGGCAAGGCTCATTACGGGAACAGCCAAGGTTAATGTGAAGCAGCCGCCCGATCTCGATTGACCCGCAAACGGGGGTGAGATACCGAAATGTCAGTCTAACAGGGTTGACTCTCCGACCGAACCCTGTTGGGTCTTAGGAAAATGGCTGATCATCGCTTTATTGAAACGTTCCCGGCGCTGGAGGCGATCGACGGGTTGGTTCATGGCTTCATCCTGAAACACCCGGACATCGATGTGGTGACGGATCGGGACACTGCCCTCGAGCGGCTGGAGGACCATCATGTCGCTCAGTTGGCGGAACTGGGGGTTGATCGTGGGCACCTCGCTACGGGAGGGCAGGTCCATGGAAAGACAGTGGCAAGCTGTGATCCGGTCGACGGAGCGCTTGATACCTTTCACCACGACACAGACGGTTTGGCCACCGGAACGGCCGGGCAATACATCGGGGTTTTTGTCGCAGACTGCGGAGCGGTATTCATCGTGGATCCGGTCAATCGGGCATGCGCTCTCGTTCATTCAGGCAAAAAGGGAAGCGAGCTTGGGATCGCCCCGGAAGCGATTCGCCTGATGAAAGACCGTTATGGTTCTGATCCGGCGGATTTGATCGTTCAGATCGCGCCCTGCATTCGCCCTCCGATGTATGAGATTGATTTTGCCGCGCAGATTGTGGCCGGCTGCGAAGCTGAAGGTGTTCCTGCTGATCAGATCCATGATTGCGGCACCTGCACCACAGCTGACTCTGAGCGCTACTATAGTTACCGGGTGGAAAAGGGAAAGACGGGACGACTCTTTGCCGTTATCGGTTGGCAGGCATGAGCGAATTTCCCGACATGAGCGACGCTTTCGAAATTGTGGCGCCGGCGAAGACCAATCTCTGGCTTCGCGTCCTTGGAAAACGTGAGGACGGGTTTCACGAAATTGAAACCCGCATGGTCCGTTTGAGTCTCGCGGACCGGCTCCGACTCAAGTGGCGGGAGGATGAATCGGTGGAGCTTCGCTGTTCCGATCCCTCACTTCCGACCGGTGAGGATAATCTCGTGATCAAGGCGGTTCGCGCCCTCGAAGAGCATTGCGGAAAGGTTTTTGCGGTCAGTATTGATTTGGAAAAAGTGATCCCGTCCGGGGCGGGACTCGGCGGTGGCAGTAGTGATGCTGCCGCGGTCCTTGAAGCAATTAACGAAATGGCCGGGCTTGGATTGAGCGAGGATGAGTTAGCCGGGATCGGGTCGACGATCGGTTCTGACATTCCTTTCTTTCTTTATGGGGGTGCCTGCGATTGCTGCGGTCGGGGTGAAATCGTGGAGCCGGTGGAAGAAGAGGTTCCCTCGGCTCCGATTGTGCTGATCAAACCAGCGTTCGGTATTTCTGCGGGCTGGGCTTACCAGAAATTCGCGGACTCGAGCACCTATGAGGGGTTTTCCTACGAGCCACAAGGCAGCCCCTGGGGTGACATGGTGAACGACCTTGAGCGTCCGGTATTTGAAAAGTATCCCGTGCTTGGAGGGATGAAGACCTGGCTCAAGGGGCAACCGGGTGTTCAGGCTGCCCTGATGTCGGGGTCGGGCTCAACGATGCTGGCGGTGATGGAATCTGAGGAAGCGGGAACAGCTTTGACGAAGGCGGCAACTGATCGCTACGGGGAAAACTGCTGGACGTGGTCTGGCCGGACAATGTAGAGCTTGGAAAGTGGAAGACGAAAAGCAGCCAGCGAAGGAGGAAAGTGTCCGGGTGGATGTGTGGGCCTGGTCGGTTCGCCTCTTTAAAACGAGGGCGCTTGCCGGAGCCGCCTGCAAAAAGGAACAGCTTCTGGTTAATGGAAGCCGTTGCAAGGCCTCGCGCCAGGTTCGTATCGGCGATGAGGTCCAGGTGAAACGCGGGGTTCTCACGAGAACCGTTCAGGTTAAGGCGCTGCTCTCCAAGCGCATCGGGGCCAAGGTGGTTGATGACTACGTGACCGACCTGACTCCGCCGGAAGAATACGAGAAGGCTGCCGAAGCTGCGCGCCTTGCCCGAACGGTGCAGCCTGTTCGCGAAGCGGGAACGGGGCGCCCAACCAAGCGGGAACGCCGCAGTCTTGACGAAGTCATGAACGAGGCAGCTGAAGACAACGCGAACTTCGAGGAATTCGTGAAGTCGTTTACCCGTCGACGCTGATTGACGGGAGGCGGATTTTTTCGGATCCTGACACAAGCAAGCACGCGACACGACTATGGCAGACTCTACTCCTGACTGGGCTGATGAAATCCGCAGCCTCTATCTTTCCGGCGCGTCGAACCAGTTCGTGGTGCACGGCAACGTGAGCGACCGGCTCCTCATTGATGAAGAGGGGAAGGGGGCGCGGCTCGGGAATATGTCGGACTTCCTCACCGAAGTTCAGCTGAAGCGTTTCGAACTGGTCCTGAGCTATGAGCTCGGCACAGGTCTGCGAATCGAATCAGGTGAGGATTTTTTCCAGAAGCTGCGTTTTGGCGAAGAGCTGCCGAGTGATCCGGCGCATGCGATTGCCTATCTCGATCGCTTTCTGAGATTTTGTGTGAACCTGAGAAACCTGGCGCCCGACGAGGGCGACTCGAGCATTGCCGGGCGCAATCATCACATCGGGATCATCATCAAGTCAGCAGAACTGGTTTTCCCCATCTCCAAGCAGACCCGTGACTACCAACTGAACTCGATGGCTTCGGTGGTACGCTCATGGTCTCGCGAGAGTCACTTCCTGGAGCATAACCTGGCTGTGTTCCTTTTGTCGGATCATCTCAACGACCTGAATCATCTCCTGTCGCAGAATTCGAGATCGGCCCAGATCGAAATTCCGATGCCGGGTGGCGAAGGGCTCGTTGATGTCTTTTCCTACTTCGAAAAGACTTACCCGAAGGCACTTTCCAATTTTACAGGACAACCGCAGGTTCCGGCAGAACGGTTGGCCGGGGCGACCGTGAGTTCGATGGAGTCGCTGCTGCGGATGCGCGAATATGACGGGCGCCCGCTGGAACAATCTGATCTCTCCGATTTGAAAAAATCACTGGTGGAGCGCGATTCAAACGGCTTGATTGAATTTGTCGAGCCGACGCGTTCTTTGGATGATGTTTATGGTCACGATCGGATCAAGGAATGGATGCGCCAGGACATCGACTTGTGGAAGCAGGGGGACCTCGAAGCGATGCCAATGGGTTACCTGCTCTGTGGTCCAGTCGGTACCGGAAAGACCTATCTGGTTGAATGCCTTGCCGGTGAAGCCGGCGTTCCGGTGGTGAAGATGAAGAATTTTCGCGACCGCTGGGTTGGCAGCACAGAAAGCAATCTCGAAGCTATCTTCGGACTGCTCCACGCATTGGGACGTTGCATTGTCTTCATCGATGAAGCCGATCAGGCACTCGGTAAGCGCGATGCCGGCTCGGGCGATTCCGGAGTGTCGGGCCGTGTCTATTCGATGATGGCGAAAGAGATGAGTAACTCGCGGAACCGGGGCAAGATTCTCTGGATCCTGGCATCCAGTCGCCCTGACTTGATCGAGGTGGACTTGAAGCGCCCCGGTCGCGTCGATGTGAAGATCCCGTTGTTCCCGGCTCATGAGCCGGAGGAAAGTTATCAGCTGATCCGTGCGCTCGGCAGAAAGCACGATCTCGATTTGCCGGATAATTGTCCCGAAGAACTAGTTGAACTGGTGCCCTCATTGGTGACTCCGGGTGCCGCAGAGTCGATTGCGGTGAAGATGTATCGCCACGTCAAAACCAAGGGGGTGGGGGCGCTCGAGGCGTTGAAGGACTGCCTCGACGAATACCAGAACCCCATTCCTCAGGAGGTGATGGACTTTCAGATCGGCCTGGCTGTCAAGGAAGCCAGCGATCTTGAATTTGTCCCGAATCAGTTCCGGAAATTTGGACGGTAGGCGGATTCGGCCGCGGATTCGGCAAAACCAACACGGAGGCGTGGTGTTTAACAAAGCAAATGAGGCAAAGCACCTGCAGCTTGATCCTTCTTCTTCTCGGTAGTGTGACTCTACTGACGGCAGAGAACGGGTCGTATGTGCCAAGACCGGTTGAGACCGGAGATTTCGGTGCGCTGACCTCTCAGTCTCCTTTCTCCAGGTCGATTAACCTGAGCGATTCCCTGATTTTGACCGGCATTGCGACGGTGGACCAGGATCAGGTTGCGACTCTCCTGGATAAGGAGACGAAGGAGACGTTTGTTGTTTCGAGCCAACTCAATGCCCAGGGATGGAAGATGGTTGAACTCAAGAAGGACGAGGATCTTGAGAAAGTTTCAGCCAAGGTGTCCGTCGACGGTGGCGAAGTGGTTACCGTTCGCTATTCAGAGTGGGCGCTCAAGCCGGGAGAAGCCCGTCCGGGCGGTGGCGTCATGGAAGCCGGTCAACCCGCCGGACCTGGAGGTGGTTTTGGTAAGGGGGGTAAAGGAGGCAAGGGGGGCAAAGGTGATAGCCGGAGTTCTCCTGAGATGAGGGAGAAGATGATGCAACTTTCTGACCAGCAGCGCTCGCAAATGTTCCAGAAGATGATGGAGCTGCGTCAGAAGAATCCCAACCTGTCATCTGATGAGCGTCGCGAAGCGATGGTCAAGATGATGGAAAGTATGCAAAAAAAATGAGCGTGCCGAAGCACGCTCATTTAAAAGGATCATTTAGCGCTAGCAGGAGAATTACTTCTTCCTTCTAGCTGCCTTTTTCTTGGCTGCTTTCTTTTTAGCTACCTTCTTCTTAGCCGCTTTTTTCTTCACGACCTTCTTAGCGGCTTTTTTCTTGGCTGCCTTCTTCTTAGGAGCGGCCTTCTTTTTAGCTGCCTTTTTCTTCGCTACTTTTTTCTTAGCAGCTTTCTTTTTGGCGGCCTTTTTCTTCGGCGCAGCCTTCTTCTTAGCTACTTTTTTCTTGGCGACCTTTTTGCGAGGAGCTGCCTTTTTCTTGGCGGCTTTCTTTTTAGGTGCTGCCTTTTTCTTGGCTACCTTCTTGCGAGGTGCTGCTTTTTTCTTAGGTGCTGCCTTTTTCTTGGCCGCTTTCCTAACGGTTTTCTTTTTTGTTGCTGCTTTCTTCATGGGCGCGGGATCCTAATGACTTACGGCTTGATGAATAATGGAGACTTTCTTCACGAATGTCACTTCTTCTTTCTCGCTCTTGTCTTTTTCTTATTTCCGGTTCGACCCGGAAAAGTGAGTTCAGCAACGCCAGACTTGTCCAGGTCGCCAATGCCTAACTCTACCATGCGATCGTATTGACTCTTGGTCGCCGCATTGAGAGGGAGGTTGATTTTTTTGGCTTTTGCTAGTCCGCCGGCAATGCCGGAGTCCTTGGCAGCGTGTTCGGCCGAGAACCAGCATTCGTGGTCGCGGTCGATCATGTCTTCGGCGTCAGTTTCCAGAACGCGTGAGTTCGCTCCGGTCTGCGAGAAGACTTCGCAAATCATATTGAGGTCGTGGCCAAGCGCCTTGGCGAGGCCAAGACCTTCGGCGAGGCCCGCAGTGTTGATGTTCATCACCATGTTGACGAGGGCCTTTACTTCAGCCGCTTTTCCAACCTTGCCGATGTGGCGAAGGTTAACGCTGAGGTTTTCGAGAAGCCTTTTGTTTCTCTTATAGACGTCATCGTCCGCGCCAATCATCAGGTAGAGTTGGCCAGCGCGCGCATGGCTGATGCTGCTCGCCATGCACGCTTCAATGCAGGATGCCTTGCGACGTTTTGCTGCGGTCGAGATCGCCTTTTGAATATCCGGGCTCAGCGTTGCGCAGTTGATAAATGTTTTGCCGGCTGCCGCGGTAAGCAGACTGTCTTTCTTGCCGAGGAAGATTTTCTTCATCGCGGCATCGTTAGTAACGACCGTGAAGATGATGTCGGCGGCAGCGGTGACATCGGCAAGCTTCGTGTAAGCTGTAGCGTTGATCTCTTCGGCGAGATCTTTCGCAGCACTGCGATTCACATCGTAAACCGCAGTGATGTTGTAGTTGAGGTCGTTCAGGTGACGAGCCATGTTAGCTCCCATGCGACCAACTCCAACGAAAGCAATCTTCTTAGGGCTGGGACGCCTTGGGGATTTCTTTTTTGCTGCTTTCTTAGCCATGCTCTTCGGAATGAATAATCAAGAGTTGTTAAAGATTTACCTCATTTATTGATAACGCCAAGGTTTTTTTATGAAAGAGACTTCAGGACACTTTCAACTTAAGCGATGTTTTACTGATGCATTCCGAGGTCTTTACTGGGTGTTAAAGACAGAATGGAACTTTCGAATTCATCTGGGCATGTTCTTTCTGGCTGTCCTGTTAGGATGGTTTTTCAAAATTTCTGCCGTGGAATGGCTCGCGGTAATTATCTGTTCGGCCCTGGTGATTGTTGCCGAGGTGTTGAATACGTCTCTCGAGTATCTTGCTGATGCCGTTCATCCGGAGATGGATCGAGGAGTAGGGCGTGCCAAGGATGCTGCTGCGGCAGGGGTCATGATAGCTGCGGTTGCAGCGAGCGTAGTCGGCGCTATCGTTTTTCTTCCAAGGACATGGGAGTGGTTAACGACATTGATCGAGAAGTAGAAGAGCCGGAGTGGTTGGCAGGGCTTGAGGCAGTGCTGGACCCTGAGCGGATCTCAGTCGCCGGTTCAACGCGCGAAGAGTTTGGTGGGGACCGTTGGCACGCTTCGGCTATGCCGGAAGTGGTGGTGCAGGCGTTGAATCGCGATGATGTGGTGGCTACTTTAAAGTATGCCAACGAAAACAACATCCCGGTGACGACTCGTGGTGCCGGTGTGGGCTACGTCGGGGGATGTGTTCCTGTGAAGGGTGGCATTCTCCTTTCGGTTCGCAAGATGGATCGAATCATCGAAGTGAACACCGCGGATGGCGTTGCTGTGGTAGAGCCCGGCGTCATTCTGGATGATCTCCAGGAAACGGTTCGCGAGAAGGGCTGGTATTACCCGCCGGACCCGGCCAGTTTGAAGGAGTGCTCCGTGGGCGGAACGATCGCCACCAATGCGGGTGGTCCGAGATGTGTGAAGTACGGCGTGACGCGTCATTATATTCTCGGCCTGGAGGTGGTGTTGCCGAGTGGGCAAATTCTCGAGACGGGTGGGCGTTGTCACAAAAACAAAACCGGCTTTGATCTCATCGGCATGTTTGTCGGTTCCGAAGGTCTCCTCGGAGTGGTCACGAAGGCCACCTTGCGGTTGATTCCTCATCCCGAAGCGCGAGCGATGCTGACGGCAACTTTTCCGGAGTTCGAAACGGCAGCGATTGCGGTGCAGACGATTCTCGACTCCGGATGGCAGCCCTCCGGGCTGGAGATTACCGATGGGTTCACGTTAAAGGCTGCCCGCAGTCGTCTTGGGCCCGAGATGCTGCCCGATGGTGACGCTCATCTTATAGTCGAGCTCGATGGGCGCCAGGATTCTGTTCTCAACGATCTGGCTCATCTTCGTGAATTGATCGAGTCGCTGGGCGCCAACTCGGTGGAAGAAGCGCGCGACAAAGAATCGTGTGAGGGCATCTGGAAGTTGCGTCGTGAGTTCTCTTATTCCCTTCGCGATACTGGATTGATCAAGTTGAACGAAGATATCGTTGTGCCCCGATCCAAGCTCGTTGACCTGGTTAAGTTTGCTCGCAGTCTTGAAGAGCAAACCGGTATTCCGGTTGCCTGCTTTGGTCACGCCGGCGACGGGAATATTCACACCAATCTCATGGTGAAAGACTATGATGTTGACGAGGCCGCTCGCGAGAAAGCGGATGCGGCTCTCGACATCCTCTTCAAGTGGATCATTGAAAATAACGGCCAGATCACCGGAGAACACGGCGTTGGTCTGGCTAAGAAGCGCTGGTTTAAAGAGGCGGTGTCTCCGGTGTCGGCAAAGATTCACCGTGAGTTGAAAGCAACCCTTGATCCGAACGGGATTCTCAATCCCGGTAAGTTTATCGAATAGTTTCACCTCCTGATGACAGACGAAACCCCCGAAAAAGAGACCGGCAACGAATCCGGTCTCATTCAACTGACGTTTGAAGAGTCCCGTGTATTGGGATGTCTCCTCGAAAAAGAAGCTACCACGCCTGATCAATACCCGCTCACGTTGAACAGCCTCCACTCGGCCTGTAACCAGTCTAGCAATCGGGAACCGGTGACTGACCTCGGGACCGATGAAGTGGAGGAGGCGATGGAGGGGCTTCGATATAAAAAGCTCTCCATTCTCGTTCACCAGGCCGGAGCGCGAGTGCCCAAGTGCAAGCACACGCTGGAGAACAAGTTTCCCTACCTGACGAAAGGGCAGCAAGCATTGCTTTGCGTGTTGTTCTTACGCGGACAGCAAACAGCGGGCGAACTTCGTCAACGGACGGAACGTCCTCACCCCTTTGTTGATGTGGACAAGGTGCAGGAAGTCCTCGACGAAATGATTCACTATGAGCCGGATCCGCTGGTCAAACTGGTGCCTGCTGGTGGTGGACGTCGCGTCGCCACCTACATGCATTTGCTTTGTGGTGGTGAGGCCAGCACCCCTGATGCGGTGGAATTGAGTGCCCCTTCATCAACGGTCGCGGCGGCTCCGAACTGGCGCGAAGAGATGGAGGAGGAAATTCAATCACTGAGAGAAGAAGTCTCCGGCCTGCGGGCTGAGTTGGATGAGTTGAAATCGAATCTGGGAGTATGAAAATCGCTGGCTCACTAGTCGCCGTATCTGTTCTTAGCTCAGTCGGTTTCTCGCAGGAGATTCAGCCTCTCTGGCCTGAAGGAAAAGTTCCCTATGCCAAGCCGGTTGATGCAGAAACTGGCTCACCGAGAATGACAGTCTACAAGGCTGAAGGCAAAAATCATACCGGCGCTGCCGTCGTGATATGCCCGGGTGGCGGCTACGGTGGCCTGGCAAAGGACCATGAAGGTCATCAGCCGGCCCAGTGGTTCCAGGAACAGGGTGTCACGGCCTTTGTGTTGCAGTATCGACTTGGAAGCCAGGGACACCATTACCCGACTCAGCTGGCTGACGTGCAGCGTGCTCTTCGTTGGGTCCGGTCCCATGCGTCCGATCTGAAACTGGATCCGGAGCGCATCGCCGTGATGGGTTTTTCTGCGGGAGGGCATCTCGCGAGCATGGCAGCGACCTTGTTTGACGAGGAGGCCTACAAGGCGTCGGATGAGATCGACGAAGTCAGTGCGCGGCCGGACTTTGCCATTCTCTGCTACCCGGTGATCTCAATGGATCGCTCGGTGACCCACGGCGGCTCCCGTAAAAACCTGCTTGGACCGGATCGGGTCGATGATGATGAGCTGGCGAAGAGGCTTTCGTCAAATTTGAATGTCACGGAAGACACGCCGCCGACTTTCATTTTCCAAACGAATGAAGACACTGCCGTGCCTGCGGAGAACTCGGTGCTGATGTTTCTCGCTTTGCGTGAGAACGGGGTGCCGGTGGAGATGCACGTGTATCAGAACGGTCCTCACGGCGTGGGACTCTACCGCGGTGACCCTGTATTGGGAACCTGGCCGGGCCACCTCAGGGATTGGCTGAAAACCAATTTCTTCTACGCTGCGAAACAGGAGCGTCTCGCCGTGAAAGGGGAGGTGAAGCTCGATGGTCATCCCGTGGCCTGGGGAGTGCTGACCTTTTACCCGGAGAACGATTCTCTCCCGCCGACTTCGGTTCGAGTGCGACGGGGCAAATACTCGGCGCCGGCGGAGTTAGGGCCGGTCAAAGGAAAGGCCACCGTGACGTTCGAAGGAAGCATCTGGGAGTCCACCGGATCTTCCGATGACAAGGTCGTGAGTCTCAAGTCCACATCGCCGGATGACGAAGCGCCAATCGAGGTGCGGTTGGAAGACGGTGCCGGGAGCATCGACCTCAAGTTTCGCTCGCGCTAGTGATCAGTCCTCTTCGGGGACCAGCGCGTATTCCTCGAGGATGCTGCGGGACACATACTGAAGCGCCATTTCTGAAGTCGCCTCAAGAACCACGGGGCAGGCATAACCTGCATCGAGAGCTTCTTTCCATCGCCCTGCGCAGACGCACCAGCGATCGCCCGGCTTCAAACCGGGGAAGCCATACATCGGCATCGGCGTGCTGAGATCGTTGCCTGAGGACTTGCTGAATTCGAGGAACTCTTCCGTGACCTCGCAGCAGATGGCATGACAGCCGTGATCTTCGGGACCAACCTGGCATTTGCCGTTGCGATAGAATCCGGTGAGCGGATCGGTGCTGCAGGGGATGAGTTCCCCGCCCAGGACGTTCTTGTTGTCTTCGTGTGACATGAGCTTTCGATAATGTGCGCCCCGTGTGGGCGGTTTGTCATCTTGAAATCGTGGGATCGAGGCATTTCCTGCCGGGCATGCCCGCCATGGCGCTGCGGTTGGGTCACGCAATTACAGGGCGGGTGGGCGTCGGACCTTTGCACGCAGGAATTTGTGACAGTTAGCGCTGATGAAGCTACGAAATGGCTCAGCGTTCCTGGCAGCAGTGAGCCTTTCGATCCCATGGATGGGCTCAGCAAGGTGGAAAAGGACTCGTTGGTTTACTTGCTCAGACTTACCGCGAATAAACGGGTTGTATGAGGTGGTTAACCAGGGTGATTCAGCGCTATTCAGCTTCAATCGCAAGCAGCCGCTCACATTCTTCCAGCAACCACTCGGGATGCATGAAGGGTTCGAAGCTGATGTCCTGCCAGCGGATTCGCTGCTGACCGTCGATGAGATATGTGCCGTGCAGTTCCATCCCTTCAAAGTCATCGTAGGCGCGGTAGGCTTTGAATCGGTCGAGTGATTCATCGGAAAGCAGGGTGAACGGGAAAGGATTCTTTCCTTCGTCACTGTCCCGGAAAGTTTGATTGAGTCCTTCCACGGAATCGGAGCTGATCGCCACGATCTCGATGCCGGCCTTGCGATAGGCTTCCGTCATGGGCGCGAAAGCATTGAGCTGTTCCATGCAGTGGGTACAGCCTCGCCCAAGGAAAAAGATCACGAGCACATTGCGGCCGCTGTAATCAGCGAGGCTGACTTTATTGCCCTGCGCGTCGAGCAGTGAGAAAGGTTGAGCCGAAGGCGGTGACCAGCGAAAGGGGCCGAGTTCATCGAGATCGGGGCGTTCGCCGAGATCCTGAGCAGGCGGGTTGGCCTGGCGCCAGTCCTCCGGGTAACCAAGGGCCTTTGCAACCTGGGCGAGGTCCTGCAGCGGCGGAGTGTCGAGGTCAGCAAGCGCGGCCACTTTGCGAAGTGAATCGAAAGCTTCACGCGCTTCTTTCTCTTTGCCGTAAGCGTGGAGAAGTTTCGCCTTCATGGCGAGGGGAAGCACTTCGTTCTTGCCGGCATTGACGGCTTCGTTGGCGAGCTTGAGGGCCTGCTCTTCACTGCCGGCGCGATGCCAGAGGTTGGCATGACGCCACTTGGCAAGGTCCTTGAGCTTGGGCAGCAGTTCCTTCGCGGTATCGAGTTGTGGTGGCTCTGCTGTCAGTGCTTCATAGACCTGCAGTTCGTTGACCAGTTTCTGGTAGGTGTCGATGTCAGCCTTGAAAGGTTTGGCTGCGGCGCCCGTGGCAGCCTTGATTCCTTTTTCGTCTCTTTCAGCTTTGGTTGCCTTGGTCCTGGCTTTTGCGACAGCGCTGTCTCTCTTGCCGGTTTTCTCATCGAGAATGGATTGGAGAGCGGTGAGGTGTCGGGAAGCTCCTGCGCGATCGCCCGTTTCGAACTTGGCGATCCCGAGAAAGCGATCCACGTCCCGCTGTCGAATCGAGGCATCGTCAGCGGTGAGAACCCCGTTTTCGGATTCTTTGATGAGCGTGTCCCACTGTTCAAAGCGAACGAGGGTGTCGCGGAGTCGTTGGCGGCCGTATTGCCAGCTGCTGCCTTTGGGCTCGTAGACGGCGTCATCCTTTTTCTCTTTATCGTCCTCCTCCTTGAACTTGGCGCGCCGCGGCAGGGAGATCATGTTTTCGGCGAGCTCGACGGACCGGTCGAACTGTCCGAGGAAATTCAGGTTTCGAATACACCACTCATTGTTGTGGGCGAAGTTGTGAATCTGGTCCGGCACAATCTGGAAGCGGATCATGTGCTTGTGGTCCACGCGGGCGGACGCTTCCTGTTGCCAGACGGCGTCCTCGTATCGCTTGAGCTTGGTGTAAATATGACCCGGCATGTGCCACATGTGAGCGATGCCGGGAGCGGCCGGGCCACAGTTTGCCGCAGCGGTGAGGGCGCGGTCGGCTTTCTCCCGGTCCCACAGGTGAATCTGGTAGTGGTTGGCTGGGTGATCCGGAGCAGCGGTGAGAATTTTATCGGCCAGCAGGTTGATCGCGTAGTGGCTCGGAATAGCGAGGCCCTTGCCGTTGTTGTAATAGATGTGCTTCAGCAGGAATGCCTGGGCTTCGATGTCGTCGGGGTGATCGATGGCGAGGTCTTCAAGGCTCCTGACATAGTCCCGAAGGCGCTTCTTGAGATCGGCCTTGGGGTTTTCAAAATAGGCGGCGAGTCCATCAATCCAACGTTGCTCCCGTTCCGAGACCTTGTCTTTCCGGGCGACTGCTTCGTCGATGAATCCCTTGCCTCGCTCGTTGTTCTTGTAGTTGGCCATCGCCATGCCCCAGTAGGCCATGGCGCAGTCCGGATCGATCGCAGCAACCTGGCGAAAGGTCCGCTCGGCTTCAAAGTCCCAGAAGCCGTGCAGCTGGCCAATGCCCTGGTTGAAGAACTCCTGGGCTTCGGGGGAACTGGTGGTGACCTCGAAATGAACGTTGCCCGTGCCGGGAATTAAAACGGCGGCCTGCCGGGGGCCCTCGTTGAACACTTCTCCGTGGAAAGAGTGACCAAAGGTCGGGTCACCGTCTTCCGCTCCCGCTGCAAAAAGCGGGAGCGCGAGGACTGCCAGGGCGAGAGTTCTGGAGGGCAGGTTCATAATGAAGTCTGGCGGAGCTTAGAGCTCCTTGATAAAGATGTTTCGGAACTGAACCAGGCTGGAAGCCGGAGACCAGGTGCCGTCCGCTTTTTTGCCGCCGTGGTGCTGGAGGCCAATAGCGCCTTTACCCGGAACGTTCGGCATCAGGGCATTATCGATGATGAGGTGGCCGTTCAGTTCAACGGTGACGCGGTCGCCTTTCACGGTGATGATAAAAGTGTTCCACTCGCCGACCGGGTTGTCGGCATTCATGGCGGGAGTGAGTCCGGCGCGGACTTCCTGCGGCTGGCTCTCGTTGTTGCGGATGCCATACATCTCGCCGGAGCCGATGGGCCAGCACCAGATGTTGAGTTGGTAGGTCATATTGCCGCGAAGAAGAACACCTGAGTCCGCGTTTTTGATCGGGTGGGTGATCTTTTTGCCGTTCTCATCCTTCACATAGGAGCCGTCGGGCAGAACGTAGGGCACATTGTAAAAACCGGTCGTCTCTTTAATGCGCCAGTCGATGCGCAGTTCGAAGTCCTCGTATGCTTTCTTGGTCCAGAGGTGCTTGTTCTTTGGATCGGTCGCTTCGGACTGAGCGTCGTAGTCGATGACGCCGTCGAGCACCTTCCAGTGGCCGTTGTCACCTTCCGGGAGCACCCAGCTGGAGAGGTCTTTTCCGTCAAACAGGGAAGTAAAGCCTTCCGGTGTATCGTCGGGGGCTGCAAAGGCAAGAGAAGCGGTGCCGAGGAGGATGGCGCAGCAATAGGAGATCTTTTTCATGAGTTGGAAAATATGGCAGTGGGTGAGAGGGGACGGCGACTCTTTTTTGAGGCATAAAGTCGCCATGTTGTTTTGGCAACACCAACAGAGAACAGGCGTCATTTCCTGGTGAAGGGGACTTCATGCCCCCCCCGGGAAAGGCAGCTTTCGACACAGATTTGGACTTGCAGGGAGACCGTTTAGGGCGGACGGCAATGGCATGAAGGAACTCGAAGGGGATTCCGCGGCGGGAACGCCGGTCAGTGAAGTTGAGATCAAGGACGCGCAACTGATCTTCAACGCAGTATGGAATGATCTCGAAGAGGAATTCGGAGTCGAGAATCTTCGATTCCCGAAAGAGATCATCCTGCTGGGTGGTGCGCCCGGCGCCGGTAAGGGTACGAATACCGAATTCATCATGAAGGCGCGCGGATTCACCTGTCCGCCCATCGTGGTGAGCTCCCTTCTCAACAGTCCGGAAGCCAAGGCACTCAAGGACAACGGAATGCTCGTCGGTGACCAGGAGGTGATGGGTATTCTGCTTCGAAAGATGCTGGAGCCTGAGTTCCGGGACGGCGCCGTATTGGATGGCTTTCCCCGAACCAAGATCCAGGTGGAGTGCATGAAGCTGTTGGTTCAGAAAATCAGTCTCCTTCATCGCAACTACGCCGACACCGAACTGGCGAGTGATTTTCGACTTCCCACGATTCATGTCATGGTGCTTTTCGTTGATGAAAAGACCAGTGTCGATCGCCAGCTCTATCGCGGACGCCAGATCGCGGCGCACAACGAAGAGGTTCGCGCGACCGGAGTGGGGGAGTTGCAGGAGCTTCGCGCCACGGATATCGATGTGGAGGCAGCCAAGAAGCGCTATCGCATTTTCAAAGAAAGCACCTGGGATGCACTCCAGTCTCTGCGTGAAGTGTTTTTCTATCACCTCATCAACGCGCAGGGCAGCTACGAGGAAGTTGAACAGAACATCCTCAACGAGCTTCAGTATCAGTCTTCACTCGAACTGGAGCCGGAAACGTTTGAAGCGATTCGCGGTATTCCGCTCGCCAGTGAACTGGTGGTTCATGCCCGCCAGGAACTGGTCAAGCGCCTCGATGGGTTCGAGCGTGATCATCGTGAGCTGTTTCACGAAGTGATTGAGCTGATCGATACCAAGTTTATTCCCATCGTTGAACGTCACGCCATTTCCGGCCGCGCCGTCATCAACAATGAAGACGAAGTTCTTGCGAACCCGATCGCCCTGGGCATGCTGATCGACATCTTTTCAGAGCGTGGTTATCACGCGGTAGTCGACAAGCAGCTCACCCGGGTGCCGGAGCGATTCGATCTTGAGACCGGTGCCATCGAATACAGCCCCCGAACGATCTACCGCATTCGCATCTACTTCGAGGGATCGGAAATCAGGCGCGGAGCGCACTGATCCCAGCGATTTAGCGGTTAGCTAGCGGCTGTTTAGCCTTCCTGCTAAAGGGCTAAACAGCTACGTGCTTAAACGCTGTATCCTACTCGATCTCAATCTCGATCGCTTCGGTCTTGGTGAAGCGGTCGCGATCTTCATGATTGCGGTGAAGCGTGGCGTAGAAACCTTCCCAGGGCTCGGTGTCGGCGCGTCCGGCGCCACCGCTCAAGAGCACCTTGTTACTGGTGGTCCGGGCGTGAAACTTGCGGCCGGCGAATGAAGGGCCTTCGGCAACGAGGTCACGGATGCCGGTGGGGTAGCGACGCACCAATACGTTGTAGGGGATCGTGTTATAGCCGGGCTCAAATCCGGCCTGGGACCAGTTGGTCGCGAAGCGGTCGCGGAACTGTCGGGGCAGGTTCAAGGTGACCGTGTTAGGCTTCACGCATTCGCGAATCTCATCGAGCTTGAGACCTTCGTCCGGGAAGTCGAAGCCGTAGTAGCGGTCTTCGCGCTCACGGGCGAGAGAGGGCATCCGGAAGGAAATGTGGGTGCCGTGATTCTTGGTCTGATCGCCCCGTTCGGCGAGATCCTCCTCATTGGTGGCCGTGTAGGTGGCGTTCATGCCTTTACGACCGAGGTAGAGGTGGACGTTGAACTCCATCTCGTCCTCCAGAATCATCTTCCAGACGATCTCCTCACCATCAAAGGTCGGTTCTTCGGCCATGCGCTCGAAGTTTCGGCGACGGCGGCGGTAACGGGGATCGGGATGATCTGGGACTTCCTTCCAGCTGTGATACCAGAACACAATGGGGTTCTGGATATACTGACCGTTCTGGTCCTTCAGGTAAATGTGGACGCGTGCCTGCGGGCCGTAAAAGACGGCATCGTATTCAGGCTCGGAAAGGCGGTGAATTTCATACCAGTCTTTGCCGGGTTTTTCAGCATACCAACCGGTGGCCACGGCCTCGGGACGAGGCTTGGCGTAGGTGACCATGTCGCTGGAGACGGCCGTGGTCGGTTCGTCGCGCGGAGGCATCAGCGAAGTTGGCTCGTCATCGGTCGGCCCGCTGAGGATAGAAACGAGCGACGGCATCTGGCGGCCGAGCGTCTTGTTGGCCACCTTCTTGGTCATCACATCGAGGAACTCAGTAGTTTTCTCGGCGGGCTGAAGGTAGGTTCGGATCTTCTGGCGCCCAAGGCGGGATCCAAGATCGGCCGCCACCTCTTCGTCCACGAAATCCTCGAAGTCAGAGAAGATGTAGAGCGAGTCGACCTTCTGCTCGAGTAGAAAGCTGACGGCTTCCACGACGCGGCCGCGGTGGCCCCAGTCACTACCCACACTGATGAACTGGTTGGGGCGAGTCTTGTAAGTTTCGATGAGGCGGTCGACGTAACGCTGAGGGGCCTTGCGGGGAAGGTCGTTCCAGAGAAACCAGAAAGGCGAGCGAGTTCTGCCTTGTCCTTCAAGCTCATAAAAAGGCTTCACTTCCTCGGGTATGATGAGGCGAATTTCCTCGTTGTCGGTTTCCTTGCCGGCACGAACCAGCATGTTTCTGACATAAACGACGGGAGCGTCCTGGAAGTTTTTATCAACCTCACGAACCACAGCTGGCAGGTATTCCGCCATGGAGCCGGAAACGTCGAGAATCACGCCGAGCACGTTTCCTTCCATCGGCTGGCCGAACATCATCTTGGACTCGTTCGAGGAAGGCATCCCCATGCTCATGGAGGGGGAGAACATGAGGCCGGACTCAACCGCGACATCGGCGACTTCGATGTCCATGTTGGAAACGCTGAAGTTGGAAGTGGCCTGGACAGAGACAATGTCAGCCACCGCCGTGTTGGTCGCGGTCGGCTGCACCGTGGGCTTTTCCATCTTGGTGTTTTCGATAGTTTCTTCCTGCTGCTGGTTGGCGGCAGAAGCCACGATCTGGGGAGGAACGTTTGGCGGCACCTTCGTCGCAACCAGCATGAGGCCGACGATGATGACAACGTGCAGGAGAACGGTGATGACCACCGAGTTCATCTTGTCGCGGCGGATGCCGGCCTCGACGATGCGCTTGGACTCTTCTTCCGCGGCGCGGATCGCGTCCATCTCGTGGCTTTCGAAGCTCACCGCCGGCAGGGCGATGGGGTCGTCGTGATCGGCATCGCGAACGATTTCAGCAATGGCAGGTGCAGGAACGCCTTCTTCGGTCTCTTCGTCGTCTTCGACCACCGCGACCGCGACGGCCTCCTCTTCCCCACTGGCCTCATCTCCGGATTCTTCGGCAGTTGCTTCTGCCTCTTCTTCGACCACTTCCACCGGAGCAGCAGCTGAGATGGCAGATTCGAGTTCAGCCTGGTATTCCTTGGCCGGCTCGTAGTCCGGATCAATGTGAAGCGAGCTCTCTACGAGGCCTCGTGCCTGCTCGAGCGCACCAACCGCAGCGTAGCACTTCGCAGCGGCGAGCCAGGGGGCAGCTTCGCGGGGAAGATCTTCACCTTCGTTAACCACGGTTACGGCGGACTCGTGCTGGCCTTCCGCGACGAGAGCGGCGACGAGGTTGTAGCGCAATTCCCAATCGGCGGAGTTGGCTTCCAGGGCGGCTTTGTGTTCCAGGATGGACATGAGTAATAAATGGTGTTCCGAGCGGGGTGAATTCTAACGAAGACTCTGCAGAATTATCCCAGTTCCATTGGCTTTTGCGAGGGCGATTTGTGACGCGAAGAAAGAAAAATTTCGGGCCTTAAAAGAGAGTTATCGGCCGACTGTTTGCCTGATGGGGCGGTAAAATGTATCCAATTTGGTAGTTTGAGCCCGTTTTCTCTGCCTTGGGGTTGAACGATTTTGCCTCAACTGGAACGTCTAAGGGATTCATCCACTGCCTTGGTTACCCCAGTCAGAAGCCCGCCCGAGCCACTGGTCGGAATTGAATTGTCTCACTGAAGGCGAGACCTACGAGTTTGCGGCTTTGCCGGGGATGGTGATTTTGCTTTTGGCAAAACGAACTGTAGTGACTTCGTCGGTTCAACAAATGGCTTCTTCTGGCCCTGGCTTCGCCCGAGCCACTGGTCGGAATTGAACCGACGACCTATTCATTACGAGTGAATTGCTCTACCCCTGAGCTACAGTGGCGTCTTGGACGGGCCGTCCCCGGGGTGGGGAAGGGCGGAGAATGTAATCGAAAGAGTTTTCGTGTCAAACCCGTGGATTGGCTGGCCTGGCGGCGGTAATCAGAGTATTTTTTCGACAAATTCCGAAAAAACGTCACATCGGGCGTTTTGGCGGCAATCTTTGGAGACAGGAGATGAATTCAAGCGACCGTGAGCTGTTTGTCGAACAGGTTCGCGAACACCACGCTGGATTGCGTGGTTTCGTTCGTGCCCTGGGCGTTGATCCGCTCTGGGTCGATGATTTGGCGCAGGAGGCCTTTATCGTCGCCTACAATCGTCTCGACGAATATGACCACGATAGGGACTTTGGAGCCTGGCTTCGGGGAATTGCCCGAAACCTCGTGATCAACGAGCGTCGCAAGAATGCCCGCCGCAAGCGGATCTTGTCAGACAATCTCACGGACGTGCTCGTCTCCACATCTTCTGTCGCTGAGGAGGAAGAGCGCGAAATCGGGGATAACGGCCTGGTCAGGATGAAGGCCTTGAAGGAGTGCATCGCCACCTTGCCGGAGAAAAGCCTGCAGATGATGAGATCCCGCTACGAGGATGATCTCTCAGCTCAGGACATCGCCGAGCAATATGGCATGAAGCCTCCCGCAGTGCGCAAAGCGCTGGAGCGGGTCAGGGCTTCACTGCGCAAGTGCATGGAAGACCGATTGGGGCTCGCAGGAGCCTGATCCCATGGAAGAAAAACGAACAGCCGAAGAATTGTTGGAAGACCTGCTCCAGGGGGACGCAGGAGACAATGCCTTGCGCCTGCTCGCTGACCGGATCCAGGATGACAACCAGCTGGGTCGACGGGTGCGTGATGAGCTGGAATTTTCTGAAATGCTCCGCCAGGCTCTCAAGTCTGAAGCTGTCATTACCGCAGAATCGGTGGATGCCCTGGTCGAGAGTGCCTCACTGGAGACGAACGAACTGATCGATCGCGTCTGCGACGGTAAGCCAACCGCATTTGAGTGCGACCGTCTCGCGAAACATCTCTGGGAGAACCCCAAAGCGATTGGTCAGCTCAAACAGCGCCTCGCTGCCGACGAGTGGACGTCTCAAGCCATTTCCGAAGCCAGGGGCGAAGCAGCCTTCGTTGAGGCGCTCGAAACCCGGATGTGGGCCGAAACCCGCCAGGACAGTTTCGTGGATGATTTTGCTGCCCGTCTCGATCAGGAGATCGCGATCCAGGATGGAGACGAGAACGTGGTTCCGTTTCCGTGGGGAGCCACCATTGCCAAGATGGCCGCGGTGGCCGCCGTGTTTGCTTTCGGCGCCTTTATGCTCGCCGAGCAGGTTTCACAGAAGATTGGCAACGAACCGGTGGCGTCACTCGTGAAAGCCTCCGACAATGTGCGCTGGAAAGGAAACCTCGCTCCAGATGCCAACGGTGGCGTCCAGTCCGGGCAATACGAACTCTCCAGCGGAGTGATTGCTCTCAAGTTTCCTTCCGGTGGTGAGTTGACTGTGGAAGGCCCGGCGGCATTCCGCGTCGACGAGGACGGGTCTGCTTTTGTCTATCACGGCGTGGCGCTGGCCCGGGCCAATACGCCTGACAATGCCATCAATCTGCAGGCTCGCGGCATTAACGTGCTGGAGCAGGCACCGTTGATCGGAATCGATGCGCGTTCCGAATTCTCCACTAACGCTTTCGTGCTCTCCGGTGATGGTGGCATCTGCATGAACGACGGCGCGACCTGCCGCAGTCTTTTCGAGTTCGAAGCGGTCAAGGCTGACTACACCCGCGACAAGCTGGTCGACATTCCCTACAACCCCCGGGCTTTCTCCAAGACCTGGGAGCTGCTTTCCGGCGTGGAAACCAATCTTGGTGATGTGCGCATTGAACTCCCCGGCACTGAACCGACCCGGGCGCCCGGTGAGGGCGAGGTTCGGGTGTTCGTTGAAAACGACTCGTTCCAACCTGCCGGTGGACTGGAAGTGGACCTCCTTCCGGCAGGGCAGTTTGCCGCGGTCGGCTCCAATTCCGGTAAGGCGATCGAGACGAAAGGTGAGCTGAGAAGTTACCTTCTCCAGGTCGGTCCTTCCAATGACAAGAGTGTCGAGGCATCCCTGACGTTCGAACACGAAGTGGTTGGAGTGATCTTTTCCTCGGATCGCCTCGAAAGCTCCGACCAGTCAGTTGGTTCGTCGATGCGGGATCTAGGCGGCGACTTCAGTCGTGTCCGCGGCCTCGACTACGGCAGCGATGAGCTGCTCCTGAGCGATGATGGTCGCACGCTCAACCTGCGCCTCCAGTCCGGCGGTCAGCAGCTCGACCAGGTTCGGGTGCTTGTTGCAGTCCGTTAGCCGCTCGGATTAAAACCTCTCTTTGCCGGCGGGACGGTTTCTTCAGTCAGCAGCTGTAGATGATTCGGGAGTTCTTGACGGCGGATGTGTCAGGATTTCCGCAATGGCCTCGGAGGCGGCCGCAAAGCCGAAGGTGCCGGTGACCGGTGTCGCTGTTCCGAAGCCGGTATCGCAGTTGAGGCGCAGGTGGCTGCCCGGTTCCGGTTCTTCGCGGACGGTGCCGTCGGCCCAGGGGAACTTGGCATTCTCGGTGCTGAAGACGGCGCGAAAGCCGAAGGGGGCCTTGGTGTTCTCGGGAGGGAAGTCGTAGTTCTGTCGCAGTTTCTTGCGAACGAGACGGAGGAGGCGGTCGTTGGTGGCGAAAGCGAGATCGTCGGTGCTGACAGCGGCGGGGTTCTGCTTGCCTCCGGCGCCTCCCGCCACGACGAGCGATAGCTTTCGATCACGACAGGCGGCGATGAGGAACGATTTCTGTTTCACGTCATCAATCGCGTCGATGATGCAGTCGAAATCGCGGCTCAAAATGTCGTCGGCATTCTTTTCGGTGAAGAAGGCGACCTCTTCATGAATGACCACCTTCGGATTGATCAGCTTGAGTCGCTCGGCCACGGCGTGGACCTTGAAGCGCCCGACGTTTCCATCGTGAGCAGGGAGCTGGCGGTTCACATTGGTGACGCAGACCTCATCGAGATCGATCAGGGTGATCGTGCCGACACCGCTGCGGGCGAGCGCTTCCGCAGTCCAGGATCCGACCCCGCCGATTCCGATCACCGCGATGTGCGCGTTGAGCAGGCGTGGCAGGGCTCCGGCTCCGTAGAGTCGGGCGACGCCGGAAAACCGGTCGAGATATTCGGATGGAAGTTCTTCGCTCACAGGACGGGGACCTTGCGTTGAAGCCGGACAGGTTGCAAGTTCGGTCCGTTCACTTTTCGGTGCAAAATGAAATGGCAAATCGCGGCAATTGGTAAACCCTCGCTGCGCTACGCGAAAGACGGCGTGGCGGAGTATCAGAAACGCCTGCGTCGTTATGCCCAGGTCTCGCTGGATTTTGACTCCAAGGACGCCGGGAAAGAGAAGAACAGCCAACGTCTTCTTGAACTCAGCGAAGGCTCGGTGCGCCTAGTGCTCGATGAACGCGGGGAAAAGTGGACCACGGCCGAAATGGTGAAGCGCGTCGAAAAGTGGCAGATGGACGGGGTGAAGCGCGTTTCCCTGCTCATCGGTGGCGCTGACGGTCACACCAACAAGCTGCGGCGTTCAGCTGACCATGTGATCGCTTTGAGTGGCTTCACCTTGCAGCACGAGCTGGCCCTGGTTGTCCTGCTCGAGCAGATCTATCGCGTGCATACCGTGATGCGTGGCGAGCCCTATCACCGCTGATCCGGCGGCCGCTGGCGCGCCATATGGGGAACGGGAAAGCGGTGGGAAATGTCTTTTCAACCTAAGGTTGAGACGCGTAATTTCGTATGTTCTATACTCAGGCGAGTTAGCCAACCTGATCGAACACATGCATACCTCCCATCAACTGAGCCTGCTGGCGATAGCAGCGGTAATTTTTTTTGGCAGCGCCGAACTGGCCTCTGCAGAAGCTGCCAAGCCCGCTGAATCGATACCTGCTGAAGCTGAAAAAGACGAAGCGAAGAAAAAGCCGGTCCGGGGCAAAAAACCCGCCCGGAGAGGGGATCCGAATCGAGAAGGCGCAGCGGAAAGGAAAAAGCCGTCCGTTGGAAAGAAGCCTTCTGCCGAAGAAGGCACGCAGGAAAAAGTGACTGCGAAGTCAAAGGATGAGAAAGAAGAGTTCGCCACTCACAAGGTGGAAGCGAAGCCGTTCAAGATCACGACAAAGCTGAGCGGCATTATCGAGAGCAAACAGCAAACGCCGGTAGCAATGGACCTGGACCGATGGTCAGAACTCAGCGTCGTCTCCGCTTTGCCTCATGGAACAGAAGTGAAGAAGGGAGACTTGTTGTTCCAACTTGATACCAGGGCGCTCGAAAAGAAGATTCGCGAACTGGAGGTGGGAATGCCTCTCAAGGAATTGGACCTCGAGACCGCCAAGCAGGAACTGGAGAAAATGGAGCAGACGACGCCTCTGAAACTCGAGCAGACCCGTCTCGCCATGCAACATGCCGAGGAAGACTTGGAGTATTTCTTTGATGTCACCAAGCCAATGCGCGAGCGTTCCGCGAAAGAAGATCTCAAGTCGACTCAGAACTACCTCTCCTATGCCGAGGAAGAGTTGCGCCAGCTCAAGAAAATGTATGCCGAGGATGACATGACGGAAGAGACCGAAGAGATCATTCTTCAGCGACAGCAGAATTCAGTCGACAGCTACAAGTGGATGCTGGAGCAGACCAAGGCGCGAACGGATCGCACCCTGAAGACCTACATCCCGCGCGAAGAGGTAAGCCTCAAGCGCAACCATGAGCTCAAGGAGATCGACTTCGCGAGGAGTGAGAAGGCGACAAAGGATTCTCTTGTTCGCAAGAAACTGGATGTCGAAGCAAAGATCCGTGACTTCGACGAGTCCGAACTCGCGCTCAAGGAGTATCAATATGACCTCAAGCAGATGGCGCCCAGGGCAGCGCATGATGGGGTCGTCTATTACGGAATGAACCAGCGCGGAAAGTGGACAACGGCTTCTACGGTGGAGCGCAAGATGATCCCGGGAGGAAAAATTTCCATGAATGAAGTGGTCGTGACCTTGGTCGACCCGAGCGATTTGCATCTCCGTGTCGCAGTGCCGGAAAATAGACTCAAGGGGCTCAGGAAAGGTCTCGATGGCACCCTCAAGCTGGAGTGGAATCCCGATGTGGAACTCGATGGGAAGGTCGAATCCGTCTCATGGGTGCCATACGCTGATAATACCTACGACGCGGTCGTGGCCATAGGGAATGAAAGCGGAGCACGGGTTGTTCCTGGGATGAAAGCCAATATCGAAGTGGTCATCTACGACAACGAGAAAACCCTGACCGTGCCCAAAAATGCCATCGAAAAGAAAGGCAAGGTTTCGATGGTGACAATGAAGGACGGCGAGAAACGACGCATTCGCACCGGGCACAGCAATGGCTCGATGATCCAAGTGGTCGAGGGGCTCGAAGCGGGGGATGAAATTCGCAGTGGGCCGGCCAAGAAAGAAGAGCCCACTGAAGATAAGGCGGAGGAGAAGCCCGAAGAAAAGTCTGACGACAAAGCGGGAGATAAGAAGTGATTCGCTCGGCTCAAAGGTGCTGCCTTGCGGCAGCTGTCTTGCTTGTCGCTTCATCGCTGATCGCGGACGAAAAGAAGCTGCCGGCGCCGCTTGCCAGTTCAATCGATGAATCGATTGAACTGGGCATTGCCTTTCTCGTTGCCGATCAAAACGAAAACGGTAGCTGGGGATCCGCCCGTCAGACCAAGGGGCTGAATATTTACGCTCCCGTCCCCGGGGCTCACAACGCCTTCCGTGCAGCAGTCACCGCGATGGCGATTTCTGCTTTGATTGAGTCAGGACTCGCCGACGACCCAGAGTCTCCGGCAGGTCAGGCGCTCCAGCGTGGCTCGGCATTTCTCATGGAAGAGCTGCCCACGGTGCGTCGGGCCTCGGCAGATGCGATCTACAATGTCTGGACCCACGCTTTTGGCATTCAGGCGTTGGTAGATCTCTACCCGAGGGCTTCCACGCAAGAGCAGAAAGCCATCGTCGAACTGATCAATAATCAGATCTATCGACTGGGCCGCTATGAATCAGTCGACGGCGGTTGGGGTTACTACGACTTCAGGATCGGTACGGTGAAACCGTCGTCAAGTTCGATCAGTTTCACGACTGCAACCTGCCTCGTCGCATTTCACGAAGCCAAAGATATTCCCGGAGTCGAGATTCCCGAGAAGCTGCTCGACCGGGCCATCAAGTCAATTAACCGTCAGCGCAAATCAGACCACACCTATCTCTACGGTGAGTATCTCAAGGCTCGGCCCATGTATGGGATCAATCGAGCGGGAGGCAGTCTCGGGCGCACCCAGGCCTGCAACTACGCGCTTCGCCTCTGGGGGGACGAAACGATCACGGACGAAGTGATCTGCGAGTGGCTTGAGCGCCTCGGCGACCGGAACGGCTGGCTCGATATCGGGCGAAAGCGTCCTCAGCCACATGAGGCCTGGTTCGCGGTGGCGGGCTACTTCTATTACTACGGCCACTACTACGCGGCGCTGAACCTGGAACTCATCCCCGACGAGGAGCGAGAGCAATACGGCGAGATGCTCGGCGGGATTCTCATGGAGTTGCAGGAGAAAGACGGCTCCTGGTGGGACTTCCCGTTCTACTCGTATCATCAGCCCTACGGCACGGCCTTTGCCGTGATGTCGCTGGCCCGTTGTCGCTGAGATTCTTCAGGGGTGGACATTTTCGAAGTCTGGGCAAGTCTTGTCCGATGCAGACCAGTGACTTTGAATACGAGTTGCCCGACGAGTTGATCGCGCAGCGTCCGCCCGAGCGGCGGGGGGAGTCGCGCATGATGGTGGTTGACCGCCAGAGTGGTGAAATCTCGCATCAGCGGTTTGCCGATTTTCCCGATTTCATCGATGCCGATGATCGACTGGTTCTGAACGACACCCGGGTTGTGGCGGCGCGTTATTTCTCTAACGATGGAAAGAAGGAAGTTCTCCGCGTCGACCTGTTGGGCCCGAAGCGCTGGAAGTGTCTCATTCGTCCCGGCAAGAGATTCAAGATCGGCCACACGGTCGAGATTGGAGAGAGCACCGGCACGGTCGTGGAGATCTGCGAAGAAGGGGGAGAACGCATTATCGAATTTGACCGGGAACCGGATGAAGACGCCCATGGGCACCTCGCTCTCCCTCCCTATATCGACCGGCCGGATACCACGGACGACCGCGAGCGCTACCAAACGGTTTATGCAAGGGAGGCCGGCGCTATCGCTGCCCCGACTGCCGGGCTGCACTTTTCTGACGAAATGCTGCAGTCGCTGCCGCACAGTTTTGTGACTCTGCATGTGGGGATCGGAACCTTTCGTCCTGTCTCCGATGACGACCTCACTAAGCATCACATGCACAGCGAGCGCTACGACCTCACCCCGGAAACCGTGGCGAATATTGAGAATGCGAATCGCACCGTGGCCATTGGCACAACTGTGGTGCGAGTGCTCGAGAGCTGTGCTCACGATGGGCAACTCAAGGCGGGAACCGGGGAGACAGACATCTTCATTTACCCGCCTTATCAGTTCCAGGTGGTGGACGCTTTGCTGACCAATTTTCACCTGCCCAAGTCGACTTTGCTCATGCTCGTCAGCGCT
>JABSSQ010000002.1 GCA_013213905.1 Verrucomicrobiales bacterium | reverse complement strand
CTGGTGCTGGATCATGCGATCGCGCGCCAGTTCAGCGGAGGTCTCGTTGATACTCTGAAGAACGCCAACCAGGCCGGTCACGGTGAGGGCAAACAGAGCTACGGCCAGCACGACGTCCAGCAAAGCGTAACCACGACTGTTACCGTTCCCGATCATTCCACCCACGAGCGCTCCCGCTTCACATCCGCCGTCAGCGGATGAAATTCGATTTCAAAGAAGGCGCCCTCCGATTGCACCTGGATCTTGAGCGGCTCGCACATTCCCGATGGCTGAAACACCCAACGTCGAAACTCTCCGCCGTTCATATCGATCCAGTCCGTGTCGTCCCAGAAGCGGAGCTTGTAGTCGACCCCGTTCTCAAGGTCATACTCTTTCAGAAACCGAATCCCCTCCTCGACCTGCTCCCGTTGCAGATCCACATCCTGCGGTCCGGACATGTCGATACTACGAGCTTGAGAAGCCTCAATAATCGCATCCCTCTGATCGAGTTGATCGAGCTTCATCTTCAGTTCATCGAACTCTTCGCGACCACCATAAGGGTGGTAGAATCTCGACGCTTTGAAGCCTTCACTGTCGAACACAATCTGGTAGGGACGCTGCTCGGACATGGCGCGCAACCGAACTTCGCGAGCCATCGAATAGAGCTGATTGACCGGCTCGCGCGCAACGCGGGCACGCTGTGCGCTGTCGATGGCAGGCACCGCGATTCCGGTAAGAATCGACAGCACTGAAATCGCGATGATAAGCTCCACCAGCGTCATGCCGCGAGCCCGGTTCGCCGGTCGGGTCTGTTGACGGGAAATCGCCTTACCAATTCCCGACATCGTCGTCGCTTTCCACGCCGTCTTCACCGAGGGAAAAGATGTCATACTTCTTGGAACTTTGCTGTGCGGGGAAACGGTATTGATAGGGAATTCCCCAGGGATCGAGCATTTCCTCTTCAAGATACTGCCTCCAGCGCTCCGGCTGAGGATCGCCAGATGGACGCTCTACCAGGGCCATGAGCCCCTGCTCCTGGGTTGGGGGCTTGAAGTAGTTGTTCCGCTCGTAGGCTTTCAACGCAATATCGAGCGCTTTGAGGTCGGAATCGATCCGCTGATATTTGGCATCGTCAATGAAACCTACCACCAGGTAGATTCCGGAACCGGCGAGGACCGCGATGATCGTGATCACAATCACCAGCTCCACGAGGGTAAAGCCTGATGCTTTCCTTCTACGTTTGTCAGGACTCAGTCTCATACAATTTTCTTTGGTATAAATCTTTCTATCGACCGCGAATTCCGGCCATCGATCCGAAGATCGTATTAATCATGCAGTAGGCGACAACCCCTACGATCATCGCAACAAAAACGAGCATGACGGTCGGGACCAGCGTCGTCAATCGCGAGATGCGGACGTCGAGGTCTTCGTCATACTTGGCCGCAGCCTTGGAGAATGCTTTTCCCAGCTCACCCGTTTGCTCCCCGATCGCCACGCGATCTACGAGAGCTTCCGGAAAGGCTTCGGTGGTTTCCATCGCTTTCGCCAGGCTGGTACCTTCTCCAACATCCAGCACCACGTTCTCAAGGTGGTTGCGGATATAGAGGTTCGGAGTTCCGCGGGTAATCAGCTTCAAACTGTTGAGAAGAGGAACTCCGTTGTTCACCAGGTTCGAAAGCGTGTGGCAGAACTGGGCGTAAAAACGCCCCAGGATCACCGGCCCGAACGCCGGCATTCGCATCTTGTAGCCATCCCACCAGGCGTGCCCCTTCTCCGTTCCGATGTAGACCCGGAACGAGGTGGCTGAAATCACGATGATTCCGAGAATCACCCACCACCACTTCGACATGAAATCAGTGAACATAATGAGCAGTTCGGTGATCATGGGAAGGTCCTGCCCCGTTTTTTCCATCATGTCGCTGAGCGAAGGCATCAGGACGGTGGAAAAGACAAACAACAAGATCACGCAGGCCATCAACACGGTCAGCGGATAGATCATCGCCCCGGCCGTGCGTCGCTGGAGGTTAAAGAGCTGTTTCAAGTTCACCACGAGACGTCGCAGGATCTCCGGCAGCGATCCGCTCGCCTCACCCGCGGCCACGAGGCTGCGATAGAGCTCATCAAAAGAGGGAGAAGATTTTGCAAGCGCTTTGGAGAACCTGGCCCCTTCGCGAATCTCGTCGCGGAGGACGCCGGCCACCGCTCGAATGGAGGCGTTGGTCTGACGTTCGTGCAGGATCTTGAGGGCGCGCTCCAACTGCATCCCGGCGTCGAGCAGGTCGGCCAGCTCTTCGGTAAAGAGGACCAGTTCCGGTCGCTTCAACCTGGTAGGCCCGTGTTTCTCTTCACTGCCGCCGATGGCGAAGCTTCGCTTTTTCTTTTCCGCCTTTCCGTCGGCCTCGGCATTGACTCGAATCGGAGTGAGCGTCTTTGACTCGAGCTCGCGATACACGTCCGACTTATTGCGCACGACGATGCTGCCGGAAACCTGCTTTCCGGCGGTGTCGATGGCAGTGTAGGAAAAGGACGGCATCGATGGAATCAAACCTCAAACACCGCGAAATGTCAGCCGTTTCCTGTCTTTTTCACCGAAAATGCGGTCCCGAAAAGCGCCACAATTCGAAGGTGGAAAGCGGATTCACAAAAGCCTGAGCGGCACTAGGTCCCGCAGAATGTTGCCTGAACCACTTCAGAGGGTTCCGGAGCCAGCTCGTATTCGACAGATTCCGGCTGTTCCAAGAACGGATTTTGCAACACGGCATTGAGGCGCCGAAAGGGCTCATAATCGCCTTCGTAGCCGGCAGCAATGACTTCCTCCACCCGGTGGTTCCGGGGAATAAAGACCGGATTGGTCCGCCTCATCAGGGCAACCGCGTTGGCTCTCTCATCTTCAGGAATTCGCTCTCGCCAGCTCTTCATCCAGGAGCGAATGGCTTCGGAATCGGAAAAAAGGCTCTCCACCAATTCATCGTCACCACTCTCCAGCGCACCACTGAGATGTCGGAAGACGAGCGTGAAATCAGCTCGCCCGGCTGCCATTGCCGACAGCAACTGTTGAACCAGCTCCCAGTCGGTTTCGGAATGGCTTTCAATTCCTATTTTTTCCGAATACCGAGCCCTGAGCGCTTCTCCGTGAATTTCGGGATATCGGTCGAGGGCGCCTTCCGCCAATTCGATGCCCTTCTCCTGGTCATCATCAATCAGCGGAATCAAAGTCTCTGCGAAACGGACCAGGTTCCAGTGCCCGATCGGTCCCTGCTGGGCATACGCGTAGCGCCCGTTCTGGTCGATCGAACTGAATACTTTAGCAGGATGATAGGCATCCATGAAAGCGCAGGGACCATAGTCGATCGTCTCGCCCGAGATACTCATGTTGTCAGTATTCATAACGCCATGAATGAATCCCAGTTGCATCCAATGCGCGATGAGCTTGGCCTGCTTTTCGATCACGCCGGCGAGCAGAGCGAGATACGGATTGTCTGCCTCCCCTGCCTCAGGATAGTGGCGACCGATCGCGTAGTCCGCCAGGACCCTGACATTCCCCCAGTCTTCCCGGGCGGCAAAAAATTGAAAGGTTCCAATTCGGATATGGGACTGGGCCACACGGGTAAAGACTCCTCCGGGGAGCATGCTTTCTCTCGCGACCTTGTCTCCGGTAGCGACAGCAGCAAGCGCCCGCGTCGTCGGAACGCCCAACGCAGCCATCGCTTCCGAAAGAACATACTCGCGGATGACAGGCCCCAGCGCAGAAAGACCATCACCCCGCCGCGAAAACGGGGTCGGCCCGGAACCTTTCAGTTGGATATCACGGCGGACTCCGTCCTGACCGATCACTTCTCCGAGTAACAGAGCCCGCCCGTCACCCAGCTGCGGTGAGAACCCGCCGAACTGGTGCCCGGCATAGGCCAATGCGATAGGGTCAGCCCCCTCCGGGATCCGGTTACCCGAGAAATACTCCAACCCTTCCGGGGAATCGAGGCTATCCACGTCCAACCCCAGCTCCCCGGCCAGGTCCCGGTTGAACTGAATCATGACAGGAGAGCCGGCCGGACTCGGATCCACCCTCTGAAAAAAACGGTCCGGCAGTTTCGCGTAAGTGTTGTCGAAGGGAAAGGGTGTCATTGGAACAAGTTGTTGAGCCTATCGTGCTTTTCAGGTCCGGCATCATCGTTGGATACGCCCAAAGGGAACTGGCAAGTTCACTCGTTCGCATCACTTACCCGATCAATTCCGTTTCTACCACTGGCTGAAATCCGGAGCCGCCTCAACCGGCACAAAATCGATGAAGCCCTTGATGTGATTCACCCGGAGAAGCTGCACACTGACCGTTCGCCCGGTCGCCAGGGTTGGCGCGTTGCAGCGGCTCTTGAACTGCTTGTGGATGCGGTCGAAGAAATACTCATCGCGGGGCGAGAGATCTTCCTTTCGGATCAGCCCCTTGATCATGAGATCATTCAATTCGACGAAGGCACCGATCGGGCGCACCTCCAACACGGTGGCATCAAAAGCCGCGTCAGGATCTTCGCGACAGGTGCGTTCGAGGTATTCGATCATCTTGAGACGCTGCGTCTCCATTTCCGCTTCGGCGGCGACGCGTTCGGTCCTGGAGATGCGGTAGGAGATGTCCCCCATTTCCGCCGCTGTCGGCGTGCGTCCCGGGACATCGGGTGCCGTGGCTTCTCCCCGTTTCGACAGAATCCGCCGCAACACCCGGTGAACCACGAGATCAGCGTATCGACGTATCGGGCTGGTGAAGTGAGTGTAATTCGTCTTGGCCAACCCGTAATGCCCCATCGGTTCGGAACGATAGTCAGCCCGTCGCAGGCTCCTCAACAACGCCACCTTGATGCTGTGTTCTTCGACATTGCCCTTGATGCTCTGCAGAAGTTTCTGAAGTTCCGGACGATGAGTCACATCCCCTACCCGATGCCCAAAGCTGCGGGCGAGATCGGCGAATTCCTCCAACTTGCCCGGGTCGGGATCTTCGTGAACCCGATAAATTGAGGGAGCCGGAGCATTCTTCGTTTCGCAGGCCACCGCCTCGTTAGCGGCGAGCATGAATTCCTCGATCAACTGATGACTCTCATCGTAGACGCTGCGCTTCACCCCGATGGCACGGCCCTCTTCGTCTAACACCACCCTGACCTCGGCAAAGTCGAGATCGAGAGCCCCGTTTTGATATCTTCGTTCGCGGAGCAGTGATCCCAGTAGCCACGCCCGCTTGAGATGAATGGTCAGTTGCTTCTGCTTTTCATCCTCGATCGCTTCGACCTCCTCATCGGTTAGCATCATCTGCTCGTAGGCCTGTTCATAGGTGTAGCGATGGTGACTCCGGATCACGGCGGAAACAAAACGGGCTTTCGTCATGTTGCCGCACGAGTCGAAATCCATCACCGCAGCATGAGTGAGTCGCTCAACATGGGGTTTGAGACTGCAGACTCCGTTGCTCAACTTCTCCGGCAGCATCGGGATGACACGATCGGCCAGGTAGACACTGTTACCGCGCTTCCGCGCTTCCTTGTCCAATGCCGAGTCGGGTTTCACATAGTGCGACACATCAGCAATATGAACGGCAAGCTCCCAGCCACCTTCCGATTTCTCCGTCACGCAGATGGCATCGTCAAAATCCTTGGCATCTTCCGGGTCGATCGTGAACACCTCGCGCTCACGCCAGTCTTCGCGTCGCGCAATTTCTTCCTCTGACACGACCTCGTCGATCAAGTCGGCTTCGGCGAGGACGGTCTCAGGAAATTCGAGCGGCAATCCATATCGGTGAATGACTTTAAGAATATCGACTCCAGGCGCATCCTCGCGACCTAACACCTTCACCATTTCTGCCATGGGCGGCAGGTGCACATCACTCCACTCGGTAAACGAAGCCACGACGATGTCGCCCGGTTTTGCATCAGGCAAGAGACTCATAAGCCGGAACGAAGCCGGCAGGCGGCCGTCTTCCGGGGCGACGGTGGCGCGGGCTCCCTTGCCATGGTAGATGCCTACAATGGGCCGCCCACTTCGTTCCACGACTTCCACCACCCGGGCCTGAAGAGACTCCGTGTCGTCATGCATCCGGGCACGATGCTTCGGCGAATGCTTGTGCCACTTCGGTGGCGCGCCCCGCTGAATCTTCACATCGACCGTATCTCCGTCGAGAGCCGTTGAAGTGAAGCGACCGGGAACGAAAACGCGCGGTCGTTCCATGTCCCGGAAGATACGGCTGCTCGCTGGATCCTCGGGCACAAAAAACGCGCTGCGACGCTTGCGGTCGTTTGACATCTGAAGGTGGCCGCGAATCAAATCTCCGTCACTGTTCTGTTCTGGAACCCGATAGCGGGCCTTCTTGCCGCGCAGCAACTCCCCCCTCGCTTCCAGCTCAACCAGGGCAGCTCGCAATTCAGCCCGCTCATCAGATGGCACGCCGAGATCCCGGGCCATTTCGGATTTGTTCATCGGCTGATAGTCCGGCTCCTTCACCCGGGCCCGGATCGCCTCGATAAAATTCTTCTTCAAACCGTGGTCAAAAATTCTGCTCAATTGACTGGACGCGCCAATAGGCGATGTGTTTACATTGTATTGTCAATAAATGAAGTGCGAATTCACGAAAAAAGAACTCGTCACCACGGTATCAACCCGCTAAACATGCCCCCAAACATGAGAAAATCACTCGGAAAACCAAATCAGAAACTCTTAGCGGGCTTCACACTGATCGAACTGCTCGTCGTCATTGCCATCATCGGGATTCTCGCTGGCCTGATGTTCCCGGCCGCTACTGGGGTCATGCGCAGGGCTGAGAAGACCCGAGCTTCAAATGCGGCCTATAATCTAAAAAATGCGATTTCTGCCTACTTCACCGAATACCGCAAGTATCCCGTGAAACCAGATCGCGAGGAAACTGAAGAGCTTCGGACCGAGAAGGAACTCATGGACGTTCTTCTCGGAGCTGACAGTGAGGCCGAGGAAGGCGGACTGAATCCTCGTCGCATCGCTTTCTACACCGACAAACAGGCCAAGCGCGGTGATGATCAAAAATATAAGAGTGGTATTACCCTCGAAGATGATGGAGGCGGCGAGCTCTGGGATCCCTGGTTCGACCATTACTACGTCCGAATGGATCTAGACTACAACAATCGTGTCGAAAAGCCAGAATGGGACAACGAAACCGACTCCAAATTTCTTCCAGAGTCGATCCTCGTTTGGAGCGCTGGCAAATCTCAGGACGAAGAATACAAGAAAGACAACGTCAAGACCTGGTAATTACTTTCCTCAATCCATTCTCAACAAAGCACGTCCTTCGGGACGAGCTTTGTCGTCTTGGGTAAAGAATCTGTCTACTCCACGATAAAGTAGGGATTGAGCAGGTTCTCTTTGTTGTAAACCAGATCACCGCCGGTCTCGTGGTTGATAACGCGGCGGCCGGACTCCAGCGCAACCGCGTGAGCAGCCCCGGTATCCCACTCCATGGTTGGTCCGAGACGCGGATAAACATCGGCACCGCCCTCTGCAACCAGGCAGAGCTTCAACGAACTGCCGGCTGAGAGGAATTCCACCTCTTTGCCCTCCGCCTTGAGCGCATCAACAAACGCCTTCACCTCATCGGTCAGATGGGAGCGGCTCGCCACCACGGTAACAGAATCCTTCGCGGAGTAGTGCTCGCCACCCTCAAGTTTGAAGGCCTCGCCCTCTCCCGTGCTCTTCCACGCTCCCTGGCCTTCCTGAGCCCAGTAAAGATGATCGCCCACCGGCTGGTAGACAACGCCGAGAACCGGAGTCTGCCCTTTTACCAGAGCAATATTCACCGTGAACTCTCCATTACGCTTGATGAATTCCTTAGTGCCGTCGAGCGGATCGACGAGCCAGAAATAGTCCCAGTCCTTTCGCTCAGAATACTCAACCGCCTTGGTCTCCTCTGAGATCACCGGAATGTCCGGATAGAGGCGGTTCAAGGCCTCAATGATCACATCATTAGAACGCTGATCAGCTTCGGTCAGTGGAGAGGTATCCTCTTTGACGTCGACGGTGAACTCCGTGCCGTAAACGGCCAGAACTTCATCGCCAGCGCGTTTTGCGGTATCTTTAATATCTTCGATCTTAACGGTCTCGATCATGCGGGCCCAACAAAGCCTTTTCCAGCAGGAAAGCAACCTGCGATCTGTCACAAGCCCCTCAACTGGTCCGTGGTCCACTTCACCGCCTGTTCGGCGTCCATATCATCAGGATTGGCCTGAACGTAGGATTCCCATTCCGCCTTGGCCAACTCGAGATGTTGTTTTGCCTCGGACTTGTTGCCGGCTTTGAGACAGGCAAATCCGGCAAGGCCGCGGGCCCGGGCGAGAGCCCTGCGATATGAGGCCACTGAGTTGTCGCGTTCGGAAATCTTCTCCAGAACATTGATCGCTTCGCCAAGGGGCTGACGGGATTCATCAAACTGGCCCTCGTCCCCCAGCAGCTCAGCCAGGTGCGCCAGTCTCGATGAGTAGGAATAGAGCACATCGGGAGGCGTCTTGAGCCCGTTCTCGCGGACAATCGGCTGGAGGATCGAAATGGCTTCCTGCTCAAGTTCGATCGCGTTGGAGAGACGTCCCCCATCCCGCTGATCGCGAGCCAGCACACCGTAGACATCGGCCAGGGTCTTCTGGTAGGACGGCTCGAACGGATTGTGAACCACCACGCGGCCAAGAATGTCGACAGCACCTTTCAGTTTGTCCATGTCTCGCGAGAGAAGACCAACCCGGGCGAGGCTGTTACCGAGACCCAGCTGGTACTCGTCCACGGCTGCATTGAGCTTCACAGCCTGAGCGTAGAGATCAGCAGATTGTTGGTAGGCTTCTGTGGCCAGTTCCGTCTCTCCTTTTGCCTCCATGATCCGCCCAGCGAGTGAAAACGAATGGGCCAGAGCCCCAATGATACGATCGTTTTCGGGATCCAATTCCTGGAACTTCAGCAACTGAGACCCGACCGACCGCGTCGCGTCGAGGGCAGCATCGTGGCGTCCGATGGCAAATTCGCACTCGACGACGGAAAGAGAGTTTTCATGAATGCTGACCCCGGCCTCGTTCGACAAATTAGGATCTGTCGATCTAGCCTCAGTCCAGTAACGGGAAGATTCAGAGAAGTAATGGCGGGCGATCGCATACTTGCCATCCTTGTAGGAAAGCTGGCCGAGAGCCCGCTTCGCGACCGCGAGGTTTTTCATGAACTCCACGCTCCTGGTTCGACTGTCTTCGAGCAGGGCGACGTATCGCCTCTCCGCTTCCCCGAATGCTGCCAATGCCTTTCCGAACTCACCCATCTCGCGATAGATTCGACCAAGATAGAAAAAAGCGTTAGCAGTCGAGATAATGAAATCCGGAGCATCTCCGTAGACTTCGATCAGGTTCTCGTAGTGTTTCCGCCCGGAAATGAGAGCCTCGGCACGCTTCTCGCGGAAACCGGGAACGTCAGTATCGCGGTTGTCCAAAACGAGTCGGAAGAACTCATCTCCATTTTCCTGCGTCTGGCGGACAATCTGTCTGGCCAGCTTTGCCTCACCAAGAAGTCGGCTATGACTGTCTTCCACTTCGTTGAGTTCAGACTGTAACTGATTGGAGTTTTCCTGGTTTCTGGCCAACTCCATCAGGTAAGCCTCAGCCTGTTCATCAACGCTGGCCTGAAGCTCCGAGGTCTTGATCGTTGCCTCTGCTTCGACCGACTTCAGTTCCTGATAGTTCTTAATCGCCAAAACACTCAACGGGATAACGCACAACATCGCAACAGCCGCCATGATCTGCCATTTCAACGCCGGACGATCGCGGAACACTCCTGTAATGATATTGAGAGGGCTCTTTCCGCCTTCTTCATCGTGATCCGGGAGTTCGTCTCCGATCACCCCACTCTCCGGCAACTCTTCTTTCGAGTCATCGAGAGCGGCCGATTCTTCGACTGATTTAGCAGTGGATTCTTCCTTCGCTGCCTCATCCTCAACAACGTCCTCGGGCGATGGCACAATCGACGCTGCCTTCTCGACAGGCGCTACCGGCTCCAGCTTGTCGGGTACCTCCTGAACAGGCTCCAGTTTCGCCGCTTCGGGCTTGAATGGCTCAGACTCAACAAATGCCGGTTCCACCGGGGTCGGCTCAGATGCGGGTGCCACCGGCTTCGGAGCAGCATCCTTATCCGCCATGTCGCCGATTCGCGAAATGGCTTCGTTAACCTCGACCATGGAATCGGGCCGATCCTCAACATCAAACTCGAGGCAGGTCTCAATAATCGATCGCAAAGCGATGCTGCGTTCATCAGAAGCTTCTTCCGGCCACTCAACCGGCTTTTCTTTTTCGAGCTGATTTAGAAAATGTTCCGAAACAGGGGTCAGCCCGCCATAGGAAATTGCCGCAGCTGCATTAAAAGCTTCCTGGTGCTTAGCACACTGTTGCTGCAAGCGCTCCAGGCGCGGAAGGTGACCGGTCAGGATCTGGAAGGCGATCACGCCAAAAGCGTAGACGTCCCACTTGAATCCGAGTCCGTCGGAGAAGTCTCCTTTACCCAGTTGTTCCGGGCTGACGTAGAACATGAGGTCACCCGCTTCGAGATACTGAAGCCCGCCCATAAAGGCCTGCCCAAAGTCTCCAATGAGGACATCCTGAAACCCTCCTGAATCCCCGGTCACGAAAATGCTCGCAGGTCGGAGGCCCCCGTGAAACACACCTTCGTAGTGAGAGTTGGACAGGCTCCCGGCCAGATCACGAACCACTTCAACGGCCTGATCGCCCTGAAAGAACTGTCGCAGTCGCTTCACTGAAGTGACCTGCCAGCGCTTATCCTTGCTCTTCCATCCGAAAAACGGAGTCGAAAGTGCCGTCAGTGAGTCCGGTCCCTGAATCGCATAGTCGAATACCTGCACAGTCCCCCGGATCGCATGTTCCCGATCACTGAATGTCTTAAGGTAGCGTTTCAGAAACGACTCATCAGTCGCCTGGGACTTGAGAACCTTCACCACCCGACGCTCGCCGCTTTCATGCGACGCCACAAAGGACCAGCCGTAGGGATCTTCCCCAAGGAGGTCTTCATACTGATATCCAGGTAATTCCGGCAGCCGCATCTTCGCCCTTTAAACGGATTCCAGGACCAATCCTTATGAGAAATTTGCCCTGACGATTCTTTCCCACTCGTCATCGATCCCGGCAGCCGTAATCGTGGGCTCCCCGGCTCGATGAAACCAATAGGCAGAATTCCCAAAATCCCCCTCGATAGCGTGAAGCAATCCGTGAATCCATGAGCCCATCTTTGAGGGAATATCCTGGGCAATATCGTGAGCAGCATCCCACTGTTCTGCCTTGGTCAACCAAAGCGCCTTCAACTCCGGACTGATGTCTTCCGGGGCTGAATCGTCGTTACTTACGGAGTCGAGAAAGTCTTCCAACGTCATTCGCTGATATTTTAGGTCTCCTTGATAGCGTCGGCAAGACAGCTTTTTGTGAGACTTTCTCAGCAAATCCGCCCTCAGGCGTGATTCCTGGCCCGCTTCGAAGCATCCCCGGGAATCGGCACCGCAGAAATCAGCGTTCGTGTGTAGTCAGTTTGAGGATTTTCGATCAGCTCAACCGTCGCTCCGGCCTCCGCTACCTTGCCGTGACGCATCACCACAGTACGGTCGCAAATCCGCTTCACGACGCTCAAATCATGGGAAATGAACAAGTAGGAAAGGCCGAACTTCTCACGAAGTTCCATCAGCAAATCGATTACCTGCGCCTGAATCGTGACATCGAGAGCAGAAACCGCCTCATCGCAAACGACGAACTTCGGTTTCATTGCCACAGCGCGCGCAACGCAAATCCGCTGGCGTTGCCCGCCGGAAAACTCGTGGGGATAACGATTAATCACGTCCGCCGGCAATCCCACTTCCTCCAACCAATGCGCAGCCACATCAGGAGCATCCCCTTCGAGCAGTCCATGCTCGATAAGCCCTTCCGTCAGAATCTCCTGCACTGTCAGTCGTGGATTCAGTGATGAAAACGGATCCTGAAAAATCATCTGGAGATCCTTGCGCATGTGACGCATGCCGTGATAGCCGCGCCCGCGAATCTCTTCGCCTTCAAATCGGATAGAACCGGAACGAGTCTCCTCCAGTCCGAGGATGGATCTCCCCAGAGTGGTCTTTCCGCTACCTGATTCCCCGACCAGCCCGAGGCACTCGCCGGGATAGACATCGACACTCACATCCTCGACGGCCTTGACCCAGTCCACAGTCCTGGCAAACACCCCTCGTTTCACCGGAAACCAGGTCCTCAGACTCTCCACTTCAATCAAGGGCTGATCATTGTCAGGATCGAACGAAGACTTCAAAGGTTCATCCGTCAGCCTGGGCACCGCACTGAGCAGTTCACGCGTGTAGGGATCCTTCGGAGATTCGAAGATGGGCTCCACCTCGCCCCGCTCTACGATTTCGCCGTCCTTCATCACGAGAACACGATCGGCGAGCTCCCAGATGACCCCCATGTCGTGGGTGATAAAGAGAATCGAAGTGTCATCCGCCTTCATCTCGAGGATCAAGTCGAAGATCTGGGCCTGCAGAGTCACATCAAGCGCCGTAGTCGGCTCGTCGGCAATAATCAGCTTGGGCTTGAGGATCAGCGCCATCGCAATCATGACACGCTGACGCATCCCCCCGGAAAACTGGAATGGAAACGCTTTGGCGCGCTCTTCCGGATCCGGGATACCTACCTTACCAAGCCATTCAACAGCACGGTCCCAGGCATCCTTGCGTGAGACATCAGGCTCATGCACCCGGACCGCTTCGGCGAGTTGCCTTCCCACAGGATGGAGAGGTGAAAGAGCCGTCATCGGCTCCTGAAAAATCACGCTGATGTCTTTCCCTCGAACTTTGCGAAGTTCCTCGATGGGCAATTCGAGCAAGTTCTTTCCTTCAAAAATAATCTCCCCACTCTCTACCTGCCCGGGAGGACAGGGAACCAGCCTGAGTGAGGACATCGCACCAACTGATTTTCCGCTTCCGGATTCTCCTACCAATCCAACAATCTCACCCGGCTGAATCTCAAAGGAAATTCCCTTCACCGCCTCGACCGTCTTTCCTTCCACATGGAAGGAAATCGCCAGGTCGTTCACGCTGAGCAATGGATCGGACATAGTTACTGAAGCTTCGACTCGGTTCGCGGATCAAAGGCAGCACGAACGCCTTCACCAATAAAGATTCCCAGCAGGCTCACGATAAAGAGAGCAATCGCGGGATAGAAAATCAGCCACCAGGCATAGGGCTGGACCTGGCCCTGATCCAGAAGATTGCCCCAACTTGGCGTTCCCGGCGGCAAACCGAAACCGAGGTAGTCCAATGATGTGAGCGTGAAAATAGCTCCCACAAGGGCGAACGGAAAAAAGGTGATCACCGGCACCAGCGCGTTCGGAAGAATGTGCCGAAACATGATCTTCCATCGTCCGATTCCCATGACCCGGGCCGCCTCGACAAACGGCTGTTTCCTCAAACGCAGAAACTCGGCTCTCATGTAATAGGAAATCGCGATCCAGCTGAAACCGCAGTAGACCGCACCGAGAAGACCGAAACTTCTTCCGTAGACCGAGCTGAGAAAGATCATGATGAAGAGGAAGGGCATTGCTTCCCAAATCTCCGTCAATCTCTGCCCGAACATATCGATCTTGCCTCCGAAGTATCCCTGTACTGCCCCCAGAAAAATCCCGAGCAGGTAGGTGACGATGGTCAGGCTGATGCCAAACATCAAGGCCGAGCGCGTCGCATACAGAATCCGCACACCCACGTCACGCCCACTGTTGTCCAGGCCCAACCAGTGCCCTTTCACCGGACGAAACGGGAACTCCACGGTTTCGCTCTCAAACTTCACTCTGATTTTTCCGTCAGCACTGCTCACAGCAAGATCCTCCTGCGGCACAATCAACGCTTCCTTGGCCCTCGCCAGAACGGCCGCCTTGGCCTCTTCTCCCAGTCCTCCCCACGCTGCTGGAGCCTCTTCCTCCCATTCCATTTCCGGAGTGAGCACTCCCTTTTCTTCATCGCTGGCGGTAGCACGACGCTCCATCGAAATGCGCACCAGCTTCGGAGCGCTGCTTCGGGGACGATAGGCCGAGAGCGAAAACACAATTCCCTGGTCATTCGTCACCGAGACTTCCGGTGTTTCCACATTCTCAAAACGCTTGGCAACCGCTGCCTTAATCACCTCCGGAACCTCGACCGGCTCTGTGACCAGCGGCACGCGCCTCAACTCAAAATCAGAAGCTTTCCCATAGAAGCCGGCTGCACCGCGACTGCGCTGCATGTTCAATTGAGAATCCACCTCGACCGCGGCCAACTGATCGGCCGGCGAAAAGCTCAATGTCAGGGTTGAATCAACTTCGATCTGGCTCGCCTCGAGGGACTCCTCCGGACCATTCCGAATGATTGGCCAGAACATCCAGTTGTCCGCATTCTCTTCGAAAAGAGGCCGCTTCTCCAACTGCTTGTAACGCGGCCGGGTATTCACCCCGTTGCCCATGAAAGCGTCTTCGGGATAGAACTTAAACACGGGAAAAAACCACTGCCCGTTCGCCTTGGTAATAAGAGGCTTGTCGTTGGCGATAAAGTTGGAAAGAAGGCTGATGATAAAGATGGCCAACAGAAGAATCAGCGACCACTTGGCTCGCTTGATCTTGCCAAATCGACGAAGTCGCCGTCTCGTGTTCGGATCAAGAATATGAATCAGCCAGCTCTTCATTTCTCACCTCCAAAGCTGATTCGAGGATCGACAAGCACGTAGCAGAAGTCCGAAAGGATTCGACCGATCAACCCGAGGATGGAAGTGAGCGCCAGCACTCCCATGAAAACCATGTAGTCGCGGCCGACCACGGCATCGAGCGTCAGCAAACCAATCCCGTTAATAGAAAACACCCGTTCAATCAGCATCGAACCGGCGAACATAATCGTGAGGATACCGCTGATGCCTGTCACAATCGGGATCAGCGCGTTGCGCAACGCATGTCCCCAGACCGCGCGGCGCATCGAACCGCCCTTGGCCAACACCGTCCTGACATAGTCCTGCGCAATCTGATCAAGCAGCGAGTTCTTCATCAGGATCGTGAGAACCGCGAAGTTTCCGATCACATAGCAAAGCACCGGCAGAAACATGTGCTCGGCCTGGTCTTTTACTTTATCCCACGAAGAAAGTTCGTCCCAGTTCTCAGACCGGAATCCACCGATTGGCAGGATATCCCAGAAAGTGTCCGATGTTCCGCAAAAGAGGGTTTTCAGAACCATCCCGAAGGCAAACGCAGGAATGGCGTATAGTACCAGGACCACCACCGAGGAGGCGACATCAAATCCGCTTCCGTTCCTCAGAGCTTTGGCAATGCCAAGCGGTATACAGATCAGGTAGGTGAGAACAAAACCCGAAATCCCAAACGTGAGGGAGATTGGAAAGCGTTCCTTGATCAGCTCCCAGACGGTTTTGTTGTTGTATTTGTAAGAGTACGACTTCATGCCCATCGCATCGGGCACCAACCAGGTCCAGTAACGCTCGAGGAAAGGCTTGTCGAAACCGAACTCCTTCTCAATCGCCTTGCGCTGGTCTTCGGAGATACTGACACCGCCGGTAGCTCCTCCGCCAGCTTCGCCACCACCGAACCCGCGAATCGCCGCCAGTTGCTGCTCCACCGGGCCGCCGGGAATAAACTGTGTCAATCCGAAGACGAGAAAGGTGATGCCCAGGAAGGTGGGAATCACGAGAAGCAGTCTTCGGATAAAATAGCTGAGGCGTTCCATCTAGCAGGACCGGGAAGAATCGATCTAGCTCGCAACTTACTGCAGAGTTGCGGGCAGCAACGACTGCGCCACGCCGGGCTGGAAAACTTCGTCAAAAATCACTTCTCTCGGAGGCGGTGGCAACTCCGAACCGCTTTCGCGTGCAGCCTTCAAATCTTCCGCCATAAATTCGTCGTTCCACCAGTAGTCCACGGCTGCCCACTCTTCGTCGAACTTCCCGAGAACATGGTCCGGCATTCCGAACTTGTTCCAGTAGAGCAAGCGGGTGTAGTCCATATGCCAGAGGAGCACATAAGGTGTCTCTTCGAAAAGAATCTGGTCAATCTCTCGGATGATATCATGGCGAACCTCCACATCAAACTCGCCGCGGGCCTTCTCGATCAGCGCATCGACCCGGTCGTTTTTAAAGCCAGTGATATTGTTGCTCGATTTCAGTTCCGCCGTGCTGGAATGCCACATCGTCTCGGGGTCTCTAAAAGGAACTGCCCCCCAGGGGGCCCACGTCATGTCAAAATTGAATTCGTCCATGTCACGGGCCCATCCGGCCCAGTCTTTCTGGTCGATTTCCAGGTCAATGCCGACATCATTGAGAGCTTCCTCAAAAATCAGGAGAAACTTTACAGTGCTGGGATCACGAATCAGGAAAGTAATGACGAACGGCTTCCCATCCTTTTCGAGCTTTCCGCTGTCCTTGTTCACTTCCCAGCCGGCTTCAGAGAGAAGGCTGCGGGCTTTTTCCACATCAAAAGGAATCAGCTCATTGGGATTCCGGTGCTCACCGCTCCACAAATCCTCCCAGTAGGAGCGGGACAACGGGTACTGATTGAACATAATCGTTTCGTTCATGCGCTGGCGGTCCATGAGGTGAGCGAGGGCCTGGCGCACTTTCTTATCGTCATAAGGTGCCCGGCGCATGTTCATCGCCATCCCCTGAAACCCCACTGGCTTACGATTGAAGACAGACTGCTTAACGATCCAGTTCTTCTTGAATCGCTCGGACTCAGTCTCCTTGATCCAACGACTGGAAGTGTAAACCGCAAAGAGGTCGAACTCCCCTTTTTTGAACGCTTCGAAAGCGATGTCCCGCTGAGCATAGAAACGGTATTCGATGGTATCGAAATTCAACTGCCCTTCACCTACGGCATCCCCGGCACGCCAGTAGTCATCACGTTTTTCAAGGCGGGCGAAATGCTGCTCCTTTACCTCTCCGAGGCTGTAGGGTCCCGAAACAATCGGAAACTCAAAGTTCACCTTATTGAAGTCCTGACCTTCCCACCAATGCTTCGGCATGATGTAAAACATCGAGCAGGCCAACTGGTTCTTCCAGTGAATCTCATCGGCAGTAATACGAACGGTCTTTTCATCCAGCGCTTCAATCTCGATCAAACGCTTCATCGAAGCCTGAAGCGGCCCGGTAAGATGCTCGGGATCTTTGACCGCATTGAAGCTCCAGACGACGTCCTCCGAGGTGATCGGCTTTCCATCACTCCAGGTGGCGCGAGGATCGATGTGAAATGTGAATTGCTTCCTGTCTTCGGAAACTTCCCATCGATTGGCAACACCGGGTCCAAAGGCGAGAGTCACATCATCAATCGTGAGCAACTGCTCGAACATGAGACGGAAAATCTCCCGGGAAAAAACGTTATTCTCGATCTGATAGTTAAAACTCTTCGGAAACTGCGAAGCATACATCGAGATCTTACCGCCCGGTTCAGCAAACTCAGAAGCAAGCGGGGAGGGAACATCCTGCCAGTCGGCGCCGGGGAATTCCTCAGCATGGGATAGAGATAGAAACAGAGCTGCGGAAAGAACGGAAGGGAGGAGTTTCTGAATCATCATTTCTGGTATCTACGGCCTCTATGCCTGTCTGGATAAAGACGGATAAAGGAATCGGTCAATTCAACGGTGAAATCAACGGCGGAAACTCGTCCTTCACACGGAAACATTCTCTCGTCCCCGTGACGCTTTAGCCGATGCCCTTTGCCTCAGTTAGCCAGCACGATCGGGTCATCCGCCGCTTCGTCATCACTTCCATTCAATACGTCTGAGGGAGAGAGGCGACGCGGCTGAATTTTGGACCGAATGACTTCGATGTCGTTGGATCCACCCGTGATCTCTTCGACTTCCTCCGCCTCATCGGTGATCGATTCGAACGGCGCCAATGCCGCTTCGGCGGTGGCTTCAGGAATTTCACGAAATCCGTCTGAGGGCTGGAGAGGGCCAATTTCGATCTTTCGAACGCCCGCAGGAGGAGGAACAGGTGAAATAGGAACGGTCAGCATCGACGGTGGACCGATTTCGATGCTGCGCATGCTGGAAGTATTCTCGCCCGCCTCCGGGGCAGGCTCAACTTTCGCGGTAATTTCGCTGCCCTCCGGCTCTAGTCCGTCCGCTTCGTCACTCACCTCGTCCTCGATCAGTTCAGAACTTCGCGGCCTCTTTCGAAGCGAGCCCACAGGTTTCGGAACAGGCAGCGGCGGCGCTACTGGTGCCGTCATCGCCGCGGGAATATTCCGGTGATCTTCCTCATCAATCCGCACTTCGTTTTCGGCAGTGGCGACCTGAGGAGGACCAATCTCAATTTTCCGGGTCTTCTGATGCGTGTGATGCACTCCCATTGGCTTGAGCGCCTGCGTGTAATCGTTGGGGCTCGGGAACTGGAGGTGTTCGGCTCCAGTCGCTTCTGGAACCTGCTTTGCTTTGCGAATCATTCCGACCGTGCCAATCACCTTGCGGCTGTCGTTGATGAATGGCTCGACCGTGATTTCGTAGCTCTCGTCTTTCCACTTGAGGTCGCTATGCATCGTCAGGCCGGCCATGGTGTCGCAGAAGTCCAGCTCATGCAGGAAATGCGGAATCATGTGACACTGAGTGTTGCTCAAATCGCCCCCGATCAGTTGCTTGGCATCGAAACCCAGTTCATCCCAGAGTGAACCACAAACATGGGTCACCTTCAGCTTTCGGTCAGTTCGGAACGCAGCCAGGGGAAGGCCGTTTAAGATCGGATCAATTGGCGCCGTTTCAATGCGAACGGGCTTGGTAACTTCCTGCTTCAGCGATTCCCTCGCGATAAGGTAAAGGTGCATTCCCCCGCCCTTGACCCGACTGCGCGTGACGCGGGCATCAAACTGACGATTACCGTTTGACGTCAGAAAGGTGGCATTGATCCTCAACCCGGCCTGTGGTCCTTCCCTCAAACCATCGAAGGCGCGGAAGGCCTCCGCGTGGTCGTCATACGGAAAAAACTCCATCAGGGAACGCCCTGTGAAGGTTCCCGACTGATAACCAACGCCCTTCAGGAACGCGCGATTGTGAAAGAGAATGTTTAGCTCCCCATCGCAAACGACAATCATGTCGCTCGCGACGCGGATCAGTCGCCCCCCCCAGCGCTCTTCAGGATCATCTCCCATGATTTTCTCCAGCCTGACACGCCAGAGCCCTCTCACGCGGTCGGGAGCGGGAGTCAATTCGCTATGAAGGGTGTGCGGTACCGGAAAGTTTTGATCCTCGGCGGATTCCATTACAATGGGTGAATAATTATCATAATTTCCATTATAATCAAACACTTAAAATCTAAGTTTTGGGGGTCGAATCCCTTCTCCAGGCAGTGTTATCGGGCCGAATCGGTAGGTTTCCGGCGTTGACGGATCTGCCTCTTCTGGCCATTTTTCCCGAAATGAACGAAACCTTGATCGAAAAGCTGAACTGGCGCTATGCCACCAAAGTCTTTAATCCGGAAAAGAAGATCTCCGAAGCTGATTGGAAAACTCTCGAAGAAGCCCTCATTTTGACCCCTTCTTCCTACGGACTTCAGCCGTGGAAGTTCATTGTCATACAGGATCAGGAACTCAAATCTTCGCTGGTTCCCGCTTCCTACAAGCAACAGCAGGTAGCGGACTGTTCCCACCTGCTTGTTTTTGCAGTTCGGACCGAAATGACCGAAGGCGACGTGGACAAGCTGATTTCAGCAACCGCCACCGCCCGCGGCGTTGAGGAGGAATCGCTCGCCTTCTACAAAAATATGATGATCGGCGACATCGTCGAAGGCCCACGCTCTGAAGACTGCATTGGCTGGGCCAAGCTTCAAAGCTATATCGCACTGGGGAACTTCATGACCTCAGCCGCCCTGCTCGGAATCGACTGCTGCCCGATGGAAGGATTCGTTCCGGCGATGTATGACGAAGCCCTCGGGCTTGCTGAGAAAGGACTCACGACTGCCGTTGTCTGCCCGGCAGGCTATCGTGCCGAAGATGACAAGTATGCATCCTCACCGAAGGTTCGCTATTCGGCCGACGAACTGATCGATCACATTGGGTGATAATCCCTAGAGATGCGAGCGCAGCATCTCCAGGCTTCGTTCAGTTCCTGACAAAACATCGTCTTCGCCTTCAAACTCCACGGAGATATATCCGCGGAAGTTTGCCTGCTTGAGGATGCCGGCGACTCTGCTGTAGTCAAGGTCAAGGGTGTACCAAGTGCCTCCCCCGTAGTAAGTCTTGGCCTGGACGAGGACGCAGTGCGGAGCCAGCGCTTCCATTTGCTCGTATTTCTGCTCGAGGAAATTGCCGGTATCCAGCGTGGCCTTCAGCCAAGGAGAGTTTACAGCCTCAATCACACGAATCACTCCGGCAGCAGTCCTCCCGAGACCCCAGTGATTCTCCAATCCCATCACGACTCCTCGTTTTTCCGCCTCCCCTGCCAGCGTTCCATAAGCGTCAATAACCCACTGGAATCCGGTTTCATCATTATAGCCTTCGAGCGGAGGTTCGATCCCCTTGTTGGCCATCAGGTCGTCAAAGGACTTCGATGTCCCCCAGGTACCGGTATTGACCCTCATCGTCGGGATACCCAACTGATAAGCCTGCTCCAGGCAGTCCGTCGTATGACCGATATTCTTTTCTCTTTTGGCTTTGTCAGGAGACAGAAACCCCTGGTGGGTCGAATAACCCATCAAGTCGAGGCCGAGACTGAAAGCGTGCGCCTTAATCGCGTTCAACGCCGAAGGGGAAACATCAACCAGTTGGCGCTGTAGAATCTCAAGCCCGTCAAACCCGATCCTCGCAGCATGATCCAGGCAAACCTCGAGCGGGCGATAATTCTCATTCCGAAATCTCCAGAATGAATAGCTGGAGACTCCAATCCGATTCCGGCTCGCGCCTCCCCTTTCCTGCTCAGAGTCCTGCCCGATTGCGGGAACGATCGCAGCACATGACAATCCGGCGGAGCGAGAAAGAAAACGGCGACGGTTCATCGCCTGCAGGATAGAGAGCCGTTGAGGCGGGAACAAGCCGCAAAGCTGTTCCCGCCGCGCGGCGAAAGATCACTTCTTCTTTCGAGTGGCGAGCTCCTGCTCGCGCACCGAGAGGAATTCATTCGAAATCGTGATCGCCTCGGCTTTGTCGTCGCCGTCGTAGGCCCAGAAGTCCTGCAGGATGGCCTCGAGCTCAGGAAAGTCTTCGCCGGTATCACCCACCCTGGTGCGGAGATTGCCAAGCCGCTCTTTAAGATCGGCCACCGTCTCAGCGTAGGCGGGATCGTTGTAGACATTGACGTTCTCAGCAGGATCCTTCGCGAGGTCATAGAGCTCCCATGCCGGAGGCGTGCGGTAGCTGCCGTCGTATTTGGCGCCGTAGTAGAAGATCAATTTGTGCTCCTTGGTCCGGATACCGACATGCCCCGGGTTGTCGTGGTGAGCCATGTGCATCCAGTAGCGGTAGTAGGCTTCTTTCTTCCACTCTTCCGGCTCATTTCCGGTCTCACAGATTTCTTTAAAGCTCTCGCCTTGCATGTAGTCGGGCGTCTCGATCCCGGCAAAGGCCAGCATGGTCGGAGCGTAGTCCACATTCTCCACGATAGCGTCAGTGCGGCTGCCTGCCTCAATCGTCTTCGGATAACGAATCAGGAAAGGCATGCGCATCGACTCTTCATACATCCAACGCTTGTCCTGGTAATCGTGCTCCCCGAGCATGAAGCCCTGGTCGCCGGTATAGATAATGACGGTGTTGTCCAGTTCCCCGATCTCTTCAAGATAGGCGAAAAGCTTGGCAAGATTGTCGTCGATGCCTTTGACGCAACGAAGGTAGGTCTTCAGATAGGCGTTGTAGGACATCCGCTTGATTTCATCCTCGGTGTAATCGGCGGGGTCGTAGTTTTCCGGAAAGTCCTTCGCAAATCGCGGCGGAAGATCGACCGCATAGGAACGTCTCGGATTACGATTTCCAACCGACGTGCCGATGTGAGGCACCAGTTCATCATTATAGCCGCGTGTTGCGATGGAGCCGAACTTCGGCTGATTCTCAAGCCAGAGGTTATCGGGCTCCGGGATGTCCACATCGGCAAGATACTCGTCATAACGTTCAGCGTGCTCAAAGTAGTCATGAGGCGCCTTGTAGTGATGCATCAGGAAGAACGGCTTGTCTTCATCGCGACCTTCTTTGAGCCAATCCAGCGTGATCTCAGTAATGGCATCGGAGGAGTGATAGCCGTCATAGGTAATCACATCCTTGGGCCACCCTTTCTCGCCACGCACCCGAAACTCAGGGTTGTGATATTTTCCCTGCCCCGGAAGGACGGTGTAAAAATCAAAAGCACCGGGTTCTTCTTTCAGGTGCCACTTACCAACCATGGCGGTTTGGTAACCGGCTTTCTTCATTTCGATGGCGAGATACTGGCGTTCCGATTCGATCTTTCCGCCGAGGTCATACGCGCCATTCGTGTGAGGATACTGACCGGTAATGACACAAGCCCGGCTGGGCGCACAGATCGAGTTGGTGCAAAAAGCATTCTCGAAAAGCATTCCTTCCTTGGCGAGACGATCAATCGTCGGAGTGGGATCAAGCGCTGCGAGGCGACTGCCGTAGGCACCAATGGCATGGGCGGCGTGATCGTCTGACATGATATAGAGAACATTGGGACGCTTCTCTTCGGCGCTGACCAGGGAGGTCATCAGGAATCCAATAAGGGTGAAGGCAGTTTTTTTCATGATTCGAAAGATCCACCATCCTGCGGGAAAATTTCCTCTTCGTCTTGTGACAAGCCGACATTATTTGGTATTTTTCGGACAAATGTCTGATACATTCAATTCTGCACCGCCACTGCTGAGGCATCCAGTTTCTCTCGCAATGACGCGGATATTTGAGCATCTCCCCGATACCTACTTTTTCATCAAGGATACCGACAGCCGTTTCCTCCACGGGAACCGCGCCCTGCTCAATCGACTTGGGCTGAAGAGCGTGTCCGAATTTGCCGGAACCACCGACTTCGACCGCTACCCGGACCCGGTCGCCGAGCAACTGGTCGCCGGTGACCGGGCTATCATGAACCGCAAAGAACCCTTGATTGATCATCCCGAGGTTCTCTACGACCACAACGGCAAGCTCGAGTGGCACGCCAGCTCGAAGTATCCCATCCTCGACGAAAACAACTCCCCACTTGGTGTCGTTGGCATCACTCGTCCTTTCGCCTCGCGGGAGTCCCCGCCCACCGCCCATCATGCTGCCGGCCGGGCCATTGAATTTATCAGCGACAATCCGACCATCCCTTTGCGGGTGGCTGAGCTGGCGCGTGAGTTCGGTATTTCAGAACGCCAACTTCACCGGCAGTTTCTCGACTACGTAAAACTGAGCCCCCGGGACTTTATCCTTCGCACGCGCATCAACGCCGCGGCTGTCGAATTGCGAAAAGGAAGCGAACCGATTGCTTCACTTGCAGAAAAATACCGATTCTGCGATCAAAGTGCTTTCACCCGCCAGTTTCGGAAAATCCTCGGAACGACCCCGGCACGCTATCGCGAGTCCCCCTGAACCGGCCCGCCCGCCTCATGAACAAATCAGCCATCGTCGAATCTCTCCGCCAGCAGTTGCAGGCCCAGTATGAACGCGCCATCAAAGCACTGGAAGGCGCCCACGAAGCTGCCACCGGAGAGGACACCAAGGCGGAGAGCAAATACGACACGCGCGGTCTCGAAGCCTCCTATCTGGCCGCCGGGCAGGCCGAACAAGCCGACGAATTGCAGACAGCCATCGCCTCGCTCGACTCATTTGAATTTCCAGACCTTGATCTGGACGATCCCATTACCCCCGGTGCCCTGGTCGAAGCCGACCTCGACGGCGAGTCCGTCTTCTACCTGCTTGCCCCCGCCGGCGGCGGTCTCACTTGCGAAACTGACGACGGAAACACCGTGACTGTGCTCGGCCCGGCTGCGCCGCTCAAAAAGCAACTCCTCGGAAAAACCACCGGAGATATTCTCGAAGATCCTCCGTTGATGATTCTAGAGGTAATGTGAGGATCAGTTCAACCCAAGGTCATCCGGCTCGTCAGCGATGAGCTTGTGCCACGGGCTGAGGTCGCGAAGCAGCAGCTTCCAGAGACCATCAACTTTAGAGAGGTCGATCACCTCCGGCTCAGGTTTGTGGCTGATCCAGGAGTTGTTCTCCATCTCATCTTCCAACTGTCCTTCGGACCATCCCGAGTAGCCTACGAAAGCACGGATGTGAAATCCTTCCATCTGGTGCATCACCGCTTCCGCAGCGGAGAGGTGAGTATTGTATTGAAGCTCCTCCCCCGCCTCTGACCACCCGAAGGCAGAAAAGGTAAGGTGCTCACGATTGACCGGCCCTCCGAGAAAGACGGGAACGTCGGATAGCTTCTCATGATGCGCATCAGAGAGAATTTCCTCAGTGAGCAGTTCTCCCACCGTTCTGCCGAGCGGGCGGTTCATGATGTAGCCGAAAGCGCCCTCATCCATGCTGTGTTCGGTGAGAAGGAGAACACTCTGGAAAAAAGTCGGCTCCTTCAAACTCGGATCCGCAAGGATTAAGCTCCCCTTGTAGGAGTCGTTCGGGTTGTCGGATACGGAATCGAGTTCCGGGTCTTCAAATGAATCGAATTCTGAATCTTCTGACGCCATAGGCTGTAGCCGGTGTCGATGGCACAAAATCACTCTCAAATAGATTTTCTCCGTTGGCAACTCCGAAGCACCGGTGTTCACTTCCAGCATGCACGATCTCGTAGAAAAACTCCGCCAGGGTTCAGAACTCAGCGCAGACGATATTCGTCTCGCGACCGAATCCATTCTCGACGAGTCCATCGATCACGAATCCAAAGCCGACTTTCTCGAAGCTCTCTCGGAAAAGGGTGAGACTGCCGCCGAAATTGCCGGCTTTGCCTCTGAATTCCTCACCCGCGCCATCGAACCTTCACTCGACCGCGACGCAATCAACAAACCGCTCATCGATGTCTGCGGCACCGGAGGAGACAAGCTGGACCTGTTTAATGTTTCCACGACGAGTGTCTTTCTTCTCGCTGCCTGCGACGTTGCCGTAGTCAAACACGGCAACCGTGGCATCACCTCCAAGAGCGGCGGCGCCGATGTGCTTGAGGCCCTCGGCATCCGGATTGACCTGCCGGCCGAAGATTTTGGACGATGCGTCGCCGAAGTGGGAGCCGGTTTCCTCTTTGCCCCTCTCTACCATCCCGCCTTCAAGGCAGTCGTCCCGGTCCGCCAGTTGCTCGCCCAGCGGGGGAAACGCACCATCTTCAACCTGCTTGGTCCGCTTCTCAATCCGTCACGGCCCGATTACCAGCTGATTGGTGTTTTTGATCCAAATGTCGGCGCGATCTATGCCGATATCCTTTCACGACTTGGAAGAAAAAATGCCTGGGCCGCTCATGGCAGTGCCGGAGAGGCAGGCGGAATGGATGAACTCTCGACCATCGGCGAAACCCAGATTTGGACAACCACCGGTGATGCTTCCACGATTGATCCCGTTGAACTTGGACTGGCCGCGCCTGAACTCAGCGAGCTGCAGGGAGGCGAAGCCGATGAAAATGCAGAAATCCTCAAAGGCATCCTCGACGGAAGCCTGACCGGCCCGAAGCGTGATTTGGTCACTCTCAACAGTGCCGCCGGCCTGGTCATCTGCGGAAAAGCTTCCAACCTGGCGGAGGGGCTCACCCTGGCCAACGACGCAATCAACAGTAGACGGGCTCTCGAAGTTCTTCACCGTTGGCAGAACTTCAGCTAGTCCTGACAGGGCCCCGGTTTGACTGAAGCCCGGATTGATCCAAAGTAACCCAATCGGGAATGTCGAAACGAGCTGTCATCTGGATCATTGCGAGCCTGCTGGTTGTGACCGGCCTGGTTCTGGTCAACTTCGAGCGCATCCTGCCGCTTATCTCTTCACGAAATCCGGTCTTCACGGAGGTCATCCCTTCCAAACGCCCGCCCCGTCTCGATCGGCGGCTGATGGAGCGTTACACGGGGATGAAGGTGGACGAAATCATTTCCGCACTTCTCGCCGAACGGGCAGCCAATCCTGACACAGCTTCCACTCCCCTTCCCCCCTCACAGGTGGAACTCCTGCTCGGCAGCCTCCCGGATGCACCTTTGCCCTTCCCGGAAGACGCTGCCCCCTCCAACGAGGACTGGCTCCGCGAGTTCGTCACCACCATACAGAACAACTCAACCGGCAACCCATCGCCGGAAGAGATCTGGCAATTCAACCTCGCCCTCTCTGCCCTCGATATCGACGCCGCTCAAATCCCCGAGAGCCTGCGTCGCAATACTGCCCCGCTACCCGAATCCGACACTTTTGACGTTCGATTAGCGAACAAGGAAACCGGGATGAAAGCTCCTTACTGCATCGGCGACTTCAATGGTGACGGGACCGTTGAGTTCGTTTCCGACGGCGGTGCCAAAGCGTTTCATCTCGACGATTCGGGAAATCTCTCCCAGGTTCAATGGCCTGCCTTTGCCCATCCGGGAAACGGACTCTACCCGGCTGACTACGATGCTGACGGAGATCTCGATTTACTCGTGACACGCAAGGACGGCCTTCCTAACACTCTCTTAAGAAATCGGGGCAACGGACAGTTCGATGACGTGACCTCTGATCTCGGGCTGTTGTCATTCAACACCACCAACCTCGCTGTCTGGCTGGACTTCGACGGCGACGGTCACCTTGACCTTCTTGTCGGCAGTGAGGACCACCCGCTCGAACTTTACCGTCAAAACAATCTCGCTGCTTTCGAACCAGTCGCCTGGGACCTGAAACTCTGGATTCCCCGAGGAACTCGACAAATTGAAGTGGTCGATATCAATGAGGACCTCGTTCCGGACTACTATGTGAGCATTGAAGGCCTTGCCAACCGATTCTACGTCGGACAACCCTCGGCCAATGCCGCAGAATGGCGTTTCAATGATATTGCTCCCGGGCTCGGTCTGACAGATTCCGGCGCCGCGGCGCCCGGTCATTTTTTTGATTTCGATAACGATGGTCTCATCGATTTCATCACCGTTGCCGGAGGCAGACTTCAGCTGCTCCATAACGAAGGCAAAGGCCAGATGACGAATGTTACCGAAGCCCTCGAACTTCCCGAAGCACCCGCTACCTCAATCGGATCTTTCGATGTCGACAATGACGGCTACGAAGACCTTCTGATAGGCACACCGAACCTCAAAACGAACCGCGTCCTTTGGAATCGGGAAGGGACCAATTTTCGCGACATCTCCATCACCAGCCGCGGGAGTTTCCTCGACAGCCCCGTGCGTGTTGAGTCCAACGACTTCGATGCCAACGGCCACGCCGACCTGATCTATGAAACTGCATCAGGTAGTGTTCGTTGGCTTCATACGACCGGTCCCGTTGGACGATGGATTCATGTCACGCTGGACGGCAGTCCCCTGGAGGGCACACGAATCACGGCGGTGCCGCGCGACAATGACTGGATTCTTCAACAGATTCCTCGAACTGTTCGAAGCGATTTTTCCCTCACCATCGGGCTCGGCGAAGCGGAAACGATCGAAACACTCTCAATTCTCAACCCGGATGGTTCGCAAGCGGCGGCCCCGATGAGCGGACTTCAGCCCGACCAGCGAGTCGAAGTTAAAATCCCCTGATCGACATCGGTGAGTGTGGGAATATAAGAAAGTCGAGTGACTCTGGTTTTTAAACTAGCTTTATAATCCAGAAGCCTTGTGAAGCGGCTCTTTTCGTAGCATGTTATAGGGCTCCATCTGACTGGGGAGCGCCCGCCGATGTTGTGACCTATGATTGAGCCCGTTCAAAAAGACACTGAATTCGTTAACGATTTCCGCGAGGCAGATAAAGTGACCGGAGCCATTCACGTCTGGTGGCTGGGTCAAAGCGGCTTTCTCATCAAGTGGAACGGCCAGGGCGTCCTGATTGATCCCTATCTTTCGGACTCCGTCACACGCCCCACCGAGGGAACGTCCTCTCCCATTAGGCGAGTCTCAGAACGGGTTGTCGACCCCCTGGCGCTGGAAGGTGTGGAAACGGTCCTCTGCAGCAGTGCCCAACCCGACCGCCTCGATCCGGAAACCCTTTTGCCTCTCCGGGCTGCCAATCCCAACCTCAAACTGGTTGTTCCCGCAGGCATCGAAGACCAGACTCGCGACCTCCTCGGAAAAGCGAGCCCGAACATCGTTCCGGTTAATGCAGAGACTTTCGTGACAGTCGACTCTTTCGAATTCCACGGCATCGACGCCGCCACGCCGAAAATCCGCCGCGACGTGAACAGCAATTCCAAGGACCTCGGCTACGTCATTCTGTTCGGACCGTTTGCTCTCTACTACAGCGGACAGACCATCTGGCACACCAATCTCGTCAAAGCGGTTCGCCGCTGGCCTATCAACCTTTCCTTCATGCCTATCAATGGTGACGAAAAAGCCGCGGACGGCCGCGACAGCCTCAATGGTTTTGAAGCCGCTGCCCTGGCCAAGGCAACCAGCTCAAGCCTCGTCATCCCGGCCCACTACGACATGTTCGACCCGGGCAATGTTTCAACGGATGAGTTCACCTCCTGCTGCGAACGGCTCAGCCAGCGCTACCGTCTTCTCAAATTAGGCCAGCGCATGACGATGGGACCAGTGACCGACCCCAGTTCCGGGCGCGGAATCGAGAGTGAGCCCTATCGCAAGGAAACCGGGCTGGGATACTGAACTGACCGCAATTTATTGCGGATTGTTGCTACTGATTTCCTACTCAAACGTCCGCAGAGGATAAATCGCCCGTCCCACAGTGGCTGGCTGGTCATTCACACCTTAAAAAGAAATCAAACTATTTTCTTGCGAAAATACTTGAAATTTCATAAAGGTTAACTGACTTCAGTTACTTGGATATTTTAGTTGATTTTTTATTGAACGGATCTAGGAACCGAGTCTCCAAAAAATTAGGGTATTGGCAGATTTCCNNAGAGTTTGCACCCGGCACTGACGTTACTAATAGATACGAGAATTTCCCCGAGGGGATCTCTCAAAAAGCCGGCCTCACTGACAATACTTCCTGAATCGCAATCTAATCACAGGAGAAAAACAGCCGAAGGAATAGATCCTGCTGTTGGTCCCTTGGCATTAGATCCTATTCCGCAAACTAAACTACTTTAACCCACTCAACTGTCATGGCAAATCTGGAAATGGACGGCGGCATCAAGATCTACCTTCGGGAGATCGGGAAAACGCCTCTATTGACCCGAGAAGAAGAGGTCGAACTGGCCGACCGCATTAAGAAAGGCGACAAAGAAGCCCGGGCTCATATGATCAAGGCGAACCTTCGCCTGGTCGTTAAAATCGCTCAGGACTACGCCAACTACGGCCTTCCACTTCTCGATCTCATCTCTGAAGGTAACATCGGCCTGATGAAGGCTGTCGAGCGCTTTGACCCCAATAAGGGAGGGAAGCTCTCTACCTATGCTGCCTGGTGGATCAAGCAGTCCATCAAGCGCGCCCTGGCGAACCAGAGTAAGACGATTCGTCTGCCCGTCCACATGGTGGACAAAATCTCCAAGATGCGCCGTGTTGCCATGGTGCTAAGCGAGGAACTTGGCCGCGAGCCCACCGACGAGGAACTCGCCGAAGAGATCGGTATCGACCGTGCCAAGCTTTCCCACCTCAAGTCCGCTGCGCTTCGCCCGGCATCCCTGGATGCTCCGATCAGCGATGACGACACCACCGAATTCGGTGAGATCATCGGTGACGAGAAAGCCCAGACACCTCTTGAGCTTCTCAGCCACAAAAACATGCACATGCAGCTCGACGACCTTCTTGATGTTCTCGACGAGCGTGAGCGAAAGATCATCGATGCCCGCTTCGGCCTTGCCGGCCAGAAGCCGAAGACTCTCGAAGAAGTGGGTCAGGAGTTCGGCGTCACTCGTGAGCGTATTCGCCAGTTGCAGAACATCGCGCTGAAGAAGCTGCGCCGCGCGCTCCAGAAGAAAGAGGACCCCGGTCCCCGCCCCCTCCGTAAAGGCGGCGAAGCCGAGGATGACGACTTCTTCTCCGACCGCGAAGAAACTGCCATGGCCATCTAAAGCCGGCAGCCAGTCGATTCTTTAAAACAAAAAAGGCCGCGCCCATCAGGACGCGGCCTTTTTCGTCAAATCGATTCACGCTCGTGATCAGCCTTCGAACTTCTCCACGATAAGCGAGGCGTTGTGGCCACCGAATCCGAAAGAGTTGGTCAGAGCCCGCTTCACCTCAGCCTTCCGCGCTGTGTGCGGAACGTAGTCGAGGTCGCAGCGCTCATCCTGGTTGTCGAGGTTGATCGTCGGAGGAATGATCCCCTCACCGATCGCCCCAACACAGGCGGCCAGCTCCACGCCTCCGGCTGCACCGAGGAGGTGGCCGGTCATAGATTTGGTCGAACTCACAATCAGTCCATCTTTGGCGTAGCCACCGAAGACACGCTTGATCGCCTTGGTTTCGCAGACATCACCGAGGCCGGTCGAAGTTCCGTGAGCATTGACGTAGTCGATCTCTTCGGGCTTCACTCCCGCGTGCTTGATCGCCATTTCCATGCAGCGGCGCGCCCCGTCGCCTTCGGGATGGGGAGAAGTCAGGTGATAAGCATCAGCAGAAACACCGTATCCGGTCAGCTCGGCGTAGATGCGAGCACCACGCTTGAGAGCATGCTCCATCTCTTCGATCACGATGACACCGGCACCCTCACCCATCACGAATCCGTCGCGGTCGACATCAAACGGACGTGAGGCCTTCTCCGGCTCATCGTTGCGCATGCTGAGCGCTTTCATATTGCCAAAACCTGCCAGACCCATCGGGCAGATCGTAGACTCGGAACCACCGGCAATGAATGCGTCGGCATCACCGAATTTAATCATGCGCCAGGCCTCACCGATATTGTGGTTGGAAGTCGCGCAAGCGGTCACAATACACATGTTGGGACCGCGAAGATCGTATTCCATGGAAACCATTCCGCTGGAGATGTTCGCAATCATCATCGGGATGGTGAACGGGGAAACCCGCTTGGGAGACTTCTGGGTCAGATTGATATGCTGTTGTTCGAGGGTTTCGAGGCCCCCGATACCGCTGCCCACCATGCAGCCAAAGCGATCCAGGTCTACCTGCTCCAGGTCGATGCCGGAGTCGTCCATGGCCATCACGGATGCTCCCATGGCAAGCTGGGCGAAACGGTCCGCGCGGCGGGCATCCTTGGGATTCTTGAAATACTGAGCTGCTTCGAAATCCCGCACTTCACCTGCAATCTTGCAGTCGTAATCGGCAAGCGCTTCGTTGGTGATGTGGCCGATTCCGCTCTTTCCAGCGATCAGGCTGTTCCAGAAGGTATCGAGATCGTTTCCAACAGGCGAAACAACCCCCATTCCGGTAATGACAACTCTTCGTTCCATGATCTTTTCTATTCGAATTGGCGGCTAAACTCAGCGTGCTTCATACCCAATGCAAGGCGATTTCTCGGGTCAAATCCCGACATTTTCCTCGAGGCCTCAGGGGCAGATTTAATCAAATTTCGATCACTCGCTCCCGCTCGTTCATGGCCCCGCAACGCGGGCACTCAGCCAGGTCGTGATCGGAAAGGTCTTCGAAAACGTGGTCGCAGATCCCGCAGATTACGAAATGCTTGCGGCGGCGGTTCTCGCGCCCCTTTCGAAATATCTCGGCAGCCACCCATGCGAAGAACAGGGCACACATGATGACCACCAGATACACGGCGATCATTCCATCAAGGGTGACTCGAAACATTTTTCTAACGTTTTAGAGGACGTTCCTTAACCTGCCTGCTAATCCTCTGAAGATCAACCCCGGGCCCAGACATCCATCCAGCCCTCTGAGGCAATTTCAGAAGGCAGAAATCTCAGGGTCGACTCGATCACCTCAATTAGCTCCCTGCGGTTTTCCTCTTCGAGTTCGGCTTCAATCTTGATCACCCTGACATCCCCCCCAGGCAAAACACGGAGCCTGGCCCGAAAAGCAGGGACCGCTTCAGCTCTCTCCAGGTAATCTTCAAGAATCGACCAGGGAGCCACCTGGCGTCCGTCCAGGCTGTCATCGAAACTGACGAGTGACTCCCCCTTTTTGTTCACTTCAGGCAATTCGATTGATGTCGCTTCTCTCAGCGACAGTGACCAGGGATACTCCGGTGGGATCGGCTCAACTTTTGTGCTTTGGAATGAGGGCAGGAACCGGACCTCGTGATCCTGTAAGCGGACCCTGACATCGCTCTGCTCCGAAGGCGCCTTAAGATAGACAGTTCGGTCTTTGAGGCGCTGGAACAGTGAGCGAACTTCCGGGTTCGACTCGTCCAGAATAGAGACAGATTGCATGGTCGGGTCCACCCGCGTCGGAGCTGGATATACTACCTGGAAGAGATAAAACCCGGCACCATGGATCGTGACCGAAAAGATAGTGAACGCGGTCAGGAACAGCCAACCGAGGCGGTCCTTGGACCACGAAAAGATAAAAAACTCGTTCGCTGATTTCTTAAATGCCATGCCCCTGATTTTCCGCAAAGTGAATCACGGAGCGTATTGCTGGGTCGCCTGGGAAAGATTGAAACCATGTCCCAGGATAATACTGGATACCTCCATCACGACCCCATAGTCGATGGTTTCGTCGCTAAGAAGGATGACATGGTCCGAACGCTTGATCGCCTCCTCAAGAACTCCGGGCAACTCTTCCAGACTCGTTCTCTGGTCGTTGAAGTAAAAGTCACCCGAACGCCCCGGGATCAGGGTCACAATATGTGCATCTTCCGCAGGTGGAAGAACCGAACCCGACTTCGGCAGAGTCACTCCGATTCCCGACTTCAACACGAAGCTGGAGCCGAACAGAAAGAAAATGATCAGGAGCATGATCACATCCATCAAGGGTGCCGTGTAAAGCATCCCGCCACGATCCTTCAATGTTGACTCAAGTTTCACAACTGCTCCCGCACTTTTCCGGACACCTCTCAGGACTGAACAGAATCGTCTCCCTCGCCATTGGCCTCTTCATTATCCGGACGCATCGAAATGATGTCCGAAGGCTGGGAACGGAGATCGCAAATCGTATTCACGATCTCGATGCCGGCACTCTCCATATCGTGCATCAGGCTTTTCGCGTAGGTGCGCAAATGAGAATAGAAAATGAACGCAGGAATCGCCACCATGAGTCCGGCAGCTGATGTGATGAGAGCCTCGTAAACACCCTGTGAAATCTCGGATACCGTCGTAAAACCACCAACCGCGTTGATTCGCACGAACGTGTCGACCAAACCGAGGACCGAGCCGAGCAGGCCAATCAGTGGGGCGATGTAGGCCACGGTTAAAAGAACGGATAAGTGTTTCTCGAGCTTTGGCACCTCGAGCTGGCCGCTTTCCTGAACGATTTCCTTAAGCTCCGTCCGGGGCGCAGAATAACGACGCAACGCCGACTGAATCACGCGAGCCGCAGGTCCGGGAGTGACGACTGCCTCGGACAATGCCTCGGAATAGGCCTTGTTCTTGATCAGGTTTCTTAACCCGAACAGCAGATCTCCGACGTCAATCCTGGCGCGGTGAAAGTAGAAGAGGCGTTCGAGAAAGATCGCAATCGCGATAATGGAACAGCCGAGTAGAAGCCACATCAGGGGGCCGCCTTTGGTGATCAAATCCATTTACGTATTCTGTGTCCGAATGGAGAGTTTTGCTGCTACCCGTAACACACGATAGCGGGTGGGCAAAGGTTCAATTTCCGATCTCCGGCACCGCCGGAAACAGGGGTTTCTTAGAAGTAAAACGGTCCGGCTCCCCCGACTTCTTCCTCCTCCTCAGCTTCGGCTTCGCTTCCCTCCGGAGTCTCGGCAGACTCTTCACCTGCCTCATCGCTGTCATCGTCATCCAGCTCGAAAACGAGTTCGGTTGCCTCGTCGCCTACTTCTTCGTCGCCAGGGACAGATGCCTCCTCCTCAACTTCTTCGTCGGAATCGGAATCGACTTCAAAAATACTGGAAAGGTCCTCCTGGTCGTCACCTTCAGCTTCTGGTTCATCGTCAGCCGCTTCAGCCGCTTCAGCCGCGTCTTCTTCCTCACCGTCGTCAGCCTCGAGTTCAAAGATGGATTCCACAGGCGCCCCCTCTTCGAGAACGATCGTTTCAGGAACTACCGGTTCTTCTTCCTCGTCCTCCTCGATCTCAAACGGTGATTCGGCAGGAGCCTCTTCTTCGGACTCAATCACAATCTCCGGTTCATCGAGTTCGAGCGGCTCAATCACTTCGGTTGGCTCACGCTCCTCTTCTTCCTCTTCCTCATCCTCTTCCTCGATTTCGGCTTCGTCCTCTTCCACCTCGAAAATTGACTCTTCTTCCGCAGCAGGACTTTCCTCTTCGGAAGATTCGTTGCCTTCATCTACCGCGGTCAGCTTTCCGAGGTCGAAAACATCATCGTCATCAGCCGCAACCGGATCATCGTCGATGCCGGCGAGCGGATCATCCTCGTCTTCCTCAGGCTCCCTTGCGGCTCTTTCGGCCGCGCGCGCCATCGCTACTTCTCGAAGCGATCGCGGCACAACCACAGATTCAGGCAGCTCTTCCTCTTCTGCGGAATCAGTTGGTTTTACGGAATCCAGCAATTCAGCAAGTCGCCCCCGCATCTGGTTCGACTTCTCGCGAATCACACCGACGGGCAGCGATGAGTCAGCGACCCCGACCAGAACAAATCGACCGATAATCTCACGAAGGTAAACCGAGCGTTCGCTCCCCTGGTGAAGACTTTCGATTTCGCCCGTCTCACCCAGTTCACGAACCAGGGTCTTCATCGCCCCGCTCGCTCCGGCAACCAGGGCTGAGATCACTTCGACGGTGACATTCTCTTCGGCGGAGATTCCAGTGACGAGGGCTCCACTCTGATCGACGATGAGTGCCGTATCGAGGCCAGCGTCCTCGGCAAGCTCGCGCAAGAATTCGTCCGCCTGCTCCGCCACCTCCTGGCTGATCTCTAAGGGCACAGCGGGCGTGTAGTCGGCATTTGCCGACTCTGAGCTTTCACTAATCTCCATGATCTATTGAATATCTCTCCCCGAGCCCTCCCTTTCAAGCCTCTAAACGACTTAGTATGAGGGCTCTGGATGGACCGATTGGCCGCGGTTTTCGACGCCATGGTGAGACATTCGGCTTTCAGAACTCGCAGAATGAAAATTCGCCAGCACCTGCTGGGTCACCCAATCGAGCGTCGCAAAGACCTGGTAACCGGAAGTCGCACAGGCGAGGAAAGAGGGAACCTTGACTTCCAACGCATCGTCAAGTTGATCCGGGGTTACCGCTCCCTTGGCATCACGCTTATTGAACTGATAGGCGAAAGGGATTCGGTCAGGATCCAGTCGGAGTTCTGAAAGAGCGCTGCGGCAATCCCAGTAGGATTTCTGCGTCGCTTCAAACCGTTCCTGCCTCGAATCAGCCACAAACACGATCCCGTCAGCACCCGCCATAACCGACTTGCGTGTTTCCCGCATAACATCCTGACCGGGAACGGTGTAGAGCTGAAATTTTGTCTGGTAACCGGCGATTTCAGTCGAGTGAACCGGCAGGAAATCAAAGGAAATGGTTCGATTCTGCTCGGTGGCCACAGAAACCATGTCGCCGCGCCATCGGGGATCAAGGCGTCGGTAGATGTATTGGAGGTTGGTGGTTTTTCCACCTTCGGGAGGACCGCAGTAAACGATCTTGAACTGAATCTCCCGTGAATTGTGGTTAACCAGGGCCATTGTTGGATCAGTCGTTAAGCTTGTGCATCGTGCGGGAAATCAGGATCAGCTTTTCGCGGATTCCCGGCCCGAACTCAGGGGCATCATGACGAACAATCAGGCAGCAAGCGCCCTCCATAAAGAGGCTGACAATGCCTCGATCAGTCTGCAGTGTAAATGATTTGGCGTCCGGCAGGCCCGTCAACTTGGCCAGGTTCTTGACCGACTGGATCATCTCCTGTGCCTCATCACCCAACCGGCTCTCTTCGCTCCGTGAAGCCTGGACAAGGTGAACCGGGGTGGCGAGTGCGCATCCCATCATGCCAGGCAGTTCAACAATCTTCCGCGCAACCCGGGACAGAGTGAACGAATCGCTCGATGAGAAAATCGCCCTCATCTCAAGATCCGGCATTTCCTCACTGTCATCTGTTTGACCGGCAGCAAAGCCCATCGTTGCGGCAGGTGACGCCGCCGGCGTCAAAGTTGCGGGTTCCGGCTCAGGCTCGGGGCTGGGTTGAACAGACGGCTGGGAAAACGAAACCGAAGATGCCGCTGAGTTTCCGGCGACCTGGATCTTCACGCCCTGACTCTTCTCGAGGGGCTTGGACTCGCTCACGGGCTCTTCTGCAGGGACTTCCAGAGTCTCTTCAGACATCATCTGGAAAGGATTGGGCTCAAGTTCTTCCGAGACGACCGCTTCCACGGGTTCCTCACTGACAGGCTCGCTCTGCGGCTCCACTTCTTTAAAAGCCGTCGCTTCCGGACTTTCCGCGGGAGCTGCTGCTGCAAAACCGCTGAAACCGTCCGTAAGGGCCGGCTCGGGCGCTGCATCTTCTTCAGGAGCGGTATTGGCTGGGGCATCAAACCCTCCTGCCATTTCCTGATCAAAGCGCTTTGACTCTGCAGCCGCCTGGGCAGCAGCGAATCCAAAGGTATCCGGCTTCTTCTCCTCCGGCACCAGTTCTTCTTTGGATTCTTCGGCAGCTGGAGTTGCAACCGCTTCGGACTCGACCGATTCCGGTGCCGGCGCATGAGCACTTTGTTTGGACTCCTCTTCGCCCTTGGTTTCACGAGTTAACATATCACCAAAGCCGCCGGGAACAGGCGTGGTATCTTCTCCGCCGGTGCCTCCGCTGAATCCGGCTTCGAACATGGTGCCCCAGGTTCCGGTTTCCTCAGCAGGTGCCGTCTCTTTCTCGGATCCCGGGAACGGTATCTCGGAGTCTCCCTCAGCCTGTTCGGTGAAGAGTGTGGAAAAACCACCGCTTGGATTATCAAAAGCATTACCGCTGAACGGTTCCGGCTGTTCCACTTCAGTTGCCGGGGCTGCCGCTGCCTCAAAACCGTCAGCTGGCTCAGGATCTTCAACCACTTCAGCCTTGGGCTCCTCTTGAGCGGGTTCTTCGGCAGGAGCTGTAAATCCCTGAGGGCTGTCGAAACCTTGAGGCGCTTCCTCAACCGGAGGCTCGGGCTTCGTCTCAGCCAGCGCTTCAAATCCGGAAAAACCCGACGCGGGTTCCTCGGCTTTTTTCTCCTCCGAAGCCGCTTCTGCTTCTGCACCCAAGGGCTCGGGAGACCAGAAGGGATTGTCCTCACCGACTTCATCACCTGCCTTGGCTTCAAAGGCTTCTGCCTCGGTCTCGTCTGTGACCGCAGTTTCTTCATCAGCGCTGAACGGATTGGCTCCAAAAGCAATACCGCTGAGGCTTACCGCCGCCTCCTCTTCGCCACCGGCCGACACTTCCTGCTTGGCAGGCAAGGTGATCGTCGAATCATTCAACGGAGTGATCTCCGCCGCAAACAACTGGGGACAGACCTGGTAAATCACCGACAACTTCACATCAGTACTTCCGTCTACGGGCATGGGAAGAATGAGCTCGTCCTCCATCGGGATGCCGCTCTTGGCAGAAATGGCAGGTGGAATGAAAGGCAGAAGCTCACTCACCAGGAAACTCTGAGTTCGCTCGGGAGCCGCTTCTTTATCACCCTCGGCAGGCGTCTCTCCACGAACCCCCTCCGCGGACGGTGCGGAAAAAATGTCATCCGGACTGGCGGCTTCAGCTCCTTGCGGGGTTTCGGGAACAGAGTCTCCCCCTTCCTCAGAAAACAGGTTTCTAAATGTGAAGGACATAGCGGTGAGCGGAAAAGTTGAGCGGATTAGGTCCAATCTCCCTCTGAAATGGCCAACTTTTTGTGAAAGGCACCCTAGTTATGGAGATTTTAATATTTTCAGATTAGAATGATCATGCTGATTTATCAAGAAATTTTTACTATTAATATAAATTAACCAAATTTCTGGATCCAGCTCCCGAACTGGCCTGAGTACCAATCAGCGCACGATTTTCACAAGGCCACCCACACGGCCACGATCAGTGCGCCATTATTAATGGAATGGGCCACCATCGGAGCGATCAGCGAATCCCTCCATTCCCGCAGTAGCGAAAAGCCAATTCCAATCGCCCCCAATGCCGGAATGGCCATCCAGCCCTGGGGGTGAAGACCGGCAAAGATGACGCCGGTGATCAAAGCCGAGGCAAAGAAGCCCAATCGCCCCCGCAAGTAGCGATGGAGAGCTCCCCGGAACACGGCCTCCTCCAACAGCGGTGCCAGGACTGCAGCAAGAAGCAGGCAGAGAATTCGGGCAATCCAGTCACCACTGAACATCCAACCCAGGATCGGATGAGGCTCCGGACCCGCAGGCTCGGCAGCGGCCTCGACTCCACCGCCGGAAAACGTGCCTACGGAAATGGTCAAAATCCAGGTCAGCGCGATGCCTATCGATGCTATCGCGAGGACCCCTGAATAGCCAAGAATGCCGCATCCAATTTCCTTCCAAACGCCTTCTCCCCGATGCCAGCCAAGAGAGCGCAGAAAGGGCTTCCACTTGTGTCCTCGAAAAAGAGGCCAGGCCAGGGGTGCCCCGATCGACAGGATATAACCGACCATCGAGAAACCACCGTGGAAAAAAATTGAACCCAACTCGCCCAGGGCAATCATACCCAGGTAGAGGGCAAACACCTCCAACATCACACCACGGGGGAAAGTTTCAGGCTCCAGCTTCATCGCCTTGCCCGTCAATCTTTGCTGGCGCGCCAGCGCAATGAGAAAGACGCCACCTACCAGGAACACCCCGGCAGCTCCGAGCAGACAAAGCATCACCAGGAAAATCACGCCGGTAGATCGCCGGCGAATCTCCCTGGCTTTGACCGGTTCAGCACGATCCGGTCCCGCTGCCAGATCGGCAAACCACCCCAACTCCCGGCGCAAAACAGCTCGCTGCTCCTCGGTCACTCCCGTGTTCAGCGAAATCTCAACTTCCTCCAGCCAGTTCGGCGCCCCCTCGCTTTCCTTGAGTTCGCGAAGTCCTGCAATCGGCTCGGAATCCGGAATATCAATAAAGTCCTCCAGCAACACTACCGCCGCTCGAGCGCGTGTCCCGGATGTCTGCTCTCTCAGGGTCTCAATCGCCTGAGTCGCAGAATCAGCGTCCATTGAAGCCGAGGCAATGATGGCCTGGCTTTGAATCTGCAACAGTGCCAGGTCGGCCGCACTGCCGAGTTCTGCTCCCGATACGGCTGCCTCCTCGGACTCGAGGGCTCCGGTAGGAATCACATTTACGAGCCACCCGATGAAGAGCACCGAGATGAGGATCACCGGCCAGGCCCATGGTGCCGCCTTCCTGTCCTCGGGAGGACTCACCGGTTCCTGTTTTTCTTCATCGCTCGACATGCAGCATCACAATCAAACAGGGTTGAACGCATCGTTCAACCCTGTGGCCTCCCGCTTAGGGGAAAATTACTGAGCTAATTCGCTTACTTGGAGACGTCGTAGCAAACGATGATCTCCTGGTCGCGAAGGAAAAGCTTCCCGCCGATCACGAGCGGATGAGTCCAAACCTTGCCCTTGGGATTGCGGTTTTCGCTCTGGGGGTCAAGCGTGAACTGGCCTTTCATCTCAAAGCCGTCCGGGCTCACGGTTGCGAGGGTGAGCGTACCATCGTCTTCGTTGAGCGCATAAAGATTGCCGTCTGCGACGTGAACGGATCCCTTGGTGGTGTAGCGGCCCTTTTCGTTCCAGACGAGCTCACCGGTTTTCCAATCCTGACAAATCAACCCGGCACCGTCAGAGAATCCGTAAAGGTAATCACCCACTTTCACGACGCCACCGTGGTGGTTCTTCATTGTCTTGTCCATCCAGACGTCGGAAGCATTGTTGCTGCTGTCGATCGAAACCAGCTTACATCCTACCCCGTAGCCGGAAGTCACGTAGACCTCGTTGCCGCTCACGATGGGAGTCGGGATCACTGCAGTTTTCCCGGGCCACTCAGAACGCCACACAACAGAACCGTCATCCGCGGAAACACTGACAAGCTCCTCGGCGAAAAGGCGGATGTACTGGCGCTGACCATTCATCTCGGAGATCTGGATGGTGGCATATTCTGCTTTGCCAGGCTTCACATCGTCCGATTTCCAGACGGTCGCACCCGTGTCTTTCTTGAGACAGACGATGCCGGCATCTTTGCCACCGGGGGCAAGGATGAGATTGTCGCCATCCACCAGGGGAGAAGCAGAAAAGCCCCAACCCCCGGCCTGACCACCAAAGTCGCTCTTCAGATTCTTGCTCCATTTCTTGTCACCGCTTGCGGCGTCGAGGCAGGCAACCGTTCCTTTCGGGCCGGCCGCAAAAACGAGTCCATCAGAAATCGTCGGGGTGCTGCGAGGACCGTGCCCCCAACCCGCGTTGTACCCTTCTTGATCATCAGTTCCAATGCCAGTGGACCAAAGCTCTTCACCGGAGGCAATGTCGACACAAACCACGGTGACTTCATCACCACGGGTTCCCATCGTGTAGAGTTTTCCGCCCACGACTGAGAAACCGGAGTATCCCATCCCGGCATCGCTGAATACCCAGAGCTTCTCGGGACCGCCTTCGGGCCACTGATCGAGTAGATCGGTGTCAGGGGAAATACCGTCGGAATTGGGTCCGCGGAAATGGGGCCAGTCAGCACCGCCAACTGCCACTCCGCCACCGGCTGGGGCGTCAGCGTTCTCGAGGGTTGCGATATACTGTTGATCTTCGAGGCTCAGGGAAAGCACTTCGACCTGGCCGACGCGACCGTCCGCGAGTTTCAGGTGAGCTTTGCCATCTTCAATCTTGATGAGTTCGGCTTCGATCACTTTACCGGTAGCCGCCTGTTTCCACTGGCGCGCAGAAAGGTTGGCGGAGAAAGCAAAGCCGAGAGCTAGAAGGGCAGCAGTAAACTTCATGCGGGAAATTTGAGCGATCGCGGCCGGAAAGGCAAGTCACGTCATTGCCGCATGAACGTCTTCCCGCTCAGGGGCGCTCCCAGACCTTCACGTAATCGATTTCGAAGTCGGCCGGAAACCGTGTCGACACATTGGGTGCGCCTGCCCAGCCCCCTACCGCGAGGTTCACTAGCATAAACATCGGTTCGTGCGGCACATGTTCTCTGCTTTGATGGCGAAGCTTGCCATCAACATACCAGCGCAATTCATCCTCCTCCCAGATCAGGGTGAAAGTATGAAACTCCTTCGAAAAGTCGATGCCCTCAAACTCGCCCGTCTGAGCCTGCGGCTTTCCTTCGGGAGTAGCGGGATTCTTCCAGTGATGACTGAAATAAACGCGATCCGGTTCATCTCCGAGGACCTCGAGCACATCAATTTCCGGCGGCCACGCCTTTGGTTCAGGCAGTAACCAGAAAGCCGGCCAAAGGCCCTTCCCCTCTGGAACCCGGCACCGGATCTCAAATCTTCCGTATTGCTGCGAGAACTTCCGCTCCGTGGTCATCAGACCGGACCTGTATTCGCGTTTCTTCCCGTCGTAGAACGAAGGTTCATTTTCACAGCGAACGCTCAGGATCCCATCCTTGAGATGGAATGCCTTGATAAGGTATCCCTGCAACTCGTTGTTTCGCTCTTCACCCCAGGGATCTTTCGGGGTCCATCTGTCGTAGTCTAACTTCTCCCCGTCGAAGTCATCGAAAAACGTCAGCACCCAATCACCACTCTCAGACACAGCCGGGGATTCATCGGCCAACGCGCTCCCAAAAAGAACTTTGACTAACAAACAACCGAACAACACAACGCCGAGCCACCTTCTCACGGATCCTCCTCTCTCCAGGAAATGACCCGGGTATCGGTTGTTCCTGCAGCTCTCTCGAGAAGTCCGTGCCCCTCGAGAAACGAATCCGTTTCGGACAACACGATTTCGAAAGACATCGGATCCACGTTGAGGTTGAAGAAATTTTGATCGCGCCCTTCCAACTCGACAAGGTAGCACTCATTTCTCTTTCTTTGCAGGCGCCTCGCAAACTCACGCACCCGGTCGATCGGGATCAGGCGGTCTGCAGTTCCATGCAGCAGGAGAACCGGCGCATGCCCGGTAGCCACTTTCCTACTCAAACTTAATGTTTTCGAGACGGCCGGATCAGAGATTTCGTCAGATCCATACCCCCCTTTTTCCACGTCGATAATCGGGCTGTACATGGCAGCCGCGTCGGGCCGAAAATCGACCCCCTCCGCCGCCGTCCACTCTGACAAAACCGCATTGCCCACAAGATTACCTCCGGCCCCGGCTCCTACGGCGACGACTTTAGAACTATCGACTCCGAGTCGCTCCGCGTGGACCCTCACAAACTGAATCGCCGCGCGCGCGTCACTGACTGCATCCAGAGGTGTCGCTTGAGGAAATGAACTGCGATCTCGATACTCCACGAGCCCGCACACAGCACCGCGATCGACAAAGTGCAGTGCGTGCGGCGCAAACTGGATCACGTTGCCACGATCCCAGGCACCTCCGTTAAAAAACAAGATCACCGTCCTCGCGTCACCTTCAGAAAAGTCCCCCGGAAAATAGAAATGAATCCGCAGATCCCGTCCCTCCACACTGGAGTAAGTCTTCGCCTGGGCTTTCTCCAGCAGGAGCTTTTCCCGGTCGGCTAGAAACTGGATCGGCTTGTCCACAACACGATGAATTAAAGGTGGCAACAGACCAATTCAAGTTTCAACTCGACCTTGAAACTCTCCTGTTCAATCAGCTTCCACATGCTACTCTCTCACCATGTTCCAGAAAGGAAAAGCCCTCTCCCTCATCATTTCGTCTTTTCTCCTGGCAGGCCTTTTGGCAAGCCCGATGATCGATTCGGCTAGTGCTCAGGCCCGGCAGGATCCGACTCTTCGTGCGACGCTTGAGAACGCTTATAACGCATGGCACAACGCCATGGCGACTCGGGATGTTGCCAAATGGGAGCAGGTCACCGCCTTCTCCCGCCAAATGGAGATTCGCAATATCATTGTTTCCCAGAAGCTTCCCTTTCCCCAAACCTTCTTCGCGGATCCGCTTGAAGCCCCGACGCTCGCGGGACTCGTCGGACTCGGCGTTCTTTCTACGGGGGAAACCGCGACCTCCACATACTTCGGAAAAGCCAACTTCGGCGGAGCTCCTGACGGAGGTCCGATCGACAACCTTATTATACTGCACTTCATCAAAGAAGACGGCACCTGGAAATTCGACCGACTCCGCGTCGTCAAAACCGGCAACGATCCCGAGCTGCTCCTTCAGATTCGAAACGCTGATTTCTCCTTCCTCCAGGGTGAAGAATTCCAGCCGGCTCCTCAGCTGCCTCCCGTTCCTCAGCCAGTCAATGCTCCAGACTTCATTGCCGAGGCCTGGGTCGACTCCACCGGATACGAGGTGAAGATTGTCGTCAACGGCATCGAAACCGGCAACTTCTCCAACGTCAAGACCGCTGAACTGATCATGGGTGGCGTCCGTCGCGGAAGCAATCAGATCAACATCACCACCAAGCCACTCGCCGGCGGTGCCTCGGGAGGCGTTCCCAAGGTCGAAATTGCGATCTACGCCGCCAAAACTCCGGATGAAGAGGCCATCCGCGTGTTCCACTACAGGCCGACCACGCCTGACGCTCAGATGACTCAAACGTTCGCGCTTGAGTAGTAGCCGACGGAGCAACCGATCAGTCCTTCATCAGGACGACGCGGAACCCGACGTCGTACCGGTCTTCCGCACCGGGGCGCGCTGCCATCCGGTTAGCCACGGAGAGGTCAAACTGTGACGAACGGTTCCAGGCACCCCCTCGCAATACCTTTCGCTCGGTGCCGACCCAGTCGGGGCTGGGAGTCGCACCTTCGCGAGTAATGCGATTGACGATCGTCGGGGAGTACCAGTCTTCAACCCACTCCCAGACGTTGCCGCGGACATCGTAAAGTCCGTGCTCGTTCGGAGCGAGAGAGCCTACCGGTGCGGTTGACTTCTTACGCTCAAACAGACTGGAAATGGCGCCATCGAGCTTCTGTCCGCCGACATACTTGTCCCACTCCAGGTCAGTGGGCAGGCGGTAACGATAGCCTCTCGGAATTCTCCCGCGAATCTGCTCCTCGTGAGTGAGCGCCTCGCAATACTTGACCGCTTGATACCATGTCACGCTGTCGACCGGATGATTGGGTGACGGGAAGTAACTCGGGTTCTCCCCTGAAATCTGTTCGAACTGCGCCTGGGTCGTCTCGTGAGAAGCGACCCAACCGCCCAGCTCGCCGACCCAGATCATCTTCTGTCCCACGCGGTTCGTGAAATCGCGACTCGTGACCGGTGCCGGGTCATGGGTCAGGCGGGCATTAAAGTCCAGAGTGCCTCCGGGTTCCAGGGTCCCTGAAACCATGGTGCCACGGTGCTGGTCCTTGCGGAACTCATAGGTGTAGACACCGGGCTTCACCACCGGCAGGGTCAACGGTGTGCGCCCGATCGGTGTGCCACTCGAAATTACGGTCGCACCGACAGGCTCACTGGTGAGCTTGATCGAACCGTAATCGAACTGGAAGAAGACCTCATCGGTCTCTTGAGCCGCCTCGACGATGTGACTCGTCCCCGTGCTGCCGAGTTCATTGTGACGAGCAAGAAAGACATACTCCCCTTCCGGCAATTCCATCTTGAAGGGAGTAACCTCGCGGCCATTGCCGAGACGGGCATCATTTAACCACATTTCCGCCCCGGCGGGGTCACTTCGAAAAGTCACCAGGCTTCGTTCCCAGGCAAAGTCCAGATTGCGGGAAACGCCATCAGTGACTTCAACGGTTCGACGAATTGGCGGCCAGTCTTTGTAACGAAGTTCCAGCTTGGCCTGTCCGACAGGGAGGTCTGTCAGACTCAAGGGAGCGATACCGGCACGTTTCATAGGCTCACCTTCCGACTGCACCCAGACTTCAGCTCCAATCGGATCGCTGACCACGTTGAATCCACCCTTGGCGAAGACAGCGGAAACAGAAGTGTTGCGATCATTCTGTACGCGAACCGTCTCAGCGTATTCCGGCCATCCGTCGACTGCCATAAGCACCTGGTACTCGCCGGGGTCAAGCTTACTGATGATGGCTGGAGTCTGTCCGACTTCGACCAGTTCCTGCTGCTCATTTTCAACCAGCTTGAGCAACTTGAACTCGGCTCCCTTGGGCTCGCTGACCACCTCGATCTGGCCGGAGCTGGTAGCGAGTTCGATCGCCGGAACCACAACGAGATCCTCACTGCGGACTTCGACCGTTTGAGTGACCGGCTCGAAGCCCTCCTTGGAAATCTTGAGAACGTGAGCGCCGTAAGGCACCCCAGTGAAAGTATACGGAGACGTTTTCTTGCCAATCCCCTCAAGCTCCACTTCGGCACCCGGCGGATCCGTGACCACTTCGATACTGCCGCGAGCTTCATCCAGCCGCCGGTCGATCAAGGGCAGAGACGCGAGCACCACCGGATTATCCGGATCAACATCCTGAACCTCCTTATACAGGAGTCGAGCCTCGATCCAGTTGCCTTCTGCGACCGCCTGGCGCGCCTCAGCGAGTTTGCGCTCAACTTCCTGATCGGCCACCTCGCTACCACCCGCGACCTCGGTGCCTCCGGGATCTGAGGCATTCTTCAGGCCCACATAGAGTCCAGTCCCCGTTCCCATAACGAGGGAAAGCACGATCAACACCAGCCAAATCCAGCGGGGAGCCCGTGGATCTCGCTTCCGGATCATTCCCGGAGGAGGCAGATCTATCTTGGTAGTTTCCCGGTTCATGAGTTTCAGGCCCTGTCGAGCCTACCCTGGCGGCATGGACCAACAAAGCTTCCAGGCGGCATTCCAAGTAAATACGGCCGGAAAACCTAAAATGGTCCCATACTTCCTTTTCGTAAAGTCAGCGTTTGTGACTCCCGAAAGCCCGTTTTTGCACAAAAAAAGGAGCAGGGTTGCCCCTGCTCCTTTCAAAATTCGCTTCCGGGCGGCCTCGCGACCACCCGTTACGTGTCGGGAGTCGATTAATCCTCGGCTTCCTCTTCGCCGGATTCTTCGCCCGGACGCCACTCTTCGGTAGCGAGGTTGAATGCCTGCTCGAGACCGACGAGGTCGGAGCTCGGACGGAGGGCGTCGAAAGCAGCAGTCTCTTTCTTGAGCTGCTCCTCGGAGTATTCGGCTGCCTTGATGGAAAGACCGATACGGCGCTCGACTTTGTCGACCTTGATGACGCGGGCTTCCACGTCGTCGCCCACCTTGATGACATCCTTGACCTTGGCCACGTGGTCTTCGCTGAGCTGCGAGATGTGAACGAGACCGTCGATGTCGTCTTCAAGCTGGATGAAAGCACCGAAGCTGGCGATCTTGGCGACCGTTCCCTTAACAAGGTCACCGACCTTGAAGCGGGTGTCGATCTCGCTCCACGGATCGTTCTCAAGCTGCTTGACGCCCAGGCTGATGCGCTGGTTGGTCTTGTCGATTTCGAGAACCACGGCCTCGACTTCTTCGGCCTTCTTGAGGATCTCGCTCGGGTGATTGATCTTGCGGGTCCAGCTGAGGTCGGACACGTGGATCATGCCGTCGATGCCGTCTTCCAGTTCCACAAAGGCACCGTAAGGAGTGAGGTTGCGGATCTCGCCCTTGATCGTAGAACCGATCGGGTAGCGAGTCTCGACTTCGTCCCAAGGATTGGGCTCGAGCTGACGGACACCGAGAGAAATCTTCTGCTCGTCCTTGTTGATCGCGAGGACCACAGCCTTGACGTCCTGGTCGAGAGAAAGCACGTCGCTCGGGCGAGTGATGCGCTTGGTCCAGGAAAGCTCGGAAACGTGGATAAGACCTTCCACACCGCGCTCCAGTTCCACGAAAGCACCATAAGGCACCAGCTTCGTGATCTTGCCGGCCACTTCGCTGCTGATCGGGTACTTGGCGTCGATCGCTTCCCAGGGGTTGTCCTGGAGTTGCTTGAGGCCGAGGGAGACACGCTCCTTCTCCTTGTCGACGTCGAGGATGATAACCTCGAGAGGCTGGCCGATGGCGAGCATCTCGCTGGGGTGATTGATGCGGCCCCAGCTCATGTCGGTGATGTGAAGAAGACCGTCCATACCCTGGAGGTCGATGAAAGCGCCGAAATCGGTGATGTTCTTAACAAGACCTTCGACCTTGTCGCCGATCTTGACGGACTCAAGGAACTCAGCACGCTGCTCGGCACGCTCGGCTTCGATCACCTCGCGGCGGCTCAGCACGATGTTCTTACGGATGTCGTTGACCTTGACGATCTTGAACTCGTAAACGTTGCCAACGTATTCGTTGAGGTCCTTGGGAGGAATGATGTCAATCTGAGAACCAGGAAGGAAAGCTTCCACGCCAACGTTGACCATGAGGCCACCTTTGACGACGGACTTCACCTTGCCCTTCACGAGACCACCGTCTTCGTAAACCTTGACGATCTTGTCCCAGTTCTGCTTGTGAGCGGCTTTCTCTTTCGAGAGAACGACCATACCTTCGTCGTTCTCGAGTTTCTCGAGGAGAACTTCGATCTCGTCACCGACGTTGATCTCTTCGTCCTCGAATTCAGAAATTGCGATGATGCCTTCAGATTTGGCACCGATGTCCACGACCACCACCTGGGGTCGGATTTCGATGATTTTACCCCGCACGATTGAGTTCTCGCGGTGGGTGTGGAATTTTTGGTCAATCAGAGCGAAGAGCTCCGGATTTGACGGAGTGATTGTAGCTGCCATTTATTGAATTAAGGTTTGGTTGCTTGGTTGATTTGCCTTCCGACATTGCTTCTCAGTTAGTTACCCCGTCCCGCTCGAGAAGCGCCTGCAGCGGGCGGAGGGGCGCAAATTTAAGGGCAAACCGCCTCGAAACAAGCGATTTTCAGCGAACTTTCGCGATTCTTTTGTGCCCCCCAAACCCCTGATAATAAAGGAACTCGGCCGATTTTACCTGAAATGGATACCGCTCCCGTCACCTGCCCCACCTGTTTTGAGGAGTTTCATGTCCCTCTCCCCTCTCCCGACGAGGTCCCCTCAGAGGTCGACTATGACTGCGAAATTTGCTGCCGCCCTATGGTGATATCGTTCGAACCGGAGGGCGATGAAGTAGTCGCGTGGGCGCGCGGGATTCACGACTGAGCCGGAATTTGGCCCGCCGGTCACTCCGCGGCTACTGGAGCCATTTCGCCTTCACTACCTTCAGCCCCCTCAGCGGCCGGGGAAGCCGTGTCGGCATCGGTAGCCTCCGGTGCCGCAGGCTCCGGAGTTTCGGCGGGGGCATCAGTTGATTCAGCTTCGTCACCGGTGGGCATGACCGTCTCGGTCGGAGTCATGGGAGAAGCCGGTTCCTCGGCTTTTTCCTCAACCTCCTCTTCCTCAGGCTGCGGAGCGGGCGCTGACGACTCGATAATCTCCGGCTCTACGGTATCGGCGGCGACACGGAAACCAGTGAGGAAGTTTCTTTCCTCTGCCGACTCGCTGGCGCGGCGAACCGTCAATTCAAAGTCACCCTTCGTAGCAAAAGAAGCGCCGCGCTTCAAGGGAACGCGTTTGTCAGGAGACTCGGGATGAGCATCCCAGGTCGCGGTCCATTCGCTGACATTACCGGCAAGATCCATCACTCCGTATCGACTTTCGTCAGCGGTCATTTCATCCACCGGGCTCCAGTATTTGAAACCATCAATGTCGCCGGCACCCACGTCACCTTCCGACTCGTGATCCATACCGCTGTTGAAATTCTCAGGCACCATCTCGTCGCCCCACGGGTACTTGTTACCCGAGCGACCGCGAGCAGCTTTCTCCCACTCCTGCTCCGTGGGGAGACGACCTCCTCGCCAGGTGGCGTAGGCATTGGCATCCCACCAGTCGACACCGACCACCGGGCAATTCATATCGATTTTTCCGCCGTAGAACTTTCCACCCTTTTTCGCCGCACTGAGAATCTCTGACCAACGGTCGGGTTCATAGGACGTCTTGCTTTCGGGCTGATCCGCGTGGCGAATCTTTTCGAGCTTGTCAGGATATGTCGCGAGATCGCTCAGGAAATTCTCATACTCACCGATGGTGACCTCGTATTGCCCGATCCAGAATTCCGACAGGCTCACTTCTTCACCATCCTGGAAAGGAAACGCACCCGAAGGAATCGCGGTAAAAGACTCGAGTTCGCGAACGTCCGGCTTGGAGCCGTATATCAGGAAAGCGATCACGGCAGCGGCTACGATGAACAAACCGATAAACACACCGGAAATGATCGCGGTCTGGTTGCTCTTCTGAGCTGACATCTTGGCGAGTTCCGCTTCGCTTAGACCTTCGTTAGGATCACTTGGGGAGAGCGAACGCTTGAGTCCGTCGATCGTGTTGACCGCATCGATACGGTCGGCCCCCATCCTGTCGACAAGCGAAACCAGGCCCGCGTCAGCCCCTGACTTCTTCAGAAACGGTGCCACCGCGTCAGAGAGGAACTCCATCTGGCGACGCTCTTCTTCAACCGACAAGGGCGCCCCCCGTCCGCGCACCGGGTTAGCGATGCGAGGTTCACCGCTGCGCAGCATCAGTATGCTCTGAGCAGTGATGAGTCGATGGGACATCCCCTGGTCGCGCAGGTAAACCAGCGCATCGGCCACCGATTCGAGGATCTTCCACAACGCTGCCTCTTCCAGATCACTGCGACGGCGGGCGAGATCACTGAGGCTCGGAGCATCAACGAGTTCAAGCGTGTAGAAATTGACGCCGAGTTCCTGATCGCACTCATACACGAGCGAAATCGCCGGATGATTGACGGACGCCCTGGCACTGGCTTCATTCACAAACCCCTGCACCCAGTTAATGTCACGACGGTGCTTCCGGTAGAGTGTTTTCAAGGCAACCCGACGGCCGATGGACGTTTGCTCAGCTTCGTAAAGCGCAAAGTCAGCATCCCGCTGAATCTCGCGCAGCAGCTTGTAGTCACCGAGGCGAGTACCGACGGGCAGCGCATCTTCCGGCAACTGAATCTGTGCTGTTTCCAATTCAGGAAGCGGCTCCGGCGGCGGCTCGTCGCTGGGCGCAGTTTCAATTTCCGGCGGCGGCGAACTGACTGGATCACCAGCCCCAATTCCCGGCTCAGCCGGTGCTTCACCATCCCGTGGCGCCTCATATTCTGTCGCTACGGCCGTGTCGAACCACTCCACGAGGATTCCCCGGTTCACTGGTTTGAAGAACAATTGCTCGTTCTCATAGATCCTCGGATAAAATTCGGTCATGTCCTCGCGACTGGAATAGACGCTGGGGAACAAGCCCATCTCGGACTGGAGGTGGTCCCTGAGATCAAGGATCTCGTTGCCGGTCTCCACGCTGATTCCGGCGATCATCATGGTGAGCTCACCAGCTGACCTTATCTTCTCCCAGGCCTCCGAAGCAGTGTCTGCCTCGATGAAGGTCACCGGGCGGGATTCCAAGATAGATCGAATGTCAGCACGATCCTCTTTAGAAGGATCAATCAGAAGAACAATACTTTCGGTCTGCATAAACGGTTCCTAAAAATTCGGCGTATCGGGAAATAGAGCATTCTCCGGGCCAAAGGTCCGGGGAGCGGCGTCAGAGTCCGGTCCGGACTCCTCAATTCTCAATTGAGCTATATCCGAAGGTCTTACTACCCTATCCTGTAACCGATCTCGATAGTAAAGTTCAATGGCATATCCATAATATCTGCGTTCCCCGAGATCGCGCTTCTGCTCCTCGGTAAACACCGGCTGATCGTAATTCACGACAATCTCTTCGGTGCCGTTGGTCTGCCAGTCATATGGCTCGGTCGGGTATAGATAGGAAGTGTCTGCGGTCGAAGCATCGATTCTTTCCCCGTCGACCTGGTCATAGAAGTAAACCAGGAGCGAAAGCTGATCTCCAACCGGCTTCAATGCAGGGTCGGAATCTATCACAATCCGCAGGGATACCTTCTGCCCCTCGGAACCCGGGGCGGCTTCATCGACCTTTATTTCGCCAATGCTCATCACCTTCTCGACTTGATCGGCCGGGGCCGGTTCTTCACCGGCAAGCTGCTTGCGCGCCAGCTCATAGTAGTCACCCGCCCTTACCGGCCCGATATCGACCAGCTTCTGCCAGTAAATATCTGCCTTTGGATCAGCACCCATCTTGCTGAGGGTTGCTGCCATTTCTGCCAGCACGCGGGGATGATCAGGTAACGCTTCTTCAGCCTGACGAAGCGCCTGCAGGGCACTGGAAATATTGCCCTCACCCCGCAATTCCTCGCCCGTGGAGACAAGGCGTTCCAGGATAGGGTCCTCAATTCGCTCGGCCGTGAAGACCGCACTGGCCAGGGCCTCTGACAGACTCGGGGCAGCATCATTCGGGCCGTAAAATGACGGCTCCGGCAACATCTCGGCGTTCGAGAATTCACTGTCACCAACGGGACGGGAGCCGCCGATATTGGCCGGAAGATTTCCACCCGGGTTTGACGGACGGAAGTTGAACGGGGGCGACTCCAACTTCTGCTGCTCGATCGCCGCCGTAATCTCTGCAGGGATGGGAGGCAAGGTCACGTTCTGAATCAGCACCTCTCCTTCCGGTGGCGGCGGGATGACCCCGCTGCCGGCCCCCGCGGGAACAGGAACAGCACCTTGTGTGTATGAGGGAGACGGATCACCCGTTTTGGCAAACACCGCCCAGACCACAGCAAAGAGCTGGATAGATGCGATTAAGCCGACCAGCCACATGGCGGTGTTGAAGGTCCGACCGTAATCCGGCCGATTGGATAACATGTTTTCCGCCATACACTTAGCTGCGGTCCGTGATACCGATCTTATTCACTCACCGGAATCGTAACACACCGCTCCAAAAGATAGCGAAAGCGCCACGGTTTTCAACACCGCACCAATGGTCATCTCACGTGATTGTTAAGGAAGGGTAGAATTACAAAAAAAGACTCAACAAGCTGAACATTCAACAGTAGTATACCTGCGTGATAGGCCTCGCACCGAGCGCTCGAGGCACTTCATCTCTTCCACCTCTAACCAGCAGATACCGTGAGCAGCCATCTTTCCAGCGACATCCAGATCGAAGGCGATCTGAACTGTTCTACCGACCTGATCTTTGACGGATCGATTGTCGGCAACATCAATTCCGAAGGCAGCCTGACGATCGGTCAAAATGCGTCTGTCCAGGGTGACTTGAAAGCCGAGAAGGCCGTCATCGAAGGCAAAGTCACCGGCAATGGCGACTTTAATTCCTGCCGCCTCTCCCCAACTTCCACGATCACCGGTGCCGTCAGCACGGTGAGTCTCCAGATGGAGGAAGGGGCGTCTCTCGAAGGACAATGCAAGGTCGGCAAGGCGAAAGCCTGAGTCGGCAAGGCGAAAGCCTGAGTCGGCAAGGCGAAAGCCTGAGTCGGCAAGGCGAAAGCCTGAGTCGGAATTCTGTCCCGACAGGGTAACTTTTCGAGCCCCGGATTCCGGGGCTCTTTTTGTGTCCACAGCAAATCAGGAAAACTCTTCCAGAATGAGCGAAAGCCAGATGACGAGCATCACTCCCCAGAAAATAAGCCAACCCACTGTAAGCAGGAACGCCAGCCACCAGCGGGCGGCGCTCCGTGGAACGAAGGATTGATTTCCCTTCCTGTGTCGTAGCAACAGGAATAAAGCCACCGGAGCCGTAAAGAGCGACAAGGGCGCGAACCACGCCACCAAGGCAAGAGCACGATTATCGTAGAGCCTGGCCCGGGCGACAAACGCAGCGTCCTTTTTCTCTTCTCGAAGCCGATAGAGACAGGGAAGACAGTAATCCTTATCACCCCACTTCACCGATGCTTTTTGCGACATGAGGCAACCGCAGGCGTCGCACACCTTTTCCGCTCTTAACTCCGGATAGAAAGAACACACCGCTTCGTCATCAGATGCGAGCGTTGAGTCGATCTGTCTCGGAGGGTCCCGATAGAAACGAGGGAATATCGTCATCCTGACCTCACTGCGACACACAGGGCAATCCTCTGAAACACGATCCGTGGATTGATCCACGCTGAGGTTGTTCCTGCAAGTCGGGCACTGCAGGGTGGCCTCAGTTTTTCCGCTGTCGGTTTCCATCGTTCCTGATTATTTCTTAACGACCCGGGTTCCTGATATGCGGTCATGGAGCGCCCGCTTTTCTTTGTCAAACGCCGCCATCCAGTAGACTCCGCTGCAGAGGACGATCAGCCCGGCGAATACCACCA
>JABSSQ010000199.1 GCA_013213905.1 Verrucomicrobiales bacterium | reverse complement strand
CTTCATCACGGAGGACACGTGGTTTCGAGGCATCGACATCAGGGTGGGGCCTGACGGATCGGCCTTCATCATCGACTGGAGCGATACTGGTGAGTGCCATGAACACACCGGGGTGCACCGAACGAGCGGTCGGATTTACCGGATTAGCTACGGGAATCCTTCCAAGCCGGACCTTTCTGCTTCGCAGGAAATCAGTGTCGATTCTATTGCCTGCCTGAGTAAGGCGAATCCCTGGAGTTTTCGACGACTTCTCGAGCGCATTGCGGAGGAGGGGCCTGACGAATCACTCAAGACTCTTTGCTTTGAGATCCTGGAAGGCGATGCTGACATTGTCGTGCAGCTTCGAGCGCTGTGGCTCTTGCATGGAATGGGTGAGTCGGCTCATCTCAAAAACCTTGTCAAACATCGTAACGAGGCGATGCGTGCCTGGGCGTTGCGACTGCTGGCGGATGACAGTCCTCTCGATACCATCATGGGGCCTCTTTCCTCCCGGCCTCCGAAGGCATATGAAGATTCGGTTCTCGCTATCTTTGCGGAACGCGCTCAAGCAGATGATTCCGGGCTGGTTCGCCTGACATTGGCCTCAATCCTTCAGCGCCTGCCGCTCGATGAACGAGAAACTGTGGCCACAATCCTGGCTGCTCGCGAGGAAGATGCGGACGACTACAACCTTCCCGAAATGGTCTGGTATGGAATTTGTCCTCTTACGGAGACGGATCCTGACGCCCTCGTTCGAATTGCCAAGGCATCGAAGTGGCCGGACCTGCATCGCTGGATTGCGAGAGCGTTGACGAGTCATCTTAAGAAGGATCCTACCAGCATTGATGATCTGCTGACCTGGTTTCCCGAAGCGGACGACTCTGCTCAGTTGGCGCTTCTCGAGGGAACTAACGAAGCCACCCGCGGATGGCACACCGTGCCAAAACCGGGGCCGTGGGATGCCGTCGTCGCTGAGATTGAAAAATCCAACAATGAGATGATCAAATCGCTCGGTGTAGAACTGAGTGTTGGGTTTGGCGACGGTCGTGCCCTCGATGAAATCAAGGTGATGGTGAAAGACCGGAACGAAGATATTAATGCCCGTATCGCAGCGCTGGAAACCTTGATCGAGAGTCGCCCTGAAGATTTGCGCGAGATTTGCGAACCGCTTTTGAAGGACAAAGTGATGAACGGAACTGCTGTCCGTGGCCTGGCGCTGTTTGATGATCCGAAACTCGGCGATGTCATGGTAGCGGCCTACCCGCGGTTCTATCCAACTGAGCGGCCCAAATTGATCGAGGTGCTGGTCTCGCGTCCTGCGTGGTCGGCGGCACTGCTGAGGAAGATTGAGTCGGGGGAAATCTCCAAGACGAACCTATCGGCCTTTCAGGCGCGCCAGATTCTTTCGTTCGATGATCCAGAACTGACGCAGTTGCTCGAGGAGCTCTGGGGTGGTGTGAGGGTTTCCGGCGAAGAGAAAAGAAGGCTGATCGAAGAGTGGACCGCGAAACTGGATGGTGGAATTTCCCGCGAACCCGACCTGGGTAAAGGGCGGGAGCTGTATGCGATGATCTGCGGTGCCTGTCACATCATGTATGGAGAGGGTGGGCGCATTGGGCCGGATTTGACTGGATCCAACCGCCATGATCTCAGCTACCTGCTTGAGAACATCATTGATCCGGGAGCGGTGGTGAGCGCGGACTACCGCATGAGCATTTTCGAAATGAAAGACGGCCGTGTTCTCACCGGGGTGGTTGCTGCGGAGAACGAAAATACGGTGACGCTTCAGCAAATGGCGGAGGAGACCGTGGTCGAAAAATCAGCGATCAAAAAGCGGTCGGTCGCTGAAGTCTCAATGATGCCGGAAGGGTTGCTGCAACCGTTTAGCGATGAGCAGGTTAGAGACCTGATTGCCTACCTCAGGCATCCAGGGCAGGTCCCTTTGCGATAGGTCTTTTCGGGAAAAAATGGAAAACGTGTAAGGAATAACAGACAAATCTGTCTGTATAGGGGTAACCCATAACATTCCTTAATATGAAACCCGTTGAATTGACCTCTGAAACCTTTGCAGAAACTGTAAATTCCAGCGATGTCCCCGTGCTGGTCGATTTCCATGCTCAATGGTGCGGACCGTGCAAAATGCTCAGCCCCGTGATTGATCAGGTAGCGGAAGCCCGGGACGGTGAAGCTGTCGTGGCCAAGCTGGATATCGATGCGGCCCGCGACGTGGCAACGAAGTACAGCATTACCTCGGTGCCGACCCTGATCGTTTTCAAGAACGGCGAACCTGTCGCGGGAGCCCGCGGCATGCAGGGGCGCGCGTCCATCGACGCCATGATTGATCAAGCGCTGGAAAAGGCTCCGGCTTGATCGAAAGATTGCTGCATTGCGTGATCGCAATGCTTCAGAAGCGTTGGTAGTCTGCCTTCGTTATGCGAATGGCAGCTACCTTCGGCCGTATCCTGGTCGGAATAATTTCCCTGTGGGTGTTGGCAGTAAATGCGGATGAACGCCGCCCCACGGAATGGGAGCTGAAGTCTCCCCGCCCCGAGATCGGGGTCGCGGGAAAACTGGGCCCCGAGGGTGAGCTGATGCTCATTTCTGCCGATCGCGAGGGGCTGAACGGATACTGGGAATCGATCTATCCCGTCACCGGTGGCGAGTGGTTGGAGTTTTCTGCGCTTCGCCGATGCGAAAAGGTGAAGCATCCTCGCCGTTCCTGCGTGGTTCGCATTGAATGGTATGGCGTAGACGGCGAGGCGGTGGAGAGCCCTCATTCGATCAACCCGGCCTACTTCGGGTCGGACAAAGACCGGGCCCGTCCTGATTTTCCGAGGGACAAGGGATTCGCCGTAGATGACTGGATCCTGGTTTCGGATCGCTACCTGGTGCCGGACGAGGCGGTGACAGCGGTGGTGCAATTACATCTGCGATGGGCTCCGGGAGGAATGGCTGAGTGGAAGGAAGTTTCCTTTGCCCCGAGTGAGGCTCCCGCCGAAAGAAAAGTGAAGCTCGCTGCGGTGCATACGCGGTTGGATCAAGCCGATCGGACACCGGAGGGAAACCGCGAAGCTTTAGCCCCGCTCATTGCCAAAGCGGCCGAG
>JABSSQ010000198.1 GCA_013213905.1 Verrucomicrobiales bacterium | reverse complement strand
GATTCGCCGAAAAATGCTCCTCCGATGGCAATTCCATAAAGACCGCCGACAAGCTCCCCATCCTGCCAGGTCTCGACGGAATGAGCGTAGCCAAGCTCGAACAGCTTCTCATAGCTGTTTACAATTTCCTCGCTGATCCAAGTCGTCTTGCGATCCGCGCAACCTCTCATCACCTCTGTGAAGGCGGTATCGATCCGAATTTCGAAGGGATCTTTCCTGAGCGTTCGCTTCAGCCCGTGAGGGATGTGGAAATCCTCCAGCGGAATCACCCCTCTCGGATCCGGTGAAAACCAGCCAATCTCTCCCCGATTGTCCATTGCCATGGGGAACATCCCGCCCCGATACGCCGCGATCAGAACGGCGGGACGGATGTAGCCTTCGCGAGTGAAGATGGATTCCGACATGAGTCAGGGGCGGTTGCAGCGTATGACTTTCACGTAATTTTTACAATTCCAAAAAAGCTTACGGCGGGATACTGCCCTCAGATTGCAAAATCCGACAAATTCGGCGCTTGAAAATGTATGGCAGAGCGATTAGAGGTCCGGCACTATGCCAGTAGCAACTCCGAAACAGTTCGAAGCCATGTTGGATGCCGCTCAGGAAGGCGGCTATGCCTACCCTGCGATCAACTGCTCCAGCCTCGTTACCATTAACGCAGCGCTGAAAGCCTTCGCAGATATGAAGTCCGACGGCATCATCCAGTTCTCCACCGGCGCCGGACAATTCGCCTCCGGTCTCAACCACAAGAACACCGTCCTCGGCACCATCGCCCTCGCTGAGCTGACTCACCGTCTTGCTGAGCAGTATGACGTTCTCGTGGCCCTGAACACTGACCACTGCCGGCCTCACGTTGCTCCCGATTTCCTCGATCCTCTGATCGAAGCCACCGCCCAGCGACGCGCCCGCGGCGAAAACAACCTCTTCCAGAACCACATGCTCGACGCCTCCGAGCTCGCTCTCGACGAAAACCTCGAGATTTCCAAGAAATACCTCGCCAAGTGCGCTGAGAACGAAATCGTCCTCGAAGTTGAAGCCGGCGTCGTTGGTGGTGAAGAAGAAGGTGCGGCAGGCACCGAAGACACCCCGGACGAAGACCTTTACACGACTCCTGAAGATATGATGGCGGTTTACGAAGCACTCCACCCGCTGGGTCGCTTCACCTTTGCTGCTACCTTCGGCAACGTTCACGGCCACTACAAGCCCGGTGCCGTGAAGCTCCGCCCCGAGATCCTCAAGCAGGGTCAGGAAGCCGTCACCGGCAAATACGGTGCCGATGCTGAGTTCGACCTCGTTTTCCACGGCGGTTCCGGTTCCACTCTCGAGGAAATCCGCGAGACCCTCGACTACGGTGTGGTCAAAATGAACGTCGATACTGACACTCAATACGCATTCACCCGCCCGATCGCTTCTCACATGTTCCAGAATTACGACGGCGTTCTCAAGATCGACGGTGAAATCGGCAACAAGAAGGCCTACGACCCGCGCGCTTATCTCAAGGCCGCAGAAGAAGGCATGGCTGCCCGTATCGGCGTCGCCTGCGACGATCTACTTTCCACCGGAAAGTCCATCGCCGGCCAGGTCTAATTCCTGCCCTGGCGGTCTCGAATCGCCAGATAGCTTTCGAAAACCCGGTTCGGTTCGCCGAGCCGGGTTTTTCTTTGTCCGGTCATGTATCGCCAAGCGGGATGGTTGCAGGTAAAAAAGAGCGTCATTCTGCCATTGTCACCCTACGCCGTTCGTGGCACTCTCCCGCCACTATGAGAGTCACTATCCCGCTTGTATTCGGCCTTTTCCTGCTCTTCAGCCTTCCTGTCGACGCCCAGGATAAGAAAGAAGAGAAGCCCAAGGCAGCCGGTAAGGCAAAAGCCCCCGCAAAGAAGAAATACCCCACTGGTTACACCGACACGCCTTTCCTTCCCGGAGGCAAATGGCGAGTCCACGATGACAACCGCCCCCGACCCGAGGTCGTCACTCCCGGGGAAACTGCTTCCAGTGCCCCCTCCGATGCCATCGTTCTTTTCGACGGCACCAACCTGGATGAATGGGTCATGGCGAAAGACAATGCCCCTGCCGACTGGATCGTAAAGGACGGCTACGTCGAAGTCCCCCCCAAAGGTCAGGGAGTCGGCGGGTACATTCGCACCAAGCGCGAATTTGGAGACGTTCAACTCCACATTGAGTGGGCGTCACCCGCTGAAGTTGTCGAGAAGTCCCAGGGCCGCGGCAACAGCGGTGTCTTTTTCCTCGGTGGATATGAGGTCCAGGTGCTCGACTCCTACGACAACAAGTCCTACGCTGACGGCCAGGCTTCTGCCATCTATGGCTACAAGCCGCCTCTCGTAAACGCCTGCCGCCCTCCCGGTGAGTGGCAGACCTACGACATAATCTTCGAAGCGCCCAAATGGGACGCCGAAGGGAACCTGCTCAAGCAAGCTTATGTCACGGTGATTCACAACGGAGTGGTCACCCACCACCGTCAGAACTACCTCGGGCCCAGCGGGCACAAGAAGGTCGCCAACTACAGCACCGTGAAGGAGACCGGCCCGATCCAGCTTCAGAATCACAGTAACCCGGTGCGTTTCAGAAACATCTGGGTGCGCGAGCTCGATCTCTCAGCCAACGAGTAAAGGCTCCAAATACCATCAAGCTTTTCAAAAAGGCGGGGGTTATCCTCCGCCTTTTGTCTTTTTGGAACCGATGTTCGTTCCGCAGGGGTACAAAAAAAGCGGCCTGAATGAGGCCGCTTCGTTTTCTTTCGGCATCACTGGCCGACAACTGAAACGATTTTCGGATTAAAGTCCAACGTCACGGCCTTCACCGGCCTCTTTCTTCTCTTCTTTTTGTTCCTCGTGCTTCTCGCCGTGATCTTTCTTATCATGGCCTTTCTTGTCATCTCCATGGCCACCGTGATCTTCCTTGTGATCGCCATGTTCACCATGATGATCTTCGCCATGGTGCCCACCGTGGCTCTCGTGAAGGACCTTCGTAGACTCAAAGTCGTGCTTCTCACATCCCATCAGGGCAAGACCGGCAACACCGGTCAGGAGGAAAAGTTGGAACAGCGATTTCATGGCCAAGTCTGTAACCGCGCCGTTGCACTTTTGCAACTTCCAACTTTACTTCCCCCCTATCATATCCATGGCCGAATCAAAACGCCCCAATATCCTCTGGTACTGCACCGATCAGCAACGGTTCGACACCATCGCCGCGCTGGGAAATCCCCATGTGCTCACCCCTAATATCGACAAACTAGTCGAGGGTGGTGTCTCTTTCACCCACACCTATTGCCAGAGCCCCATCTGCACCCCGAGCCGGAGCAGTTTCATGACCGGCCTCTACCCGGCCCGCCTCCACAATACCCGTAACGGAAATGCAACTTTCCCGGAGCAGATCCCCCTGATCAGCCGTCTCATCGCCGACCAAGGTTATGACTGCGGTATGATCGGAAAATTTCATCTCCAGAGTTCCGGTCACCGCACTGAGCCGCGAATTAAGGAGGATGGCTTCCGCTACTGGAAGTTCAGCCACGCACCACGCGATGACTGGCCCGAAGGTGAGCATGACTACGCCGACTGGGTTCGCGAGAACGGTGGAGACCTCAACGCGATGAGAGAGTCCGAGGACAACGTGCCGCGTGAATTCCATCAGACCACCTGGGCAACAACGAGAGCCATCGAGTTCATTTCGGAAGAACGGGCTGATCAACCGTGGATGCTGAACATCAACGTCTACGACCCCCACCCTCCTTTTATCCCTCCGAAGGATTACGCCGACAAGTTCGATCCCAACGACATGCCGGGGCCGACTTTCGAACCCTCAGACGTCGCTGCCCAGGAAAAACTCGTAGAGGCAGACTTCCAGACCACGTCGAAGCCACCTGAAGAGACCAATGCAAAGGAGGCCCAGGCGAAATACTACGCCATGATTGCCCTGATCGACGATGAGTTCGGACGACTGATGGACCATCTCGAATCCACCGGGCAGATTGACAACACCGTGGTTATTTTCACGAGTGACCACGGCGAAACGCTCGGTGACCACGGTCTCTTCTACAAAGGCTGCCGGTTCTATGAAGGCCTCACCCGTGTTCCCCTGATTTTCTACGCTCCGGGCCGATTCGGCGAAGGAGTCGAGTGCGACCAGCTTACCGAACTGCTCGATATGTCCGCGTCACTGCTGGAGATCGCCGGAGCAGAGACCCCGGATTATCACCAGGGGCAATCTCTCTTGCCGTACCTCAAAGGAGAAAAACTGCTCAATGAACCAATCCGCGATGCGGCACGCAGCGAGTACTTTGATGCTCTTGCACCGGCATTTACTCAGGGCAAAGGGACTTTCGCCACCATGTATCGGGACAAGCGCTACAAACTGGTCGTCTACCACAGCATCAACAAAGGTGAGCTGTTCGATCTGGAAGCCGATCCACAGGAGCACAACAACCTGTGGGAGGATCCGGATTACGCTGCGATTCGCAGCGAACTGATCCTGAAAAGCTTCAATCAGCACGTCAACCTGACGACCGACGTCGGTTCCGAGCGCATCGCTCCGATGTAGCAACGGTTCGGGCGGAAATTACGCCCGGGCCACGACAATTCGGCTGCCTTCATGCAGCACGACGGTCACCGACTCGCCCTTCTTGATGAACTCACCGTCGGAAACGATGTCGAGATACTTGCCTTCAAAATCTCCTTTTCCGGAAGGCAGCAGATCTGTCGTTGTCGTTCCCGACAATCCCACATAGCTGTCCTCTTTTTCCTCGAGGCCGAGCTGGTCGATCGAAGCTCCACCCGCCACCGCTTCCTGGAGGATCAGTCGATTTCCAAAGCGGGTGTCAGGCAAAAAGCGCATGCTTGCGAGCACCACTCCAAGGGCTCCGACAAGTCCGAGCGCGACCATGATGAAAGACTGCCTGAAAAGAGAAATCCAGGAAGCGGCACCGGGCAGATCGTTCCATTTCCATTCCAGATCCACCCTGTCCACCATGGCAAGCCCCAGGGCAACCAACACGAGAGCAGCACCAACCGCACCAGGAATGATCGCTCCGGGGAAAAGGAAGACTTCAACGGCGATTAAGACCAATCCGAGTACCAGCAGAACGGCAAGTTCGTATCCCGCCAGGTTTCCGGCCATGTAATTCCCAAAGAAGAACAGACTGAAAGCCAGCACGCTGATCAGGCCGGGCAAACCGAAACCGGGACTGTTAATCTCGGTGTAGGCCCCTGCCAACCCCACCACAATCAGCAGAACTGAAAGCTTTTGAACCCAATGCGCAAAAGCCTCCATTCCCAACGGCTTCGCTTTCACAATTTCGCCCTCGAGTCCTTCCTGCTTCAGGATCTCGTTGAGATTGCGGGCAACGCCCTTGGCCAGTAGTGGTTTACCGTCAATGACCTCGGTGGCTTCGATCGTATTGAGGTTCAGTACGTTTCCGGCCTCGTGGATCACTTCCCCGTCAATCTTCACTTCCTTCTCACGAGTGACAAAGGCTTCCGCAACATCCGGGTTATGCCCCTTCAACTCCGCGGTGTTTCGGACTGCGGCAATGATCATCTGGGTGACCTTGTCCTCCATCGAATCGTTCAAATCCTGTCCGGCACCGCCAACGACCAGGGCAGAACCAATCGTCGCCGCCGGGCGCATGTAGATGTGGTCCGTGCCCACCGCAATGATCGCACCCGCTGATTCAGCCCGGGTATTAACGAAAGTGTAGGTAGGGAAACTGATGTTCTGGAGACTATCGAGGACAAGTCCTTCGGTATACCAGGCGAAACCGCCCGGAGTATCCATATCAAAGATCACGGCCTCAGCGCCGTCGAGTTCCGCTTTCTTGAGCGTTCTGTCTATGAAGTTAAAACTGGCCTTGCCGGTCGACAAGGCGTCTTCGCCGATCTCAACCACAACGACCCTGCCTTCATAGCTGCCTTCTTCTCGCCGCCCGAACAGGGAGGACTCGGCCTCCTCTTGGTCAGCCTTTGCTTTTTCTTTGGATGGATCACCCTTCTCCCCACCGGTAAGACGTTCGCGATTGGCTTCCGCAGCGAAGTCGCGCGGACTCGTTTCAATCGGATCACCTTTGATCTCTTCGTTTTTCAACACCTCCTCCACCGAATCAGCCATCGCTTTGGCAAGCAGGGGCTTTCCTTCGATTTCCTTGACGGCTTCGTCAGCCGTCAGGGTCAAAACTTCACCTTTGCCGGTCACTTCTCCCCACGGTGCCGAGATTTCACGCTCCGAATCGACGAAGGCCTCGGCCACATCAACGCGGTGCCCTTTCTTCGAAGCCAGACTCCTGGCACGGGCCTTCAAGATGGACTGTTTCTGGTTAGCCGGTTGAGCCTTTTTTTCTTCACTATCAGCCGCTACGACCTCGATTCCAGCGCTCCCTACGATCGCTGACGGCCCCATGTAAATGGAATCGGTGCCTAAGGCCAGGAGTGCTCCGGGGCCAATCGCGGAACTGGAAATATAGGAAATGGTCGGCACCGACAGATCCGACACCTTTTCGAGAGCCTCCTGGAAATCGAGATCAGTCGCGGGACGATCGAAGTCCATCTCAAAAATGATGTGAGAGACCTGTTCCTCTTCGGCTTTATCGAGCAATCGTCCAAACTCGCGCAAACGCTTCGAATCTTCGAGATCATCATCCGTCAGAGAAATCACGAGAGGTCGACCTTTCCAGTCGGAACCTTCCTCCTGCCCCCTGGCTGCTTCCCCTGCTGCAAATGCGGCAAAAAAGGCTGTCAAAACCGGGGTCACTCGACGTAGTAGACTTCGCATCGCTTAAAGTTAGGAATCGTCGGAGCAATCGTCCAACGCTTTTCGTACCTCTGATTACGAATTCCTGAGGGCTTTTGGACTACGATGTTTCGAACGACGCATCGACCGACTTCTGGCGTCGGTGCAGCAGAAAGATGAACAGAGTGATCGCTGCCATCAAGGTGATCCCCACGATCGCGATGAGGGTGAACACGGTGGCCAGTTTCTGGCCCGTATTGTCAATTGAGATACTGACCATGACCGGCTCGCTGAGACCGGTCCCTTTCACTTCGACGATTTGACCATCCTGCCGGCTCTCGAACGAACCCAGCGAGACGGACCGCTCGTCACCAATGAATTTCTCTCCCTTGATCCAGGTCATCAATTCCAGCTCTCGGGCGCTGGCCGCATCGAAAACGTAAACACGCCCGCCCGGAGGCAACCGCCCCTGAGACGATTCCGACAAGCCGTCGCCTTCCACCGGAAGCCAAACCGTGTATTTCCCCCTCTTCTCGAGCTTCGCTTCAAAACCCTGCGGAATCATTCCTCGGGCGGTTTCCTCAAAAAGCTCCGGTATCTGACGAAACCCAAAAAGCCCGGCAAGAATCAATCCCCCCGTGAGCACCAAAGCTGGAAGTGCAAAGCAAACTAACAGTGGCAGTGGCTTCCTCATATAACCGGGCAAGTTCTATGACTTGCGCTGATAAATAACCTCCCCGGTTAATGTCGTGATCCCCGAAGCTTCAGTAACTTCAACTTCGCCGGTAATTTTTCTCTCTTCAAACCGGTTGCTGATCCGGAGTTCGCCGCCCGGTTCTCCGAACGGAGTCCTCAAATCAGCCTGCTTTTCAGTCAGTTGCACTTCAAAACCCAATTCCTCATCCATTCCTGTATGCCAATAGCGACACTCAATCAATTCTGTCGCTGCATTGCGTGAAAACACCCATCGGAATTCCTGATGATCATCCCCCATCATCCGGTGTCCTGACATTTCAAAAAAACCTTCATCAGTCTCGGCGCCCGTCCATTCCTCTCTCACAGGAATTACCTGCCCATCCGCTGCCGTTAAATCGCCTTCTCCCGACCATTCCCCAGTAATGCTTTTAAAGAAGGGATGCTCACCCAGTTCGCCCGCGCAGAGATCCACCGACGCAACAATAACAAAGAGCGGCAGGAACCTACAAAGGTAGCGGACTAGGTTCATGAGATCTGTTTAACAGATCCATAAATTCTCAACAAGCTATTTTGCGGACATCAACTCCGCCACACGTTCCATGAACCTTTGGCGAGCGACCTCAATCGGCCCCGCCATTCTCGCTCCTGCTGCCAGTGTGTGACCGCCCCCACCAAACCCAGCACAAAGAGCACCGACGCTGTAGTTAGCGTCCTTCGACCGGGAGCTCACGCGAACCTTGCCATCCGGGAGAGACTCAAACAAGACAGCAACAATGACACTGTCGATTGCGCGAATCGTGTCGATGGCACCTTCGGTATCTCCCGCCTGAAGGTCGAGTTCCTCAGTCACATGATAAGGAAGGCTGACGCTAGCATAGCGCCCATCGTCACTGATCTGCATGTCCTCCAGCAGGAATCGAAGCATCTCGACTCGGCGGCGCGGATAGCTTTCGTAAAGCAGGCGATTGATTTCCCCAACATCGACTCCCAGGTCGACGAGATCGCCGGCAATTCGCATGGTTTCTGCGGTCGTCGAGGGATAACGGAAGCTCCCGGTATCAGTGGAAATCGCGGAGTAGAGGTTTTCTGCAGCCTCCTGATTCAGCTTCCATCCCGCGTGCTGCGCCAATTGATAGACAATCTGACCAGTGGCAGGAGAATCGCTGTCGATGTAATTGATGTCTCCGTATTCCGTGTTGCTGATGTGATGATCGATATTGATCACCCGGCCACAACCCTCCGCTGCATCCCAAAACTCCCGACCGAGGCGGGCTTTATCCGCCGAATCCAAAGTGATCACCAGATCGGCCTTTCCGGCTGAGTCCGGTGTTTGGATCTGATTAATTCCGGGAAGAAACCGGAGCGCTTCAGGAACCGAGTCACAATTCACGACAACCACTTCTTTCCCGGCTCCGCGAAGCAGCATTCCCATGGCGACTGCCGAACCAATGGCATCTCCATCGGGACGTGCATGACTCCCCAAAAGAATCCGCTCTGCCCCGTCTATCGCTTCGAGGATGTCGTCGAATGTGTGAGGCACCGTTCTACCCGATTACTTTCCGTCTGACTCAGACTCTTCGTCGGGTGTTTCGATATCACCCAGCTCTTCGAGAATATTCAGAACCCGCACCCCTCTTTCGACGGAGTCGTCAGCAACAAAAGTCAGCCTGGGAGTGTTGCGAAGCACCACACGCTTCATCACCACGCCCTGGATGAACCCGTGCTTCGAGTTCAATTTCTTGATCACTCTGTCGATTTCCCCCTCTCCGCCAATGACACCGATGAAGACTTTTGCCGCCTTGAGGTCCTGGGCAGTATCCACATCGTGAACTGTCACAAGGATATTGGGAAATTCGAAACTCTTCTCGATGCAGGCACTAATCTCCCGCTTGAGTAGTTCGTTAACACGAGAAAGTCGTTGGCTCATGGCACCCACTGGAGTTGTGGATGTGTTACGACTGAACGCTGGTCCGGGTATCCGGAAATCAGAGCGTCTGCTCGAGCTTCTCCAGCTCGTAGCACTCGATCACATCCTCTTTCTGATAGTCGTTGAACTTACCAAGCTTGATACCGCACTCGAGTCCGTTCTTCACTTCCTTCACGTCGTCCTTGAAACGGCGAAGGGTGGAGAAACCGCCATCATAAATCGGAACTCCTTCACGGAGAACACGGGCGCGGGCTGTGCGAACCACTTTTCCATCGGTCACCACGCAACCTCCGACACGGCCGGATGAGAGCTTGAAGACTTCCAGAACCTTGGCGTGACCGACCACGTTTTCACGGGTCTCGGGTTCAAGAAGGCCAAGCATCGCCTCTTTCACCTGATCGATCAGTTCGTAAATGATTGAGAACAGCTTCACCTGAACGCCTTCGCGCTTCACGATCGGCTGTGCCTTGTTTTCCACCTTGGTATTGAAACCAATCAGGATAGCATCAGAGGCGCTGGCAAGAAGAACATCGGCTTCGGTAATCGGACCGGCACTCTGACGGAGAATATCGACAGAAACCTTGTCAGATTCGATCTCATTGAGTGACTTCTCGATCGCCTGAAGGGAGCCCTGAACATC
>JABSSQ010000197.1 GCA_013213905.1 Verrucomicrobiales bacterium | reverse complement strand
GCCTACGGAGTCATTTTGTGTCTTGCTTATCCGGGCTTAATAGGTGTTATGCCATTGGTTTGACGCGGAGTTCTTCGTTCGGCTCAAGATACTTCAGATCGAGCCTGTCGTCTCGATGAGTCAACCAACGATCGTGGAGCTTCCCGTCAATCCACTGAGAAACGACCAGCATCTGTCCACTCGATAGCAGCCTGACAACCTCCACCGGCCCGAGCTCAGCCGAGGTGTCGGCGCTAGTCATTACTGTCAGATCATCGTGGCTGTGCCAAGGAGTGTCCTTGAATCCAATCATCGTGTCTTCCTCCTCAACCAAATTGGCAAAGTAGAGAACGCAATTCGGTTCCAGAGTAATCTCGACCTCATGCTCAGAGATTCGCAGGCAAGCCAGCTGTTGGGCTGCGCACTCGGCTTCAATGGCTTCAAGATCGTAGCTCATTTTCTAGGCATAACGTCCGAAGCATGGCAGCCTGATACGGGAGCGATACTTCGATTACAGGTTAAAGATTCGAATCAGGTTAGTCAATTAACTCACAGCGGTATCAGGCTTGCCATCGCTACCTTGTTCTGCGCGTTATTCTGTCTTGGGCCAGATCCATCAATCTCGTCCAGTTGGCGCACAATGATTCGAAAACGGTCGAAACATATGCCCTGTCTTCATGGTCGAAGATGACAGGAGGAAACCAATCGTTGAAGCATCCCATCCCGCCAAACGGAACTTTGGTGAAGCTTTCGTATGCCTTTTCGATGTCTCCAGTGCCAAGGGCTTTGTGGCATGTCCTGATGTGCTCTACCCATTCGTCATCCCTTTCATGATCGACGCAGAACTTGAGAAGCGCGTATGACGCTCGCACCTGTGCATGAACATAGATGTTTGTTAGCTCCATTCTGGCAGAACGTAAAAGGAACCTCAGCCCTATCAGAGGGCGAGCATTCGAGGAGATGTTAGGGAGTCGAACTACGGAAGTCAACCGAGACGGAACGTGATAGGGCTTGAGATCTCCATCTTGTTCGCTGAAAGAGAGAATGCGGTCGAGCGACGGGAAGCGTTCGGTGGGTGCGTGCTGTGGAGACTCCGGGCCTGGTCGCAGCCCGTTGCGGTCGAATCCGTGTCTGAGCGTGGCGGCTGGAGGGTGGGAACGATCGGAAGCGGGATTGGTGCCGGTCTGAGCAAGCCGCGCAAACCAAAGAATAGATCTGCACCAGCGAACGTTCAAGGCCACTCGCTCGATACTGGGAGCGCGGCCACGAACGGAGGCTACGAAAACGAATCACGAAAGTCAATCGACTCCCAGCGAGTATCGAGTTGAGTGCGCCGACTTGATATGCCTGGTTGTCTTTTGGTCTTTGTAGTCGTAAATCAGCTCCCCGGGTAGGGACGGGAACAAGTCGCGAAGTGCCTCGCTCGTGCACCCAGAGAAAATGAACTCAACGATTCGTTGAGCGGTTGATCGATCAAAAACGCCACCATAGATCCGGTCAAAATACTGCTCGATGAAGAACTGTCTCCCGTCACCGTAGGATTTGAAGTCGCAGAAGGAATCTGCGTCCGAAAGATGGACGATAAATAGGCCATTTTCATCGATCAACGAATCAAGCACTTGCGACGCCTGCTCTAGAGATGTCTCTTCAGGGATTGTGTGCTTTCTAACTTTCGTTCCCCGTCCGATCAGATGAAGGAGAAGGTTCCAACTGCTCTCGGTGTATTCCTCGTCGGTTCCGATGAGCGTTCCGCGATCCTGAGCCGAGTATGTCGCATCGAGGATCATTCTTTTGGCATATCGTAAAAGGCCGCTCAACCTGATCCTGAGAGCGGTAACACACTGACAGACTACGAAAACGAATCAGAGAAGTCAACCGACTCGCGACGGGATCAGGGTTGAGCGCGCTGGCTTGTTGTGCGCCGATCGATTCGCGAGGCCACGCCCGGAGTCAGGATCCCACATCGCTGCATGAAGAATCTGTCGGAGCCCGGGGGCTGAAAAGCAGAAAACCTGAAAACCGTGAAAACCGGATCCGCTGGCGGGAAGTCAGGACAAAGCCCAATGAGGAACAAATGGGGTGAAGTGACCGCTACGGAAATGATGCGGAGGTCGTGATCCAATCCCTCGCACAACGTCCGAGACCTGGTAGCCCGATCCGAGGGCGCGGTCTCGATAGAAGGTTAAGGATTCGATTCAGGTAAGTCAATCAACTCGCGGCGGGATCGGGCTTACCAGCGTCGCCTTGTTCGGCTTCGTTTCGGGTCCGCCTCTCCCTCCCTCGACGTACGACGAGAATGACAATTGCTGCTAGGCACAGCCAGAATGTAACAGCGAAAAGCGTCTCGACAATCGTGTGAGGTCGCATGTCAGAAAGCATGTAGTATGGAATAAACGGTAGTAAGAGAAACAAAACAAAGAATAGGGAAAGAAGCGATTCAATAGCTACGAAAGCTGCAAATCGCAGAAGGAAGAAACTGGAATCGAAGTAGTCAGTTGATCTGGAGACAAGTGGCGCGCCTACAAGGGCAAGCCAGGGTAGGAACATCACATAGCCCAGGGCACGATGATTATCGGACAGCACTGTCGTAAGAAGCGGAAGGGGAACGTCGCCGAGTTTCTCTTCCGCTATGATCGTCGCTTGGAAATAACCTGCATCGAAGATCATACCTAGGAGGAGTGCCAAAAGAAGAGTTGCGACAAGAGCAATAATTTGGAGTGTCGCCGCCATTTTCTTAGCCGAACGTCATAGGCCTGGTAGCCAGGTCCGGGCAGCGGCCTTTCGTATCCAGGTTAGAGTTTTGAATCAGGTAAGTTAATCGACTCGCGGCGGGATCGGGTTACCAGCGCCGGCTTGTTAGGCTGCGTCTGGTTCGCCGTATACATTCTTCATCCGATCGCCCTCAAGGAATCCTAGCTCGATAAATAGCCACAAATCACCCACAAATGGTATTAGGGAAAGGAGGAGCCAGAATCCCGACTTGCCACGATCGTGCATCCGCTGAATTCGAGCAGCAAAGGCGATCCAAAGAGCAATCGGGACAGTAGGAAGCAAGATCCACATTTCGGCAGTTGTGAGTGTCTCTGGATCTGGATTGATCGCATTCGAGATTCCTCCAACCCCTAGGAAAATAGCCCATGCGATAAGAGTTCCAATCCAATACTTTTTGCGTCCGATTCTCCCGAAGATCGTGAAAAGAAATTTCATATTTTTGCGGTGACCTCGTGATATTCTTTGAGCCTAACGTTTGAGCGCACCTGACTCGATCCGGAGAGCGCTGGTGGAATCGTAGATTAGGGTCCGAAGTCAGAAAAGTCTTTTCGACTCGGAGCGGGATCGAGTTGGTGTGCCGCGCGTTGTTCGGTCTATTCGCGGGGAGAACGTCGATTTCGGCCGAAGCTTGGGTGGCGCTTGTCGTGTCTGAGGACCAATACACTGATCTTCCCGTCAGTCTCTTCGAAGAGGATGTGATACGGAAAAGTTCTCAGTTGGGCTCGGCGAATCCTCTCCGCAACGAAGTGGAAATGCTTCGGTTCGGTCTCGATCCGCACGACCGTCCTCTCGACCTCGGCGAAGAATCGATCCCCAAGCTCACGACCACCTTCCTCGTCATAGTATCGGAGGGCGGAGGACAAATCTTTCTGGAAGAGCCTGTGAATGATAATGTTCACGGACCTAGCGACCAAGATTCGACTTCACTTCCTCCCAGGTCAGGCCGGAATCCGGATTCTCGTGGAGGTCCTCAGATCGCCTTTTCGCCTCCGCGATGCCATCGTCGTCATCGACCAGAAGAGCCGGCAACGAAGCGAGTAGATCACCCGCGAGCCTTGCGCGTTGGTCCTCAGGGAGTCTCAATGCATTCGCCTGGATCTCTTCGATGCTCATGATGTTACTCTACTCCAATTCCGCCCGGAAGTGGATAAGAATTTTCCGGACCGAACGTCTGAGACCTGGCTGCCCGATCTGGAAGCGATCTCTCGCAAACAGGTTAAGGATTCAAATTGTGGGAGTCAATCAACTGCAGGCGGGATCGGGCTTGCCAGCGTCGGCTTGTTCTGTGCCGTTTGGGAGCGCGCGCCCGGCAAAAAAACGTCATTCGGCTGCTTCAGGCTAATCACGACAAACCTGTCCTCACCAAGGTCTGAATACGACACGAACTCTCCTCTGAGAGCCGCATTCAGAGCCGCTTCAGAACTAGCGAACAACAGCGCGAAGTCTTCGAAATCCGTCAAACCCTCGTGGGCAGCCTGGACAGCGAAATGCGGAAAGGACTCTAGATCTTGAGCACGACCAAAAAACGAATCCTCTTCCGGTGTCTTATGCGTCAGAGCCGTGACACGCCGTTCGTCTCCACTGACAATCATTGGTAATGGGGCACCGTCGTCAGGAACTGAGAAGGCTGAGGTAAAATCCGTCCCGCGATGCTGGTTCTTGAGGAAATACCACACATCTTTGCCTTGAAGTTCCTCTGGAAAACTGAGTTTTACAGATAGGTCTCCTGTCGGATTCACAATCGTCTCAACAGTTCGAGACACAGCATCCTCCGTTCGATCGCATCCAACTGCCGCAAGGGCCAAGAGCATGGTAAGCAGGTGCTTCATTTCATCACAGAACGTC
>JABSSQ010000196.1 GCA_013213905.1 Verrucomicrobiales bacterium | reverse complement strand
CGAATGCACCGAACAGAAAGGGGTCGCCCCCTGGGTGAACATCGGCAACTCAACGATCTCCGGCACCCCGAAATCATCCACCACCAGCTTTTCCGTGAGCCATGACTCACGCTCGCGGCGGGACATGTCCAGCAACTCGCGATCGACGAAGTTTTTCATGACCCGGTCCTTCCGGAAGATGTGGAGTGAAACGGAGTGATCCTCCCGCTCAATCAAACGGAGAATAAAATCCTCCCACTGATAATCCACATAACCGGTTCTCAGCATCGGGCTGTATCCCAGCATCCCCTCCTGCCCCCGGCCACAGCCATCCTCGAGGCGCTTGGTCAGCGATTTCGAGAGGTCTTTATAATAGCGGGCAAATTCGTTTCTCTTCTCGCGACCGGCGTCACGGTCTTCCCTCGTCTGCTCCCCGCCATAGCGGTAGCCGAAGTATAGCCCCGCATCGAGATAATGGATCGCGATCTCAGCGACGCCCTGATCGTCCGAGTAGGCCACGACCGACATGGGCACTTCTCCCATCACCACCGGCAGGGCGGACATCTTTTGAATGGTCAGCTCCGGCAGTGACGGCTCTGCTTCCCAGGGACCGGAGAAATCGTGGTCCGCCCAATTCTCCTTGGTGAGGAATTCCTCAGTCAGATCCGCATTGAACCTGGGAAAAGCGGGAATGATCGGCACCGGAGTGTTTGCGTTCCCGAAAAAGCTGTTGGGAATGGCGTGAAGCTCCGCCCCCGCCAGCATGACAACCGCCAATATTCCAAAACAGGCCCTCATCGTTAGCGGAGGCTACCAAATGAGATGGAAGTGCACCAGCCTGGAATCGCCGCCCCCCGCTTATAATAGGGCGCCCAAGTATTCCCACAACGCCACATGGATATTTCGAAACGACGATCCTTGCGGCAAGAGATGAAGGGTCGAAAACTTCGTGGCAGTCCGATCCACCGGTCCCGACCGGAAGTCACTGGGAACCGCAACTGGATCCAGCCCATGCTTTCGGGCCTCTTTCAAACCGCGATTCAAATGAAAAGCCGAACTGCAAACCCCGATGCGTTTCCACTCCGGATGCTTTTCGGCCAATGCCGCGACTGCGGCCATCTCCTGCGCGGTATTAGCTGGCTCGGGCAATTCCAGAATCGCTCCCTTCGGAATCCCCAAGTCCTGCCAGATTTGCGAGGTATCTGAAGCCAGCGAACGACTTTTATCAGTTTGGAAAACGTTTTGCCCCGTGGCAATCAGCACTCCAACCTTGCCCTCGTGGTATAGCCTCGCCGCTCGAATCAAACGATCCCCGTGAGCCCCCACTGCCGGCAATTCGTTTAAGGATGTTCGCGCGGAACCTCCACCCAGCACCACGAGGGCATCGATCTTCTCCTCAATCACTTCGTTCGCAAAATACGGCGCTTCGAGCGGACGAAGCAGTTTTTCGGCGACAAATCCATTCCCGGCCAGCGAGAACACCACCCATACCACCCCGATCAAGACGCGAACCTGCCGCTTCAACCCCGGCCACACCAGGGCGGTCAATCCCGCCAGCCAGAGCCATCCAATCGGCAGCATCAAATTCGCAACCAGTTTACGCGCTAACAACCAGCTACCGCTGAAGGCGAGCAAGAGGACGACCACCAGAGGCACAATCAAGAGAGGAAGAAATTTTTTGAATCGGCCCTTCATATAATAGGTAAGGCACCAATACGGCAGAATCCGCTTCATCTTTCCACCGTTTTCCGACTCAAAAAGCCGGTGAAAAAACCGCGTGCGAACCCGCGACCTATCCTCTACCGTCCGCGCATGTTACAGGCAGGCATTGTAGGACTTCCGAACGTGGGAAAATCGACCCTGTTCAACGCGGTCACCAGGACCCGCAACGCGGAGGCGGCCAACTACCCATTCTGCACCATCGACCCCAACCAGGGCGTCGTCACCGTGCCCGATGAGCGCCTCGGTGTGCTCAGCGAAATGTCCGGTTCGCAGAAAGTCATTCCCGCCGCGATCGAATTCGTCGATATCGCCGGTCTCGTGGAGGGGGCTTCCGCCGGCGCCGGTCTCGGCAACAAGTTCCTCGCCAACATCCGCGAAGTTGACGCGGTCGTGCAGGTGGTCCGCTGCTTCGAAAACGCTGACATCATTCACGAACTCGGCTCAGTCGACCCGCTCCGCGATATTGAGATCATTAACTCCGAGCTCATGCTCGCCGACATGGCCGCCCTCGAGAAGCGTCTCGCCTCCCGGGAGAAAAAAGCCAAGACAGGCGATAAGGAAGCTAAGCGCGAGGTCGACCTCATCCAAAAGCTCCTCCCGCATCTCGATGCCGGAAAGCCTGCCCTCACCCTTGAGTTGAGCGACGAAGAGAAGAACGTCCTTCGCGAGTTTTTCCTGCTCACCGCCAAGCGCACTATTTTCGCCTGCAATGTTTCCGAGGACGAGCTCGCGGACGCCATTGAAAATCCCGACGCTCACCCGCTCGTGAAAAAGGTTCGCGACTACGCTGCTGAAACTCACGGAGCCGAAGCCATCGTCATTTCCGCCCGAATTGAAGAGGAAATGATCGATCTCGAGCCGGAGGAAGCGACCGAGTTCCTCGCCGACATGGGAGTCAAAGACTCCGGAGTCTCAGCGCTGATCCGCGCGGTCTACCACCTCCTCGGGTTGCGGACTTACCTGACCACCGGTGAGAAAGAAACCCGCGCCTGGACGATCACCGAGGGCACCAAGGCTCCCGGCGCTGCAGGCGTCATCCATGGAGACTTTGAGCGCGGCTTCATCGCCGCGGAGGTGGTTCATTACCATGACCTCGTCGAGCTCGGCTCTACCGCCAAAGCCCGCGAAGCCGGAAAGCTGCGCATCGAGGGCAAGGACTACATCATGGAAGACGGCGACGTCGTTGAATTCCGTTTCAACGTCTAAGTCGGATTCCTCGGCTCCCGGATCGCCGGGAAACTCCAGTTCCATTTCACCGCCGCGAGGCGGAAAGCTACGATCACCGCGATCCCGACGATCGTGGCCACCTCCCCGGGCACTTCGATCTGAAGCAGCCCCAGGTAGACCCATCCACCGGCAAAAGCACAGGTCGCATTGAGCGGACTCGGCTTGAACAGCGACGGCTCTTCGTTACAGATCACATCACCTAACACGCCACCAAAAGTTCCCGTAATCACTCCCAGCAAAACAGCCACAAACGGATTCGTTCCCGCCTCCATCGCATATCCGATTCCAGTGAGGCAGAACAACGCCATGCCAAGTGAATCCGGCAACAGCAGGAGCGGCTTGATGTGGCGAATGAATCGGAGGATCACGCCAGAGAACAGCGCGATTCCGAAAACAATGATCGGGTAATGCGGGTTCCCGATCCAGAACAGCGGTGTGCGGTCGAGAAACAGGTCCCTGAGCGTTCCGCCTCCAAAGGCGACCGCGAACGCCACCGAGAAGACCCCCACCACATCCATCCCCTTGCGTGCTGCCAACAGCACGCCATAGATCGCCGACGCCACTACGGCGAGACACTCGATAATGAGAAGATAAGACATGGTTAGTTCAGCCTAGGCTCATCCCGGCCCCGCGCAACTCGACCGAACGTCATAATTGGAGCGTAAACTACTCGAATACTCTGAACCAATCCCATGCCCCTACGCCTCTGGATCACCGACCTTACGTGCTTTTGCCTCACCTGAATCAGCAATCGGGCGACATTGACTTTCCCCTCCCCAGACCTAAACTCTCCTCTCCGTTTGAAAGCGCGTCCCGAAACGGCCCGTATCAGGCGGAACCTGCCTTCCATGAACATTTCGAAATCCCTCCTCGTCCGGAGCCTGCCGGCGACCGGCTTCGCCTTCGTGGCATTGGCCGCCCTGGCTATCCCCGTCATTGCTCAGCAGACTGCCCCACTGGGACCGCGCATCGGGGCGCTGCCACCGGCCCCGCAACCGGCCCCCGAAGTCGAACTCCCCCAGTCAGAAGCCGTCCAGGCCGACATTTCCGAAGTTTCCCTTGATGCCATTGTCAGGGTAGAAGTCGACACCAAGCAACCCAACTATCGTGTCCCGTGGAATATCGGCGGCATGAGCAGCGGAAACGGCACCGGGTTTCTCGTCGGCCCCAACAAATTCCTAACAAACGCGCACGTCGTCAGCAACGGCCGCCTTATCTACATCAAGAAGGTGAACGACCCCAAGCCGTACAAAGCACGCGTCGTTCACGTGGCCCATGATTGCGACCTCGCCATGATCGAAGTCGAATCAGAAGACGAATTCATGAGCGCTTTCTCCGGAGTCGAGCCTCTCTTCATTGGCGGAATCCCGAAGCTTAACACCACCGTAGTCGCCATCGGATATCCCATCGGCGGCGAGCGCATCTCGGTGACACGCGGCGTTGTCTCCCGAATCGACTTTCGCACCTACAGCCATTCCAGCATCGACAACCACCTCACCATTCAGGTCGATGCGGCCATTAACCCGGGTAACTCCGGTGGCCCGGTCCTGCAGAATAATCAGGTCGTGGGTGTCGCCTTCCAGGGTTACTCCGGCTCCGTGGCACAAAATACCGGATACATGATTCCCGTTCCGGTCATTGAGCGATTTCTCAAGGACGTCGAAGACGGCTCCTACGACTTCTACGTCGACCTTGCCACCAGCGTCCTCAATATTCTGAACCCCGCCCAGCGCCGCGCGCTCGGACTGCCCAACGACGGCATCGGCGTCATGGTTTCCGACGCTGACGCAGCCGGATCGGCCGGAGGCATCCTCAAAACCAAAGACGTGCTCCTCTCCATCGACGGCCACCCGATTGCTTCGGACGGCTTCATCGAAATCGAAGGCGAGCGCGTCGACCTCAACGAGATCATTGAGCGAAAATACGCCGGAGACACCGTCGACCTCGAAGTCTGGCGCGACCAGAAGAAAGAAGAAATCACCATCGAACTGAAGCGGTTTATCCCCTATCTCATCCAGGCAAACCAGTACGACAATCAGCCCAACTTCGTCCTCTTCGCCGGCCTCCAGTTCCAGCCCATGGACCGCAGCGTGATGGGATCCCACTCCATCACCAACTTGCGGACCCGCTACCACTTCAACTACTTCAGCCAGGATGAAATTTATAAGGAGCGCCCCCAGGTTGTCATCCTGACCGAGGTGCTGCCCGATTCATCCAACACTCACCTGCAGCCCTTCGTGCAGCAGATCGTCGACACCATCAACGGGAAGAAGATCCGCCTGCTTCAGGACGTCTATGACGCTCTTCACAGCGATGCTGCTGAGGAAGGTCACGAGGAATACCACGTGATCCGCTTGCTCGGCGAAGGCCGCCCCCTGGTTCTGAAGCGTGACTCAGCCGAGGAAGCCCATGAGCGCATCATGTCGAAATACAATGTCAGCGTAGACCACTTTATCGAGGAGCCCGAAATCCTCGAACTGGAGGGAATCGGCATCTTCGAAGAAGCCGAGGAAGAAGCAGGAGCCGACGAGACGTCAGAGTCGGACGAACCCGAAGCCGACGACGCCAAGGAAGCCGCCTGAGTTCTCCACACCCAACCAATTCAACTTTCTTCTACCCATGTCAGCTTTCAAGACACTGATCCTTTCCGTTCTGCTCTCCGCTGGACTCGTCCTGCCGGCAACCGCACAGGAAACCTCCCCCGAAAAGTCCATCGTCCGGGTCAACGCCACCCTGCAGAGCTATAATTTCCTTCGTCCCTGGGAAAAGGGAGCGCCGACCCCGCGTCGTGGTCTCGGCGCTGTCCTCAGTGACAATCGCGTTCTCGTGACTGCCGAGATGTGTGTTAACGCCACCTACCTGGAGCTGGAGCATCCCTCCAGCGGTGCCCGCGTCCCCGCCAGGATTTCAGCTCTCGACTACGAGGCCAACCTCGCCATTCTCGAACCCACCCGCGATCCTGCGAAGATTTTCGAGGGACTGCAGCCCTTGGAACTCGATTCCTCGACCAAGGCCGGCGATACCCTCGAAGTCTGGCAAATCGAAGACAACGGCGACGGAGTCTCCACCGACGTTGACGTCCTTCGCGTCAATGTTGGCCGCTACTATATTCCGGGCTCGGTTTTTCTGCTTTACCAGGTCAAAGGCTCACTGCAGGCGAGGGTCAACAGCTTCACCCTTCCTGTGGTCAAAGACGGCAAGCTCGCCGGCATGCTCCTGAGCTATTCCTCGAAAGAGCAGACCTCTACCGTCCTTCCCACTCCTATTATTGAAGCGTTCCTTGCCGACAGTGAAGACGGCGAATACAAGGGCTTCCCCAACATGGGAATCGGCTATGCCCAGACCCTCGACGAAACCCTTCGTGAATTCGTCGGCCTCAACGGACAGGGCGGCATCTTCATTCGCCAGATCGCCAATGGCAGTTCTGCCGACAAAGCCGGCCTCAAGAAAGGGGACGTCATTCTCTCGATCGATGGAAATGAAATTGATTCGCGCGGCAACTACGAGCACCCTGACTACGGCAAGCTCAGCTTTTCCCACCTGGTCCGGGGCGGCGCCAAGGTAGGCGACACCGTTTCCGTGGACCTGATCCGCGAGGGCGAGCCCATGACCGTCGAGGTCAAACTCTCCCGCAAGCCCCCGGAGGATTACCTGATCGATCCCTACATGTTTGATCGCGGTCCCCGTTACGTGATTTTCGGCGGCCTGATTTTCCAGGAACTCACCCTCCCCTACCTCGAAAGCTGGGGCGAAGACTGGCCGAACCGGGCTCCCTTCAAGCTCGTCTACGCCAACGCCAATCCCGAATCCTACGAAGAAGAGGGCCGGAAAAAGCTCGTTTTCCTCAGCAATGTCCTCAAAACCCCGAGCACGCTGGGCTACGAATCTCTCACTTCGGCTATTCTGACCGAAGTGAACGGAAAAACGATCACCGATATCCAGGATCTCGCCGACGTACTCAGCGAGACGCCGGAGGGAGGGATCCACACCATCGAATTCAACGATTTCCCGAAAATCATCTATGTGGATGACGAGTCTTCACGCTTTGTGAACGAGCAACTCATCCAGTACGGGATCAACAAGCTGGAACGTCTCGAATAGCAGATTCGACAAGGGTGAGCGAAGTGTAACAAGACCCGTTGACATTTCGCTTCGAGCCCTTACAGTTGCGGCCCTTCGCGCGTAAAATCCGGGTTAACCCCCGATTTACAAGGTCGCAGGGCCAATTGCGGGCAGCGCCGGGCTTCCGGAAAGCCGCAATATTCAGCTGAAACGAAACATTTTTTAACCGGAAGAGATGAAACGGACATATCAACCATCCAAGCGTTCCCGTAAAAACCAGCACGGGTTCCGTGCCCGTATGGCGACCAAAGCAGGCCGCGACTTGATCAAGCGCCGCCGCCAGAAAGGCCGTAAGCGCCTCATCCCCAAAGGGGCTGAGCTCAAGTACAAGCGTCACACCGTTCAGCACGGCAAGTAATCCTTGTCTGGACTGGTCGGCCGTCGCAGGGGCTGAAACAGGCCCCTCCGGGTGCCGACCCCGGGACCATGAAGCTCCCCCGCAGCAGGCGAATTACTCGCCGGGCGGATTTCCAACGGGTCAGGCAATCCGGTCAATCCATTCGGGGCAAACACCTCGTCCTGGGTTTCCTTGCGGACGACCAACTCGATGAACCCTTCAAACTGGGGCTCATCACCACGCGGAAACTGGGCAACGCGGTCACCCGAAATCGATTCCGACGCCTCATGCGGGGTGTCATTCACCGAACCGGAGAGAAAATCAGGCACGGACACTGGCTCGTCATTATCGCCCGTTACAGCGCGGCGGAGGCTGATTCCGAGCAACTGGAGAAAGAATGGAAGTGGCTGCTTCACAAAGCAGATCTCATGAAGCCAAAGGAGGAGGCGTGAGGCATGAAGTTCCTTCTCATCCTGCTGGCCCGCTTCTACCAGGTGGTGATTTCTCCTCCCCTTCACTTTCTTTGCGGGCCAGTCTGTGGCTGTCGCTTCGAACCCACCTGCTCGCAGTATTTCATCCAGGCCGTCACGGTCAATGGCGCCCTGCGCGGCACCTGCCAGGGAATCTGGCGCATCTGCCGCTGCAACCCCTGGGGAGGGCATGGCTACGATCCCCCGCCCGGGTGGGAAGAATATGTAGAAAAACACCCCGATGCCGCGTATGTAGGCCGTCGGCGTCGCTCCGGGGAGCCGGACAAGAATTGCAAACACAACCAATTATAGGAGGTCAACTGTCGTGAAAAACATGGATCGTACATCGTGGATCGGGGTATTAGCGTGCCTCGGACTGCTGTTTGCATGGGGATTCTGGAATACCAAGGAGGCGGCTAAGCGTGCCGAAGAGCAGCGCACACTCGCCGCTGAAGCGGCAGAAACCGCCGCCGCCGCCGAGGAAGCCAACCAGCTAGCCCCTGAGGAAGCCACTACTCCCGAGACCACTGCGGAAACTACGGCCCCGGCCACCACCGATGCTCCGGACAGTAAGGTCGTGGAGGAAACCACTCACGTTCTTGAGAACGAGTTGGTGCGCTTCACCTTCACCAATAAGGGCGGAGGTCTTTCCACTGCTGAGCTGAAGAGCTATCCGAAAGACGTCGGTATCGAAGATCTTGTCACCGTTAACGCCGTCGGCAAAGCCGCCGTCGGAACTCTTTCGACCGGCCATGATTCTTTCGACACCTCCAACTGGACAGTCACCTCTTCCTCGGATACCTCGATTTCCTACGAGACCCGAACTTCGGAAGGATTTGTCCTGAACAAGACTTACACCCTTCCGGGCGAAGGCGAAGACCCCTATCGTATCAAGCTCGCCCTCACGATCAAAAACGCAGCTGATACACCGCTCGCCCTGGAGAACCGCTACCTCTACGCCGGAACCGCCTCTCCTCTTCACCTCAACGAATGGTCCATGCAGATCGGCATGTTCTGGATGGAGACCGACGGCGACTACGAATACAAGACCGTCGATCACTACGGTGGCCGCAAGGTCATGGGTATCTTTGGAAAAAGCGAGATCCCCTCGGATAAATTCCAGCTCGAGTCTCTCAAGTGGGCCGGGGTCAACGATCAGTTTTTCGCCACGATCGTGATGCCCGAAACGCCTTACGCCGCGGAGTTGTGGGGCAGTCGCATTCCGGTGATCGTGGAAGGAGACGCCGAGAAGTCAGCCGACAAACGCATGGCCGCCTCCGAGGCAGCCATCGGCCTGCCGAAACTGACAATGAATCCCGGCGACCAACAGTCGCTCAACTTTTCCATCTACCTCGGCCCGAAAGAGTTCGCCCGCCTCAAGGCGCTGGGTAACGGCGAACACGCCGTGATGCACTATGACGAGATTCCTATCTTCGGCTGGCTTTTTGGCTGGGCCATCAAGCCGCTAGCCTCCGGATTGATCTGGAGCCTGGTGAAGATCGAGGGCTTCGTCGGCAGCTACGGTGTTGCCATTATTCTGATCACCATTCTGATTCGCCTGCTCATCTGGCCTGTCTACGCGAAGTCCGCCCGCTCCATGAAACGGATGTCGAAGCTGACGCCGATGATGAAGGAGCTTCGCGAGAAGTACGAGGACGATCCTCAGAAGCTCAACGAGGAGACGATGAAGTTGTACCGCACCTACAACATCAACCCTCTCGGTGGCTGTCTCCCCATGTTTATCCAGTTGCCGGTATTCCTGGCGTTCTACCGCATGCTCTGGAGTGCCGTAGAGCTTCGCGGCGAGTCCTTCCTCTGGGTCGACGACCTCGCCCTGCCGGATACTCTCTTCACGCTTCCCTTCGCGATCCCATTCCTCGGAGACGGCTTCAACCTGCTGCCCATCCTCATGGGGATCACGAGTTTCATCCAGATCGCTATCACCCCGAAGACCGGGGACAAGACTCAACAGATGATCTTCATGCTGATGCCGATCATCTTTTTGCTTTTCTGCTACAACTTCGCTGCGGCGCTTGCCCTTTATTGGACCGTCTCCAACACGTTCTCCATCCTCCAGACCTGGATCATGAACAAGCTCCCCGAGCCGGAGCTCAAGAAACGCGAAGGCGGCGGCAAAAAGTCCTTCATGCAGCGCATGCAGGAACAGGCCGAAGCCGCCCAGAAAGCGAAAGCCGGCGGCGGTGCCGTCCCCGGAAAAAGCCGCACCTCGATGCCCGGGGAAAAAGGCGCCCGCCACACCAAGGGTAAGAAAAAGCGCCGTTGATTCCTGCGTCCTCACAAGGCACAATTTTCTAAGCTATGGATCACCTCGAAGTTGCCCAGGAAGTTCTCGATTCCATTCTCGGCTATCTCGGTTTCCCCGTGACCGTGGAAATTGATCGCGATTCCGAGACCCTCAATGTAGCCTCCAGCGATCCGAAGCTTCTCATCGGCCACCACGGTGACCGCCTCGAGGAAATCCAGTACCTGGTGAATCGCATCGTCCAGGATCGCATTCCCGACGCCCGCCGCTTCAAAGTCGATATCGACAGTTACCGGGCTGCCCAGGAATACAAGATGATCGAGGACGCCGACGCCGCAGCCGCCCGTGCAGTCGCGACCGGAAAATCGGTCAAACTGCAGCCGATGAACTCCTACCAGCGGCGCCTCATCCACAACCATTTCAAGGATCATCCCGAAGTGAAAACCTGGAGCCCAAGTGACTCTGCCCGACTCAAGCGAGTCTCCGTTATCCCCAAAAATGGGGGTGAAACCGGCTCAGATGGCGCTTCTTAGGGTGGTTTTTGTATAAAAGAATTGAATTTTTTAATTTTTGCGCTATGCGCAAAAGCTTGTACATTCCCCGCCCGTCATTGGGTTTGAACCCTTTAAACCAATCCAACTGCCCTAATTAACCTACTTATGTCTGAAGACGCTCCCAATATTGTCGCGTTTCCGGAACCGGGCAGTCAGGGCAATTCAACCCAGGCAGGAAAAGGATCCAGCATTATGAGAAGTGACCTAGTCGAAGAGGCATCCAAAATCATCCCCGAACCTCCGGTTTTGATCAACCTGGTCTCCGCTCGGGTGAAGCAGCTGAATCTTGGCCGCGCTCCGCTCGTTCAGACAGATCACCGCATGGGCGCAGCCGATATCGCGCTCACCGAAATCATCGAGGGCAAGATCGCCGTCGACGAAGAGGAAAACGAAGATTGATCAAGTCGGCGTTGAACGCCGCAAATCTTCTACTCCGACGCCGCCCTCTCCTTGCAGAGATGCACGTGGCGTTTTAGTTTCACGATACCCCGGCCATTCCGGCGCGGGGTTTTTCGTCGACTATCGCCATGTCTCTTTTCCAGGTCAGCTCTGAATTCAGTCCCCAGGGGGATCAGGAGCAGGCCATCGCCAAGCTGACCAAGTCCCTGCTTGCCGGAAACCAACACCAGACCCTGCTGGGCGTCACAGGTTCAGGAAAAACATTCACCGTAGCGAATGTCATCGCTGCGCTCGACAAGCCGACCCTGGTGATGTCTCACAACAAGACGCTGGCGGCACAGCTCTACAGCGAGTTGAAGGGTTTCTTCCCCGAAAACGCGGTCGAGTACTTCGTCTCCTACTTCGACTACTATCAGCCCGAAGCCTACATCCCCCGGACCGACACCTACATCGAGAAAGATTCATCCATCAACGACGAGATTGAACGCCTTCGCCTCTCGGCAATGAGCTCTCTGCTCACCCGAAAGGACGTCATCGTCGTGGCCAGCGTTTCGTGCATCTACGGCCTGGGGTCACCTGAGGACTATCAGAATATGATGGTCCCGGTGAAAGTCGGCCAGGAAGTCGACCGCGACGAATTCCTCAAAAACCTCGTCGCGATTCTCTACGAACGGAATGACATCGACTTCTCCCGCGGCAAATTCCGCGTCCGTGGTGATGTTGTCGAGGTCTACCCTGCCTACCTTGAGGACACAGCGATACGCGTGGAATTCTTCGGCGACGAGATCGATCGCATCACTGAGATCGATCCGCTTACCGGCACCTCACGCTCTCAGCTCGAGAACACCACCTTCTACCCCGCCAAGCAGTTCGTCACTCCCAAGGACAAGATGAACAGAGCGATCAAGGCGATCCGGGAGGAGCTGAAAGAACGCATCGAAGTTTTCGAAAAGAATCAGCAATACCTCGAAGCCCAGCGCATCAAGCAGCGCACCGAATACGACATCGAGATGATGCAGGAAATGGGTTTCTGCCAGGGCATCGAGAACTACTCCCGCCACCTCACCGGTCGACCTCCCGGGGCCAAGCCCGGCACCCTGCTCGACTTTTTCCCCGACGAGTTCTTTACCGTCATCGACGAATCGCACGTCAGCATCCCCCAGATCGGCGGCATGTACGAGGGTGACCGGTCCCGCAAGCAAACCCTCGTCGACTTCGGCTTCCGTCTCCCCAGCGCCCTGGACAACCGCCCTCTCCGGTTCGACGAATACATGGGCGCGACCACCCAGCGCCTCTACGTCAGCGCAACGCCGGCGAAGTTCGAGATCCAGAACTCGACAGTTGGCAACAAGGGCTACATTCCCCACCAGCGAAAGAAAATTGGCGAAGACGAGCTCGTCCCGGAACGCCTGCCCCGAATCTCAGGCAGCAAGCAGCCCATCGATTCCTTCGATGCCACGACCCGAGGCAAAGATCTCATCGTTGAGCAGATTATCCGCCCCACCGGCCTGCTCGATCCGATCCTGACACTGCGTCCCTTGAAGGGCCAGATTGATGAAACCATCGAGCTGTGTCGCCAACGCATCGAGAAGGGCGAACGCGTCCTCGTCACCACGTTGACCAAGCGAACGGCCGAAGACCTCACCGACTACCTCCGCAACGTCGGCCTCAAGGTCCGCTACATTCACGCCGACGTCGATGCCATTGAACGGGTTGAAATCCTCCGGAGCCTGCGAGCTGCCGAAATCGATATTCTGATCGGCATTAACCTCCTCCGGGAAGGCCTCGACCTGCCCGAAGTCAGTCTTGTCTGCATTCTCGACGCCGACAAAGAGGGCTTCCTCCGCAGCGAAACCAGCCTGATCCAGACGGTCGGCCGCGCCGCTCGTCATGTGAATGGGGAAGCGGTTCTCTTCGCCGACACCGTGACCGATTCCATCCAGAGCCTCATCAACATCACCGAATACCGCCGTCGGGTGCAGCAGGAGCACAACGAGAAACACGGCATCACTCCGCAGAGTGTGAAACGCGGCGCCCAGGAGACCCTGAAACTCTACTCAGGTGGCAAAGCCGTCGAAGATTCCCTCGTCGCGGATTCCGGAGAAGACATCGACACGCTTGCCGTCATCAGCGAACTCGAAGAGGAAATGCAGGAAGCCGCCAGCAAACTCGAGTTTGAGAGAGCGGCCCTCATCCGCGACCAGATCAACAAGCTGAAGAAGGACGCCGGAGAAAAACCGCTCCCGGTCAAAAAGAAGCGCATTCGCTACTAGCCGATCACCGAAGGCCGGAAGCGACCAGCACCTCCCAGCCGATCCACATGATCGCCAGGTCGATGATGACGTGACTGACGTAGGCGCCCCACATGCTGTTGGTGCGATGGTAGATCCAGCTCCAGACCGCCCCTCCGATCCCGACACAGGAACCAAGGAAGAATCCCCAACCCAGCGAGAAAAACTGACTCAGCACCACGATGTGGTGGGCGGCAAATCCCGCCGCTGCCAGGGCGACAGCCACTCCCACCGGCATGAGGCGCCGCGCGTTTCCGAACACGAACCAGCGCCAGTAAAACTCTTCCAGTCCCGCGTGGAGAAATGAGATGAAGAGTGCGAACAACAGGTAGTGATCCGCGACTCCCAGCCCGACAATTCGCTCCGAAATCTGAACCACATTCTCCCCCACGACAGCCCCCAGGGGCGTGCCTTTGACGAGGTAGATCAGCAACGCCGTCACGGCGATTCCAAAAACCGT
>JABSSQ010000195.1 GCA_013213905.1 Verrucomicrobiales bacterium | reverse complement strand
TAGATCGCATCTTCGGGGAAGCCATATTGAGCGGCCCACTCTTTGCCCTTCGTATCCGGGTTTCCGGTCACGACACCGGCCAAGGTGACGTGTTCGCAAGCCGCCAATTCCGGGGCAATACAACCGCTCGCGTAACCGCCCAGACCGACGATGGCGAGGCCCAGTTTTTTGCCACTGTCTTGAGCGAGGGCTTGATGAAAAGAAGGGGCCACACCGGCAGCGAGCGCGGTGGCAATACCGCCGCGCGTGAAATGGCGACGGGAGAATGATGATGTGAGTTCAGTGGATTGGCTCATAGTGGAATAATAGTTTGTTAGATAAATTTTAAAGAGAACGTGCGATTCATTTGAATTGCCCCACGTAGGCAGCGTCGCGGGTCGTCACGCAGATCCAGCCGTCCGGGTGAAAGGCAATGGCCGTAGGTTTGGAGGGAAAGGCATAGCTGCCCAGAAGGTTTCCATCGGGCTGATACACCTTCACATCTGTCTTGGCCGCATTCCAAAGGCGACCTTCGGAATCGAAGGTGAGGCCATCAAGCCCGCCCAATGGGCTCGTCGCGAAGATCTCGCGTTCCCCCACGCTGCCGTCTTCGTGAATCGCAGCGCGGTAGATGTTCTTCGACATGCTGTCGGTGAAAAACAGGGTGTTGCCATCATCGCTGATCGCAATGCCGTTGGGCTTGTTGGCATCCTTCACCACGGCCCGGATTTCCAGGCTCTCCGGATCGAGATGGAAGATGTATTGCCCCTCGAGCTCTTTGACGTCATCAGGACGCAGGCGAAACAGAAAATCCGGATCCGTAATCCAGAGACTTCCGTCGGGGTGGACCCGAAGATCATTGGGGCGATTGAGACGTTTGCCTTCGAAGCGATCCGCCAGCACTTCGGTGCGCTCGCCATCTTCATTCCAGCGAGTGATTTGGCGAGTGGTCTGCTCGACCACGTAGTAACCGCCTTTGCCATCGGGGCGAAACGACGTCGCCTCGGGAGAATCATCGCGCCACACGCGGAGTCCTGCCTGGGGTGACCAGCGAAAGGCCAGGTGATCGTGATGCGCCGCGTAGATCAGGGTGGGTTCGCCATTCTCGGTGATCCATTGCGGCCCTTCACTCCCGCTGTAACCACCGCCCAACTGGGTCCACTCCCCCTTGATCTTGGGCACATCCCCTGAGGCGGCGATCTCCGGCACGCCTTCGTTCTTCAAATGCAGCGTGAAAAAGTCGTCCAGTTGCTCCACAACGATGTCGAAGAACTTCTGCTTGGTCAGAAGCGGGTGCGGGGCTCCGGCCACCACGTTCAGACCGGTGGGAACTCCCAGCGCCATAGCATCGCGGCGCAGCTCGTCACCGTGGGTGCTGGGATCATCGAATTCGCCCGTCATGAAAAAGATCGGAGGATCCCCCGCATCGAGATGCGCCCGAGGCGAGGCGAGCCGATAGGTGTCCGGCACCTCATCCTGGGACCCGCCAAGAAAGGCCTGCCAGATTTTCTTCTCTGCCGAAATCTGGCGATTGCGCTCGGACATGAAGTCAGACTGCCCACCCATCGGAACGGCCGCCTGGATGTCGCTGGAAAAGTCTGGATTGCCGCTTTCGCCCTCCAGTTCTGCGACACCGCCCGAGGTCGCCAACAAAGCGGCAAGATGACCGCCCGCTGAAGCACCCGTCGCCCCGATCCAGTCAGGATCGACGCCCCACTTTTCCGCGTGGGCCCGCAACCAGCGCACCGCGGCTTTGCAGTCGTGGATATGAGCGGGAAAAATGGCCTCACCCGAAAGGCGATAATCAATCGTCACCGTCACATAGCCACGAGCCGCCATGGCCTTGGCGATGTTGGCATGATGCCGACGGTCGCCCTTGCCCCAACCGCCGCCATGAATGCACACGATGGCAGGCAATGGTCCTTCGGCTTTCCGGGGCCGATACAGGTGCAGCAACAATTCTCGATCGCCCCCTTTGCCAAAAGTCAGATCGAGGTGCGACTCGACCTGTTCATCCAATTCCGGTCCCAGTTTGGTCGGAGGAAGGGATTCCCATTCCCCTTGGGCCTGCAGAAGCCCGGACCCGGAAAGTAGCAGCAAAATAGCGACACAAAGCAGTGGCATACTTCGTAACTCCAATTTTCGGGGAAATTGCCCACAATTTCTTTCCCGTTTCTCACGCAGATTCGAACAGGAACCTCGCTTCAAGGTCTTAACTACGAAATTGCGCGGTTTGCTTGGGCCATATCCCGGCGTATCAATGACGCGTTGAGTTGGCTCAATCCTTTTCAGGGTGGGGCTTTGAGGCAACGCCACCCATGGATTTCATCCAACAGATTCACCGTCTTTTTCCGGTTTCGACCGCGTGCGCGATAGCATTCTGCGTCTCCACCCCCATTTCGGGTGTCTCGAATGATCGCCCCGATGCTTTCACACTCGTGGGCAATTCCTGCCTCGATTGCCACGACGAGGTGACTCGGAAAGGCGGAATGCGCCTCGATGACCTCGACCCGATTTCTGAGGATCCACACGCCATGGAGACCTGGCTGCGGGTCTACGATCAGGTCGCTTCAGGGGCCATGCCTCCCAAGAAGAACGCTTTCTCCGAGGAAGAGATCGAGGAGTTCACCAGCGTTCTCGGCGAAGAACTGGCTCTCTTTGACGCCGAAAAGCAGAAGTCCGTGGGACGCGTCGTGGCCCGCCGCCTCAGTTCCAACGAGTACGAAAACATTGTCCGCGATCTGCTCTTTCTTCCCCATCTCACCGTCTCCGAATACGTGCCGGCCGATACCAAGTATCATGGCATCACCAACGTGGCCGATCGGCAGGACCTGGCCTACAACCAGATTGCCCAGTATCTCGAAGCCGCCGAGGCCTCTCTCCAGGCGGCAGTCACGCTGCGCCCTCAACCCAAAACGGCGACCAAGCGCTACGAACCAACCCGACTGGGCGCTTATGGCAAGGTCTTCCAGAAAGCGCACCTCATCGCTGAAGACAAGCTGGTCCTGACTCGCGAACCGGTCGAAGCTCAGGGCCCCTGGGGTCTCTTCACCTCTCCGAGAGAGCCCGGCTATTACAAGGTGCGGATGCGTCTCCAATCCACTCGCCTTCCTGACGCTGTATTCACCGGCGAGAAGAATCCCAAGCCGTCTCCGAAACTGATGCCGGGTCGCAAGAATCAAACCGTCTCCCTCGGCGTCGCCCTGGGACGTTTTCTCCAATCCTTCGACGTCACTCCCGAAGGCGACACCTACGAAGCCACCGTCTGGCTGCACGGAAGTGAGCGTCTCAGCATTGCCTGCACCGACCTGCCCTTTCGCGACACCAAGTTCGTGGGCGGCAAGAAGCCGGAGATCCGCGACGGCGTCGCCATTGAATGGGTCGAAATCGAAGGCCCGATCATCGAAGACTGGCCTCCCCGCAGCCACCAAGCGCTGCTTGGCACACTTCCGGTAAAGCGCTGGAGTCCACAGTCAGGCACGCAGCAACCCAGGACGATTCATATTGGAACCGGATCGCAGCGTCGCCCTTACACTCCGCCTGCCGGACAATTTTTCGTCGATTCCAAGGACCCCACCAAGGACAGCGCCCGCCTGCTGCGTCGTTTCATGGAGCGAGCCTACCGCCGCCCTGTCACTGAAGCGGAGCTGTCCGAAATGCAGAGCATCGTGCTGGATGCCGTGGAGAAGAAGATCTGCTTTCACGATGCCATGCTCATCGCCTACAAAGCGATCCTCTGTTCGCCCGATTTCCTCTTTGTGCCTGAGCAACCGGGGCAACTGACCGGCAACGAAGTCGCCACTCGCCTCGCCCTCTACCTGTGGCGTTCACTCCCTGATAAGCGCCTCATCGAACTGGGCCGCTCCGGTGAAATCCTCAAGCCCGAAGTCCTGCGTGCCGAGTCCAGGCGCATGATCAACAATCCGCGGGCCGATCGTTTCATCGACGACTTCACCGACCAGTGGCTCGACCTCGAATCGCTCTACGCCACCGCCCCGGACAAAAAACTCTACCCGGAATACAGCAGCGATGCCGCGCTGATCGAATCTCTTGCCGCCGAGACACGCGCTTACGTGCGGGAGATGGTGCGAAAGAATCTGCCCATCACCTCGATCGTCGATTCCGACTTCACCTTCCTCAACGAACGTCTCGCCGCTCACTACAACATCCCCGGTGTCAAAGGCAGCCAACTGCGAAAAGTCTCTCTGCCCGCCGACAGCGTGCGCGGCGGCATCATGACCCAGGGCAGCATGATGAAAATCTCCGCGAACGGCTTCACCACCTCTCCCATCAAGCGGGGCATCTGGGTGCTCGAACGCGTTCTCGGCACGCCGCCACCACCTCCTCCGCCCGATGCCGGTTCGGTCGAGCCGGACACCCGCGGCGCCACCACCATTCGTGAGCAACTCGACAAGCATCGCGAGATCGAATCCTGCGCCAGCTGCCACCTCATGATCGATCCTCCCGGCTTTGCCCTGGAAGCGTTCGATATCATGGGCGGCTACCGCACTCACTACCGCAGCATCGCCAAGGGCAAGAATACAGCGATCGAACGCGGCGACTTCCGCTACAACATCAAGCTGGGCCTGCCTGTCGATGCCTCCGGCAACTTCGAGGGCGACGAGTTCACCGACATCCAGTCGTTCAAGAACCTGCTCGTGAAACAGGACCGGCAGATCGCCTACAATATTCTCGACCGACTGCTCATCCACTCCACCGGTGCCATCGCGACCTACAGTGACCGCGCCGTCCTCGAACAACTATTGGATGAACATGCCGAAACCGGTTACGGTATGCAGTCCCTCATCCTGAGCCTGCTCGAAACTCCCATGTTCCTGCAGAAGTAACGCTTTCCTTCGTCATGACCCAGCCAGCCTCATCGAAGTCTAACCAGAGCACCGAACCCCGCCCCCTGCAGATGCCGCACATCCGCAAGGCGATGGATCGCCGTTCTTTCCTTCGCGCCTCCGGAATTGCCATGGGCCTTCCCTTCCTCGATGCCATGAAACCGAGCTTTGCCTCGGCCGCCTCGATCGCTGAAGCGGCCTCGCCTCAGCGGATGGTCATCCTGATGAACAGTCTTAGCCTGCTGCCGCAGCATTACTTTCCAACGCAGGCGGGATTCGGCTACGATAGCACTCCCTACCTCGACATCCTCGGGGGACACCGCGACAAGATGACGGTGATCTCAGGCACGTCATTGCCCGGAGTGGACAGCGGGCACGGCGCTCTTCCCTGCTTCCTGACCGGAGCTGCCGGCCCGGGACGACCCGGATTTCGCAACACCGTCTCGCTCGACATCTTTGCGGCGGAAACCATTGGTCTGCACACCCGTTTTCCCTTTCTGCCCATCATGATTTCGCCTTCTAATGGCGGGGCCGAAGCGGGCGAACCCATGTCTTTCACCCCGGCCGGCGTTCCCATTCCCGGGGAGACTAGCGCAACCAAACTCTTCAGACGCATGTTCCTCCAGGGCACCAAGGCGGAAGTCGATGCCCAGATCACTCGCCTCCAGGAAGAGCGTAGCATCCTCGACAACCTGATGGGCCGGGTCAAGCAGCTGAACCATAAGGTCAGCACCGATGATAAAGTCAAACTTGACCAGTATTTCACCTCCGTTCGCGAACTCGAGCAGCGTCTCATCACGACTCAGGCCTGGGAACGCAAACCCAAGCCGCAGGTCGACGCCCCCATGCCGACGGACATCACCACCTTCACCAACGGCATCGAGCAGCACCGCAATATCTTCGATGTGATGAAGCTCGCCCTGAGCACCGACTCCACCCGCATCATCTCGCTCGGCATTCACATGGGCTCCACCCGCCAGGACATCGAGCACGTCAACGACGGCACTCACCCGCTTTCCCACCACGGCAACGATCCCGAGAAGATGGATCAGTTGCGTATCGTCGAGG
>JABSSQ010000194.1 GCA_013213905.1 Verrucomicrobiales bacterium | reverse complement strand
GGAGGGCCGTGCTCCTGCGCGGCCACAGCGCTCCATTTTCATGAGATGCCGCCAGGCATCTGGAGGGCCGTGCTCCTGCGCGGCCACAGCGCTCCATTTTCATGAGATGCCGCCAGGCATCTGGAGGGCCGTGCTCCTGCGCGGCCGCAGCGCTCCATTTTCATAAGATGCCGCCAGGCATCTGGAGGGCCGTGCTCCTGCGCGGCCGCGGCGCTCGATCAGGCAAAACAAAAGACTTGGTCAAGAGTCCCAATCCGATCAGGATCACCGACATGTTCGCCAAACTCCTCCGACTGCTTTGCCTTGCTCTCGTAGCTCTCGTTTTCCCCATCCATGCAGAAGAGCCTGACCGGGCCACGCCGCTCAAGGTGATGAGCTTCAACATTCGCCATGGCGCAGCAAAGGACGGAGACAATCACTGGAACAACCGGAAAAACTTCGTCGCCGAAACCATCCGCGTCTTCGATCCTGATCTTCTCGGCCTCCAGGAATGCCTCGACTTCCAGGGCGAGTTTCTCTGCGAACAACTTCCCGGCTACACCTTTCACGGGGTCGGCCGCCAGGACGGAGGTCAATCCGGTGAATTCGTACCGGTGATGTACAAAACCGAGCGCTTCGAACTGGTCGATTCCGGACACTACTGGCTCAGCGAGACGCCCGAGGTTGCCGGAAGCCAAAGCTGGGATTCCTCCCTTCCCCGCATGGTCTCGTGGGTGCGTCTGAAGGACAAACTGGATCCCGACAGCGAACCTTTTGTTTTCGCCAATGCCCACTTTGATCACAAGGGCAGCGAAGCACGCCACGAGTCGGCCAAACTGATGTGGCGCCAGCATGTCAGCGGCAAACCAGGCGAAGCGGTCATGATGACCGGTGACTTCAACTCGGGCGAAGATTCCGATCCCTACAACGCCCTCGTCAAAGGTGCCGGTCAGATCAAGGAGGGAGACGAGCCGCTGATCGACACCTATCGCGTCATCCATCCGGAGCGCACTGAGATGGAAGCCACTTTCACCAGGTGGGTTGGGCATCGCGAAGGCAGACGCATTGACTGGGTGCTTCACTCCAAAGCCTTCACCACCTTGAGCGCTTCGATCAATTACACCAACGACAAGGGACAGCACCCTTCGGACCACTACCCGGTCCAGGCCATCGTCCGTAGAGCACGGTGAGATTTACTCAACCAGGTCAGGCACCTGACCTGGTTTACCATACCGGCTCTTCACGATCTGGCCGGCGAGCACTTCCGTTCCGATGTGCTCCCAACGATTTCCGCGTATTAGGTTGGAAAAGGGTCGAATCCCCTCCCCGGGAAGAACCGAGACCCGCTGTCAGGACACGCTCGTCGTTACACCAGGATATCTTTGATCACGTGTCCGTGCACGTTGGTCAGTCGTCTCTCCAATCCGTTGTGGTAAAAACTCAACCGCTCGTGATCCAGGCCCATCAGGTGGAGGATCGTGGCGTTGAAGTCATAGAGCGAAGTAGGATCGACCGCGGCCTTAAAACCAAATTCGTCACTCTGCCCGTAGCTGTAGCCCTTCTTCACGCCGGCACCGGCGAAGAAGCAGGTGAACGCCTCCGGGTTGTGGTCGCGACCGGTGCCGTTCCCCTGGAGGAAAGGCATGCGCCCGAACTCGGTGCACCAGACAATCAGGGTGTCTTCGAGCAGACCACGACGCTTCAAGTCACTGATCAGGGCTGCCGTCGGTTGGTCCATGATCTCGGCCTGCATCGCGTGGGTATCGGCGATGTTGGAGTGTGAGTCCCAGTTGGTGATACCATTGCCACCGGACGGGTCACTTCCGTTGAAGAGCTGAACCACGCGAACCCCCTTCTCAATGAGGCGGCGAGCGAGGATGCAGTTCTTGGCATACTCACGCTTCAGTTCCGAACCGGATTCAGTGCCGTATTCCTTGTGAATGGACTCCGGCTCGTTGGCGAGATCCATCATTTCAGGAACAGACATCTGCATCTGTCCGGCGAGCTCGTAACTGGCCACGCGGGCCGCGAGGTTGGCATCGCCGGGATACTTCTCGAGATGCTTGGCATTAAGACGCTGGAGCAGGTCCACGGTCTGCTTGTCATCCGACGCCGAATAGTCCATCGGCCGGCCGAGATTGGCCGGAGGATTCTTCGCGTTGAAGTCAGTGCCCTGGAAGGCTGCGGGAAGGAACCCACTGCCGAAGTTGTTCTTTCCGGAACGGGCCAGGCCGCGCGGGTCATTGATCGCAACAAAGGCGGGAAGGTCCTGGCACTCCGAACCGAGAGCATAGGTCGCCCAGGCACCGAAGGACGGGAAGCCCTCCATCGTAAATCCGGTGTTGATGAAGTTCTCGCCTTGCGGGTGAGCACTGGTCTGGGTATGCAGCGAATGCACAAAGCAGAAATCATCCGCCAGTTCGCCCATCTTGGGGAGCAGGTCCGAGGTCATCTTGCCGCTCTGACCGCGGGGTTTGAAGTCCCAGAACGGCTTCGCAATATTCCCGCTCGGGCCTTCGAAGGTCACCGCCGGCAAACCGGGAGGCTTCTGTCCGTGCAGCTTGGCCAGCGCCGGCTTGTAATCAAAGGTATCGACGTGACTGACCGCACCGGGGCAGAAGATTACCAGCACCTGCTTGGCCGCACCCTGGAAGTGCCCCTGGCGAGGCAGGTAAGGATTATCAGGATCAATGTCAGGACGAATCGG
>JABSSQ010000193.1 GCA_013213905.1 Verrucomicrobiales bacterium | reverse complement strand
GCTGCCATGATTGCCGGGGTGATCCGGGCTCCGAATGGGTTCTCTCCGTTTCGTCACTACGAGACTGCGCTTCGCGAGATGCGCAGCACGATTCGTCGACTTGAGCGCGAAGGCGTGATTTCAAAGAAGGAAGCGGAGGAGTATCTCAAGGCCCGTCCGCCGGTTCAGCCCCAGGAGCGCTGGATGGAAATGCTGCGGCAGCAATCCAAAGTGACCGGCCAGACCCACATCCTCAAGATGGTCGAAGACAAGGTGGGGCATCTGCTTCCCTCCTACGCCGGCGTTGGCGGCCTGACTGTCCAGACAACGTTCGACATGCGTCTCCAGGCAGCCGCGGACGAATCGGTAGAAGCCCGAATCGGCGAACTGGAGTCGCAGCCGGATTATCCGAACCCGCCGCTCTACGCGCATCGCTCAGGCGATCCCGCTTATGTGCAAGGGGCCGTTGCTGTGGTGGAGAATTACACGGGCGCCCTGCGAGTCATCGTCGGGGGGCGGGAGTTTTCTCACAGCGCTTTCAACCGGGCGACCCAGTCGCGCCGTCCCATGGGATCGATCTTCAAGCCTCTCGTTTACGGCACCGCTTTCGAACGCGGTTTGTTTCCGGGGATGTATATCAGCGATGCGCAGATCCAGCCGGGAGAAATTCGCTGGAATGAGAAGGGTTGGAGCCCGGACAATTCCGACGGCGTTTTCGGCGGACTGCTTCCGGCTTCCGACGGACTGATTCGTTCCCGCAATACAATGACGGCAAGAGTTGGTGAATGGTCGGGCATCGACACGGTGCTGACGATGATGGATCACGCCGGACTGGGGCAGCCGGACTCGGATGAGATCTCTCCGACCATCTACATTGGAACTCTTGGTGCGAGTGTCAGGAATGTGGCAAGTGCCTACTCGGTTTTCGCGACCGGTGGGATTCGTCATCAACCCTACTTCATTGGATCGATCAAGGACCGTGAGGGTGATGCCCTCTACCAGCACGAAGATGAGTCCTATCGCGTGTTGTCCCCCGGGGCGGCGTGGTTAACCTCAAGCATTCTCAAGCAGGTGCTGGAAGAAGGTGGAACAGGTGCCAGTGTCAGGACGATGGGTTTCACGGCTCCGGCCGGTGGTAAGACGGGAACGACCAACGATTTCTACGATGCCTGGTTTGCCGGATACACCAGTCGCCTCTCCGGTGCGGTCTGGGTCGGGTTGGATCAGCCGGGCACCATTTCCAAGGACGCTTACGGCGGTCGCATTGCCATGCCGATCTGGCGCGATATCATGGTCGCGGCCCAGGGTATTGGCTATGAGTTCACGGACTTTGCCGCTCCTGAAGAGGTGATCGAGATGCAGTTGTGCCGCGAGAGCGGGCTTCTTGCGGCCGAGGAATGCGAGGCAGCGGGTTCCGTCTACGTGGAGCGGGTGCCTCATGACCTGATTCCCAGGAAGTTCTGCAACAAACACTGATTTTCGAAGAGGGTGGGTCGACTTTTCCGCCTCGGTTCTACGGATCGCAAAAAATGCGGATATGGGGGCATTTTCCGGGTTGCTGACGGGTCGAGCGAGGCCCTAAAGTGGCGCTCCGCGATGTGAATCATCGAACATGAGTCTGTCCGCCGCTTCTCCCCCTTTCCGCCCCTTTGCGACGTTCGCCCTGATCTGGGCGATCACGACGCTTTGCCATCAGTTGGCATTTACGTTCTGGGCGCAATCCTGGCAGGGGTGGTTGCTGGTGGTGGCGGCTTCAGCCTCAGTTTTTAAGCCGAACTGCGTGGCCCGTTTCGGCATGCTGGTCATCACTTCGGTGATCAACCTGTTCAACAAGCTGCCCTTTGTCCCTAACCACATCCTCTACGAGGGGATGCTGCACGGGATCATGCTGCTGGGGTTGTTGGGGTTCTTCTTCAGCAAGCGCGGGCGCGATGAGTGGCGCCAGATTGGAGCAGGCTGGAAGCGCCACCTGCCCCTGCTGATGCTGGCTATTGTCATTAAGTGGGCCTACTTCGCTTTCAACTTTTTGCCGAAGGGCCCCGTCTTCGGAGCCATCACGACCTTGATCCTTGTGATCGCTCTCATCCGGATGCTGGTGAAAGCACCGACCATGGGTGGCGGCGATGTTTACCTTTCGCGCTTTGCCCCGGTGGTTCGCACGGCGGTGGTGATCATGTATTTCTGGGCCGGGACCCAGAAGCTGAACTGGGACTACCTTGATCCGACGATTTCCTGCGCCGCGGTGCTGCATACGGAGATTGCGGCCTACTTCGGCAAGTTGGTTCCCACGGATACCTGGGCACTGCACGGAGCGATCTGGGGATCCTATCTGTTTGAGTTTGGGATTCCCCTGCTGCTGATCTTCAAGCGCACCCGACTGATCGGATTCGCCGTGGCGATCTTTTTCCACCTTTGGCTCTCGATTCATCCCGCCGCCGGGATTTTCAGTTTCAGCTCGCTCATTCTCGCCGTGTTGGCGCTGTTCCTGCCTGAAAGCTGGGGCCGCGAATTGCAGGGGCTGTGGAAGAAGCAACTCAACTGGCTGGGGCGCGGCGATGAACGAAAGGGGCGCAAGATTGCGGCGTGGATCGTGGTGGGCGCGTTCTTCCTGACGCTGGCGACCCAAGGCACGCTCTACCTCACGATCGCCAAGAGTTACGACGTTTTTTGGAAGGCGAACCGGATCGGCTGGGTGGCATTCTTTATCTGGGGCCTATGGATTTCAGCGAACTATCTCATTGCCGGATGGAAAGCTCGCGGTGAGGACCGTTCATTCCCTAACAAACCCAAATGGAATCTGGCCTGGATCGGATTGCTTCCGGTGATCATGAACGGTTTCCTTCCATGGATAGGCGCGCGCACCCAGACTTCGTTCTCGATGTATTCCAACCTGCGGTCCGAAGGGGAAAGCAATCACATGTTCTTCAAGCGGGTCGACCTGTTCGAGTATCAGACCGACATGGTTGAGATCCTGGAGGCGAAACCGAACATCCTTGATCCATCGGAGAGTCCGACCGGAATCGGCAACTTTGCCAACATCGGCCATCGCATTATTCCCGTCTTTGAACTTCGCCGTCTCGTCAGCGAGTGGTCCGAAGACCGGCCGCTCGAGATCAAGTATGTTCGCGACGGGGAGATCCTGGATCTGGGTCGCAAGGACGGGGTGGAATACGGAGATTCGGATTTGTTTGAGCGACTGCCTTTTTACCAGCGCAAGCTGATGTGGTTCCGTCGTCTCGAGTCTCTCGATGAGCCGATGTGCTGCACGCACTGATTCACACGGTGGCGGCGCGCCAGTTTTCGATCACGGTATTGCTCTCCGTGGAACCGATCAGGGCAGAGGCAAACTGGCGATTCGCGAAGACTTCCATGGCCGCCTCGTGAACGGCTTCAGCGGTGGTGGCTTCCACAGCGCTGTGAGCGACTTCGGGATCCCGCCAGTCATCGAAGAAAAGCAGGCATTCACCGGCCCACATCATCTGGGATGAGGTGTTTTCCAGGCTGATGCGACTCTGCCCGACGATGTAGGCTTTCGCGGCTTCCAGTTCTTCATCGGAGACGCCGTTGGCCACCAGTTCGCGGGCGATCTGGTCAATGGTCTCGAGGGCGGATTGAAGTTGCGAAGGATTGAGCGCGACGTAGATCTGGATGAGTCCGGCATCGGCGAAGGAAACAAAATCGCTCTGCACTTCGTAGCAGAGACCACGCTGTTCGCGCAGTTCCTGAAAGAGGCGGGAGCTCATGTTTTCGCCGAGGATGACATTGAGCAGCTTGTGGGCAAAGCGCCGGTCATCGTGCCGGGCAACGCCGGGAAAGGAGAGAGCGACGTGGACTTGTTCCTGGTCGGCCTCTTCGCGAAAGCGGTGATCCGTCAACGGGGTGATCGCTTTTTCGCAGGTCGCAGTTTTGCCGATATTGAGGGAGTCGAAGATGTCACTGACCTGCCCGGTGACCCGGTCGTGGTCGATATTGCCGGCGACGGAAATGACGGTGTTGGCGCCGCAGTAGCCGTCATTGAAGAATCGCAGGACATCGTCACGCTGGAACGATTTGAGGCTGTCGTCGGTGCCGGTGATGGAACGTCCCAGCGGGTGCGTGGTTCCCCAGGTGGCTTCACTGATGAGGTCTTCGAGGTATTGCGAAGGCTGGTCGCGAACCATGGCGATTTCCTCGTGAATGACTTGTTTCTCCGATTCAAGCTCGCCGGGGTCGATCGTGGGATTGCGATAAAAGTCGGCAAGAACGTCGAAGAGCTTTTCGAACTGTTGCGAGGGGGCCTTGGCGTGGTAGGCCGTGTGGTCTTCCACGGTGAAGCCGTCGATGGAGGATCCGAGCCCTTCGATCTGGCGGGAGATTTCTTCGGCGGATCGTGTCGGGGTGCCTTTGAAAAGCATGTGCTCGACGAGGTGAGCCATGCCGTGGTCGATGGCCTGCTCGTGACGACTGCCAATATTGGCCCACAAGCCAACGGACACGCTCGCCATGTGGGGCATGGATACCGTGGCGAGGCGGACGCCGTTTTCGAGCTGATGCAGTTGGGTAATCGCCGACATTTTCGCAAAGAAGAGGCAGGGAACTTGCTTCAATGCGTTTCTATTTTCCACCCGGAATATTCCGGCTATGATTGAATCAACATGAGCACCGCCTCTTCCCTCCCTACCCTGCCTGCTTTTCAACTCCTCGGCCAGCCCGTTGAGATTTCGCGCGTTGAAAAGGAACTCCAGCAACTCTTCTTCGACGGGGAGCCGGAGGATCAGGATTCCGCGGGAGTGGCGCGGGCTTCGCTCATCAACCTGGCGCTCTACAATGAAAACCAGGACGGGCTTGAAGAGGATGCTTCCGTCCTGGCGGAACTGACCAGTGAGGCGTCCTGTCGCTCACTGCTCATTAATGCCGATCTCCATGCTGAGGAACTTTCCGCCCAGGCCTGGGTGCAGGTGCATTGCCAGATCGATCGCAGCGGTCGCAAGACGGTGTGCACCGAGCAAATCAGCTTTTACCTGACCGGCGATACTCCCGGCCTGCTTCGCAACATGGTGTTTGCCCACCTCGATTCCGATCTGCCACTGGCTTTCTGGTGGCGGGGTGAGTTTTCCGATGCGTTTGAAGAAGGGCTCTATTCGCGAATCGACCGTCTCATGTTCGACAGTGAAACCTGGGCGGCTCCGAGGAATCAGTTCCTGCGTCTCCTTTCGGCGCAGGATGAATCGTCTTCACCTTTCGTGATGCATGACCTGGCGTTCACCCGGATGAATGCCATTCGCAATGCGGTAGCCAATGCCTTTGATCGACCGGCGGTGGCGCAGCAGCTCGGATCGCTCAGCGACATTTCCCTTCGTTATGCTCCCGGGTATCGCATGAGCGCGGTTTACCTCGCTGCCTGGCTTTCGATCCGGATCGGCGCAGAAGTCGATTTCTCCAAATCCAAAGAAGACCGCTATGTCTTTTCGGGAGCCCGTCCGGGCGTGCCGACCAGTTTCAGCGTTGGCCTTGAGCCCCTCGCTGAAGATCGTGTCGGTACGGTGGAAGTGG
>JABSSQ010000192.1 GCA_013213905.1 Verrucomicrobiales bacterium | reverse complement strand
TGATGCGAAGCCGCCCCACTTAAGAGCTTGTGAAAAATTTCACAAGCGTTTTTTTGGAGATTTCTGCTTCATTCCCTTCAGTTGTCATTACGCCGTGATGACAGCGGAAGACTCAAGGTAAACTGGAGCCAGAATTTGCCAGATCGCGCCTGAATATTACGGATTCAGGCACGGAGATTCGAAAGCGCGAACAGACGCCGAAAATCAGGGACGGAAGACGTTGATCTTACCGTTGTAGGGATTGACCTGGAGGCACATGTAGTTGTCTGGCGCATCGCTCTGCAGAGCGCCCTCGCCTTGAACAAGAGTGAGATACCACGTGTCATTGCGGCCTCCGCCGGAACCTTGAGCCCGGTAGGGAAGGTCCGTTGATCCATCCGGACGAAAGCGAAATGCCACATATGGGGCCACTTCCGTACCACTTCGTTTTATCGGAACAGGATTGTCCGGGTCTCCAGACTCATACCTTGGAGACGAGAACCCCAACTGTCGCTCTTCGGCACTGCCTCCGGTAGAAGCCTGCACGAGAGTACTCAGATTCTCATGAATGGCGACGGGAGGACGAATCCGAAAGAATTCGCTGATGGGTACCATATCCCCGTCCGGCTGATACTGATAAAGCTGGAATGCTCGAAATGCCTCATCCAATTGAGCGCTTGCGTCGTCTGCAAACTTGAAGAAGCGCACCTCAACATCAGCACTCTTAGAGATCGCAGTCTGCTGCGCCAATGTCATCTGGTTCTGAATGACAGTTCCCTCTCCGGTTAAAGTGCTGGAACTGATCAGGCTGAATAGATTAGGAGCAGCGAAAGCCATGAGGATTGCGACAACAGTCAAAACGACCATCATCTCGATGAGCGAGAACCCTCGGGAACGGCGATTAATTCTGATTTGCATACCGTTAAAATAATAGAATTAGCTGTTATCACTCCACTTGGCGCTGCGAAGCATCACCATAGAACTGAATACTTTGTGATTGATGCGCTCTTCATTCAGGAACTCCGAAAGCTCCTGCACATCTTTTTCGTAACTGGTAGTGGATCGAAACAATCCGTCCGGAATCATGTTAGGCATTTGACTTCCGTCTTCATTCCGGACTGCTGATCCTTCATCAATCGCGACCATCGTAACCCTGACCAGAGGCGGGACCTGCTGAGCAAACTGAGTGAAGTTATCGCTGGTATCGTTTGAATCGTAGGAGTAATTCGGAGCGATGGTGCTGGCAGTATCCTTTCTACCACCACTCGAGGACTCAAGCGTATCACGCGGGGACACAACCAAGAGAATGATGTTCTCAGCCAGCGGATTAAGATGATCCTCAAACTCACCCTGCTGAGGCACCTGCCCCTGCGTTGGAGGTTCTCCTTCCGGCGCTTTAGAATCAACTTCAGACGCGAAACCTGACACATTTGTTTTCTGCTTATACCAACTGGTGAAATCCTGAGGTTCTCCATCGAGGCGTTCACGCCCCCCGTCGGCGAAGACCTGATTTCCTTCCGCCGGCGGCCGGAACTCCATGAGGCGGAATCGGTATCTCTCAGCGGACTGAATCCATTCCGGCCGATACTTTCTATCTCCACCGAAAGTCACCAGGTAACCTCTACCATTGAAGATATTGTTAAGGTTGCGATACCCATTGGAGAATCCCAAAGGAGCCTGAAAAAAGACACCATGCCCCACGGGAGTTTGCCCTCCCCCCACATCCAAGCTATCGGCTCTCAAATTCACGAACTGCAATTCGGAAGTCCTGAAGTAACCATCGATAATTCCATCCTTTGGATCCTCATCCTTGAGGTCATAATAGGTATTGAGAGATGCCTGGCTCAAGTTTTTCGTCAGAACATCAAACGCAACACGCGCCTCCCGAAACTGGCCAATACGACTTTCGGAATTCCTCCAACTTTCCTGAACCTGATCAAGCAACATCGTCAGAATCAGCATCAACCCTGACAAAATAGTCATAGCGACCATCATTTCGATCAATGAAAAGCCGCCTTTAGTTTTGTTGTAGACTGCAATCATGGAGTTTTAGGGTCGAGATTGTTCCCCATCTGGACAACATAGGTCTGATAAACTGAGATGAGGGGTCGGTATTTGTCCTCATCCCACTCAAAATTCTTACCGATCCCTCCAACGGCGGCCACTTCAACGATCACTGGGCGGATATACTCGTTTACATCAGCTTTCTCGGCGAACCTCATCCCATCAAACTTCTTTGACCCCTCACTTTCACCGGTGACACTGTTCGGAAAGGAATCACCACTCTTAGGAATCGTAACTCGAGCCGAGTAGATGTGCTCGAAGCTTCCTTCATCACTGGTTTCAAGCTCTTCCCCCTGTTGGTCGTAGAACAGCTCAAGGCCATTATAATCCTCAATCGGAGAATCAGTCTGCTTCGCCTTGAATGGAGTCATCTGAATCTCGTTGAGGATTTGCTGATGGATACGAGCCTTGATCGCTTCATCCCCGGCTTCCCTCATGGTCTCAAGCCCTTGAGGCAAAAGACCGAGAATCGAGACCACCGCGACAGCAGCGATTGCCATCGCCACCGTCACTTCAACCAAGCTGAAACCTCGCTCGGAATATTTTTCAGTTAACTTCATATTATCTACAAATCGTTCCAGGATCATGGAGCAAAGCGACGAGGATTGACGACGCGATACTGATAGAACTGATCCAAAGTTTCGCCATTATCAGGATTCAAATTGATTCCCTTGGAAGCGAACAGAGAGGCAAAGTCCTTAAGTTCTTCGTGATGCGGATCGACGAATCGCTCTACGATAGAAGAGCCGCGGTATTCACCCTGAACCGAATCGAACTCGGGGCGCCACTCTTTGTAGTCTTCGTCACTCTCGCGGCGAGACTGCTTCAAGACCTGTGCTCGGAAGTGCACCTTGAAGGTGTTGGACTTCGTCGTGAGGCGCTGATGAATATTGGCATAAGTCCGCTCCTTGGAATTTTCCCCCACCAGAGAATGGTAACGCCAGTAGGTCCCATCCTCCATGTCTTTCGCCGAAATTTGATCCGCCTCCGGACGGCTACCCACCTGAATTTGAGCACCCAGATTAAAATAGGTAGCCAACTCTTGAGGAATGAGGTGGATGTCACAGATCTCAGTCGCCGATTTGAAGATCTTCTCCCCGTCATTGAAGTATTCATCAAACTGCTCAAGCGTTTTGCTATCCTGAATGACGGAACGCATCATGCGACGCATCAGCTCAAAATCCTGAGGACCGCGCTTCCGGCCAAGACCGTGATTGTGCTTGTAATCTTTATGAAAGGCTGCCGGAATGCAGGACATGTATTCCGAACGGAACACGCCACGCAGGGCAGTCGACCGATGGATATGAAGGAAAGGCGCCATCTGAAAGTTCATGTTTACCTTTCCTGCCGTTGAAAGCGGCTCACTGATCGCATACGGCTCAACCACCGGCATCCAGAAGAGATCCATAAGAAGGTGATCAGGCAGACCTTGACCACCCTCCTCTTCACCTCGCCCCGGGTGAGCTGTGTATCCGTTACCTTCAACACTTGGGCGGAACAACAGCGTCCTCCACGCCCCTTCGCTATTGTCTTCCGGATCCCCAGATTTCACATTAGTCGGCAGCGACCCAAACATTCCCGGGCCTGAGACAATTCGGTTTGGCGAGAAGTAAGAAGCCCCACCATTCTCAATCTTCCATGGTTGGGTGAAGTATGGAAGACTGTCAGCCTCTGCCAGAACATCGGGATCCCAAAGCGGATCCAAACCAGAGGAACCACCGTCATTGCCAATTTTCTGCAAGAGGTTACTAACATTGCCCTCGTCAGGCTTGTTGATGTAAGGCCCATCAATCATCAAACCAACCCCATTGTCGAAATCACCAAACAACTGAACGTCCACAGAATCCCGGCTACCGAATGGCAGCGGAGCTCTTCGTCGATAAGCATTGTCATTACTCTGAGGGAGATCCGGAATAATGAGACGTTCATCATCCGGGCGGAATCCCCAGTAGGCATTCCCCATCGTGTTGGTCAACGAGTGAGCAAACCGCTCATTCGAGTTGTCATAATCGACGTTAGGCAAAAAGAATTTACCGGCTGAAATCACTTTGCTCGCCGCAACGAGACGCATGTCTCCGTGATCCACTTCAACAGAGCGGACGATATCCCCAGGCCCAAACATGACGGCTTTACCGGAACTTCTTCGCGCATTCACCTGGCCGATTCGGCCAAAGCAGTGTCCGACTCCGGAATTCTCAGTCTGCAATGCAACGGAAACTTTCTGCTCCGCCGTGATAGCTCTCGGGTTGGCGGGATCGAGAGAGATCGAGGTTCTCTCAAGGAAGCCAAACGAATCGCGGACCAGACGGTCCCGCCCGTTCTTACGTCCCATCATCGGTGCGAATGTAGAACGAAGGCGATTGTCCGACTCGCCAGCGACCGGATATTTAACACTTGGCACAAGACTCGTGAAGCCGGGCACTTTCACCGTGATCTCCTGTACCGTCTCATCGGAAGCTTCGCCGTGAGCGGTAGCCTCACTCAATTCTCTTCCTGGATAAAAATAGAAGTCCATTTCCCCCCCAATAAATGTCATCTTTGGACCATCGATTTTAAAAGGAACTGTGACCAAATCGTAGGTATAAGCCTTTGCAACATTAGAGGCAGTGTTTTTGATATCACGCTTTCCACCATTGGTTCCCTCGATACGTCTTACTCCGTCAGTAAGATTAGAGTACGCACGGTCTAATGGAGTCGCCCGTCCACCTCCACCAAAGACTCCACTTCCTCTGTAATTCCACCCCCCCGCATTAGCAGCGCCGGCAATCACATCGCCTCGAGCATTAAGCGTGTAACCAAAGGGGAGAAGCCCGCCGAAACGTCGACTACCCTGCGCTGATTCAACCCAATTTGTAGCCCAAGTGTAGGTTGCACTTCCGCCGCTCCATCCATCATTTTCTGAGAAACCAAGAAACCCATAATTGGTTCCATCTGCCCCCTGAAAAAGAAGCCCTCCATCAGAATTAATCTCGATCTCCATATCAGGATTGATCGCATTCCAACCAACACTAGGAGTAAAAAGATTGAAGAGCACCATCCCCTGAACCAACCGCTCAGTTTCTGCTAGGCGAAGTGCCCCATCTTCTCTTGGATTCTTCTTGTAAGCACTTAAGTAGCCAGGGTCGCTCAACCACGTTTGACTGAACTTAGCGGCCCCTGGGTTCGCTAAAACACTCACCATGTATTGTGGATAGAGATAGGCAAGTTGCCAGTTCCAGTCTTCAGGGCGCCAAGCAGCCTCGAACTCTTCGGGGTTCGAATCCTTGAGAAGCTCTAGCCAATCTGGCCAGGTGCTTTCATCCTCACGTTTTACCTGATTCGGCATCGGCGGCAGATTCAAGAACACCTTACCTGTAGGAAAGTCCTGAACATCGTTCTCGAAGTTGTCGGCATCATTTGCTCCCACATAGCCAGGGAATCGCCCGAGAGGAGGATTCCCTGAGACATCGGGACCGAAAGGCTGACCAGCACAAATCGCGAGGATCTGAACACTGGAGAGCGTGTAAAAGCGCCCAAACCCTTTGGTGTCTCCAATCTCAATCGGAACGATCTGCCCGTGACCTTTCAAACCCTGCCTGCCGCCCGGATTTCGCCAGTTAGTGTATGTGCGGTGCTCAGCATCATTGTTCCGTCGCTCACCCTGACGGTCACGATCTCCATAAACGGTATCATCGTGAGCATTGGTGCTGCGAATGTAGTCAAAGATCTGCGTCAGGATCTGCTGGTAATCATCGCTGTATTTGTCGCTGAAACGTGCGCCATATCCCGGCACCTGAGTCGTCATTGCCTTCTCCAGATATTCATACAACTCCTTGTTTCGAGGAATCCGATCGTAGTCATAAGTCGGGTGGTCCGCATGTCGGCGCTTAAAAATATAGTCGTAACGATCATCTTTGGAAGGTCCTCCTACTGATGCACAATAGTGAATCAATCGATCAAACGGTGTGAGATGAGTTTGATACTCCGCGTCGCTGCGCTCCGCGTCATAGATCGGCCACATCGCGACCTTCGGCAGGTTGAACATATTAACCTCCGGAGCCCGGCTGTAAGCGGTCACAAAAAACTTTGCACGCTCGATATAACCGCCCAGCTCACCTTCGGAAATCGCATTACCAGTGCCATCGGGATACTGGTGCGGACGACGGTCAGCCCTCATCACAAGGTCATCGATTGAAGGATACAAGGGATCGGAATCAGCAAAGAGCCCGTCACCTTCTTCTCGGTTCCTGGGATCAACCGCCCGGGTTCCGGACTGAGAGCCGCCGCCAACCACTCGAGGTGTCACCTTGTAGAGCATTTCCAGAGCATCACGAGCCCTCTCACGATCACTCATTCCGTCATCCCCTTCCCTCAAGCTTCCCAGATTAATGACATACCCGGGCGAAAGCGCAGGACTGAGGTGAGTCGTCGCAGGATGCCCGGGATAGCGCTGCCACTCATTCTTGGCAGGCTGATTACCAGCCAAAGTCCGGTCAATAATACCACCCGCTCTCGGAAGATCCCATGCAGCTCCCCCAGCATGAGTATTCACATTCAACTTCGTTGTCTCATCATCAGCCCAGAAAGCAAAACGCGACACAATCTGATTTTTTTCCGAAGGCACTCCATTTCCGGAAAAAGCTTGAAACTCAAAAGCCGGCGAATCTCCTCCCGAAGCAGAATCTTTTAAATTGCCAAGCGTTCCGTCAGCCAACTGGTAGATCCATCGCACCGGCATGGGCACATGACCATCGGAAGCACTGTAAGCGGTGGCCGCTTTTTTTCCGAAATCACCTTCTTCGACGACATCATGATGATATTTGAATCCCTCAACACCATTGTCGCCAAATTCAGGATCGCTGTCTTCGAGGCCGCCCTCCCAACGCTCGGGAATGTTGGCTGCTGTAGGATCCACGACTGGGTAATAAACTTTCTCGCCGCGAATTACCGGCTCATTCAAGTCAACGAAGTGAGCAGGTCTGGAACTCCAATTATTCAAGTCATTGTAGTCTTCACTGACTTGCCCCTCCTTCGTCGACTTCATTTCATCGTCCGAATAGAGCTTGTAAATGGCATCGAAATTCCCGTCTTGATCCCAAGTTCGAATCGCCCCCGGCTGCGATGCCCATGCTTTTTCGACGCCTACAGATGTCGCCTCGCGAATCTGAGCGACCACCATATTAACCGCCTGCTCCGCCACCTGCTGTGCGTGAAGCCCCTGGGAGTAGGTCTTCGACGCTCGATGCTCACTGGATGCCAGCGTGAAAAAGGTCAGCACCAGGATCGTCGTCAGTGACATC
>JABSSQ010000191.1 GCA_013213905.1 Verrucomicrobiales bacterium | reverse complement strand
ATCTGGGCTCATCCTGCGACCCATTGGGGAATGGCCCTCCTCGTCGTTCCAATCGCAGTGATGATGATGACCTCCGGCTACCGCAAGCACCGCCGGAAGTGGATTGTAGCCATGGGGACAATTGGGGTCGCTCTGGTCATTATTGGAGCAATTGTGCCCTACGTCGGAAATGCTGAAGCATCTGCTTCCCAGGGGCAACTTGCCGGTGAAACCGGAGAAGCAGGTGAAACACTGCATGAAGAAAGCTGCTCCGAGGAAGGAGTCGATGCCTGCTGCCCTTCTCTCACGACTGACGCTGAAGGAAATACCAAGCTGAATATTCCTGCTGCCAGCATCATCACCTCACTGGGCGGACTGGCTCTCATCGTCACCCACCTGGGCAACCTCTGCACCTGCGCCTCCTGCGGACGAAGAAAAGGAGACGATTGCTGAGCAGCGGCAGTCTTTCGAATCGCTCAACTGGCATCTAGACGATGGCCAAACCGCTCCTGTTTGTTACCGGATTCTTCGGAGCGGGAAAAACCACCCTGCTTCGCTCGCTGGCAGCCGGTTTAAGAGAACGTGGCTACTCAGCTGACGTCATTCTCAATGACTATGCCGACGCCCGCCTTGATGCTGCCACGCTGGAAGGCTACGCCGCCAGCATTGCCCCCATCGCGGCGAGCTGTGCCTGCTGCGGTGGCCTCGAGGAACTCATGAATCTCTGCCGGAGTGCTTCCCAAGCCTCCGGGGACCTACTCCTGATCGAATTGAACGGCTCAGCAGACCCGCTCCCCATTCTCGAGACCTTCACTGTATCCGCCAGCGATCTGGATCTCTCTCCCCGACTTCAAGTCAACCTTGTCGACGGGCGCCACTGGGGAAAAAGAGACCGATGGAACCCCATCGAAAAGCGACAGCTCGAGACATCCGGCGCCTGGATTCTGTCTCATCGGGAATCAATCAACGACGATACGGAAAAGGCTGTGACCGATGACGTTCGTGCGGCGGCTCCCTACGCGGCGGAAACAAATCTCGAGGGGTTACTCGACACCCTGATCGAACAAATCAAAGGAGAGGAACCTTCCTCGTTGCCGGTGGCATCCCTTCCGGGAGGAGATACAGACAATTCTCCCGGCGACCTCATATCCGATACCGTTCACCAGCTCACCCATCACTTCGAAGGCTGGACAGTACCGCTCCCCGGGCGCGTCCGGCAACGGTCGGTGGAGAAATTGCTCGCGGACCTTCCCGACTGGGTTATCCGCATCAAAGTCCTCGTTAAGCTCATCGAAAAACCGGGAGACAAGTGGCTCTTTCAACGTAGCGGCACTGATCCTGTTTCCGAGCCGATTCGAATACCGGAAGCCGAGCATATTTCAAATTCGCTTATCTGTATCGGCCCGAAACCGGACAGCGAATTCATTAACGAACTCGTCTGCAAACACTTCGGAGGAGAAGCCGAGGCTCTTCTGAAACGTGCCCAGTGACGGCCACACCACCTAGCGGTACACCTAGCGGTACTCCTTGCGGTAGTACAGGGGCGTCATTCCCATGTGCTTTCGGAACTGCCTCGAAAAGGCTGCCTGATCATAAAAACCAAGATCTGTCGCGATGTCTGCGATCGACTTTCGGCTCCGGCGGAGGTCGTCACAGGCCGCATGGACCCGCATCTTGATGATATATTGCTGAGGAGGCATCTTGAGGTGCTCCTTAAACTTGCGCTCGAACTGCCTCACCGACAGCTCACACATCTCGGCGAGACTGGGAATAGGAATCTCGCGGTTAAAATTGGCTCCGATGTGTTTCAAAGCCGGAGAAATGTCAGAATCTGCCGGCAACAGTTCCCGCTGTTTGTCGAAGTTCTGAATCGTGCCCATCACGCCGATGACTTCGCCATCCCGGGCAATCACAGGAATCTTGTTAGTGATGAACCAGGCCGGAATTCCGTGACGGCTGATGAATACCTCGACGATCTCGAGGAGCGGTTCGCCCGTTTCCGCGATCTTGATATCATCTGCCCGGAATTTCTCAGCCAGGCTTCGTGGTAAAAGTTCAAAATCCGTGACTCCCCAGAACCGGTTTTCGTCTTCGTAGCCATACAAATCGAGCAGGGCACGATTTGCGGCGAGCAGACGTCCATCCCTGTCTTTGGCGAAAAACAGCACCCCGGGAAGGTGGTTAAAAAGCAGCTGAAACGCCTGATCCGGCCGGACCCGCTCCAAAAACTCTTTCCTCAGTTCAACACCACTGCTCATATGCCTGAAAGAACGCCACAGAAACCGACGTAAAACAAGGTACGAAATTAGCTTCGCAGGTAGAAATCCAACAAAACACACCTACTGTAGAACCATCATGAGTGAAGATTATAACCCAGAGCAGACTCTCGAGGAATACGGTTACAGCCGTTCCGGGAAAGGCAAGACGGTAGTGCTTATTCTACTGGCTGTCCTTCTCGTCGCCGCCGCCGTCGGTGCTGTCTTCATGGGCAGAAAGTGGAGCGCTGAACAGGCCAAAACCCTGACTCTGCAACAGCAGCTTGAGACTGTGTCCAAGCGCATGAGCGAAGTGGAGAACAAGAACACTGAGCTTTCCACCCTTCTCGCCGACAAGCAGTCCGAGAACGACCGCCTCAAGGATGAGTGGGCCAAGCAGGTCGACACCCTCAAGCAGCAGCACAAGGAGCAACTCCAGAGCACCTATGCGCAGATGAACGATATCGTCTACGACAGCCGCAAGACGCTGGCCTACATCGGCGACATGGAAACTCGCCTTCGCGAGGGGCAGAAACTCGACGAAACCGAAGCGGCCAAGCTCCAGAGCGTCGTCAACGGTCTCCTCGTTCTGCATGAACAGTACAAGAAGCCGCTCAACGAGTTCCGTGAACTGAGCCGCTACTTCGGACAGCAGCTCGCTGCTATTCCTGAGAACGCGGTGGATCCGAAAGACACCACCCCGCTCGGGAAGCGCATCTTCAACAACAAGCAGTTCAAGGAAGAGCGTCAGCAGTTTTTCGAAAGCCAGGGCCGTCGCACCGCTCTCGTCGAAGCGCAGGAGGTCTATACCAAGGCCTATTCCAACGCTCAATACCAGATGAATAGCATCTCACTGAATATCAATGAGTATCTCAACGAGCTCGACGCGGTTATCGAATCCAACGAGAAAAGCGCCGAAGAAGTCGCCGCTTTCTTCGCCAAATCGCGCGAGATTCTCCAGATTCATGACAAGATCATGAACATCGAGCCTCCCAAGGTCGAAGAAGTTCGCCCCTGACCAGCTCAAACTCCAGTTCCAACAAGGGCTTTCGCCATCGAAAGCCCTCATTACCGCCCCAAAAGAGGTCGCTTCGGTGACCTCTTTTTTGTTTTTCGACGTAAACATCACTTGCAGAATTCAAACGACCGTTTAAAACGTATGTTTTGCAAGGAAAGAGCCTGAGAACCAGCAATGAGTAAAGAACAGAATGAGACTCGAAACCGCATCCTCGATACGGCGGAGTCCCTGTTTTCGGATCATGGGTTTCGCGACGTTTCCCTTCGTCGCATCACCAACGAAGCCGGAGTCAATATTGCCTCGGTGAACTATCACTTTGGATCGAAAGATGCCTTGGTGATTGAGGTGTTCACACGGGTGGTTGCTCCGATTAACCGCGAAAGAATTGCACGCTTGGACGAGTCCGAGGCCAACCACGGCTCTGATCCTGTGCCCCTGGAGGAAATCCTCGAGGCACTGCACCGTCCTGTCGTCAATCAACTCAAGCAGACCGGCCACAACGAATCGGTTTACCTGAAACTGGCGGGCCGCTGTCTCGCTGAGTCCGGCGACAGCTTCACGGGGGAGTTAGCTGAGCTGTTCACTGAGATGATCAATCGTTTCATGTCAGCCACCCGCAAGTCGCTTCCCCATGTCAGCGAGTCAGACATCTTCTGGCGAATGCACTTCTCCTTTGGAGCCCTTGTCACTGCCCTAACGGACTCCGAAAAGGTTGTGATGTTTTCTCGAGGCAGAGTCAAATCGCCCGATCCCGAGGAAACCCTCCAGCGGCTCATTGATTTTACCGCTGCCGGCCTGCGTGCCGACTCGAGCGTTTCTTCGTCTGAATCTCACTCCAAACCCGCAAAGCGAGTCGGAGCAGCCACGCT
>JABSSQ010000190.1 GCA_013213905.1 Verrucomicrobiales bacterium | reverse complement strand
TACCTGTTCCGCGACGAGGACCGCCAGTTATTTCGTCTCAAGCGAATCTTCGTGAAACCCACTGTGGAAGACCAGAAAGAGAATCCGTATTTCCCAACCGTAGGAAATTCAGAAAACATCGAGGATCTTGAGAAGGAGAGTCTTCATATGAGGACGTCTCCGATTGAGCCGAACTGGTTCCTCGATCAGTGGGACGCTGAAGCATTTAACGAAGAAGATGCCTACAACAAAGATGCTATCGTATCGACTGCCGCCGACGGAGTCCTTGCGTTTTGGGTTCAATGTTATGACATTCTGGGAAACCCGGTTCCCTGGCTTTCGAATGTGGACAACCACCCGAAAAGCGAAATGATCTACAACTCGGCTGCCTACTTCAACCAGGCAAATGTCGAACCGTTTGAGGATGGTTCCACGACCGTGTTTCTGAAGGAAACGAGCTACACGATGAAAGCCAACCGGCTGCCGGCAGAGATTGAAATCACGATCGTGACCCTCGATGACGATGTGTCGATACAGGGAATTGAGATTCCGCCAATGGAGACGGTTCTCACTTCGAGCGGAGCGCTCGATTTGGAGGCGTCGGTGAGGAGTTTTCAGGATGCGCTGAAGGAAAATGGAATCCTTCGATCGAGGACATTCTCGACACGAGTCAAACTGCTGGGAGGATCATAGGTTTGAAATTGCGGCATCAAAAGTCGGCTGAGCGAAATCGATCTGGTTTTTTGTTCATCGATCAATATCTCGGGCCCAATCGCCAGAAGGGCGCTGCATTGATCCTGACATTGATTTTCGTCGCTCTCCTGACGGCGATGGTAGTTGCTTTCTACGCGACGATGCGAGTTGAACAACGTGCCTCCCATGCCTTCGCTAACACGCAGCGGGCCAAGATGGTCGCGCAAGGCGCGGTGAGCCACAGTATCGAACTGCTGAGGGCTAACATTCCGGACCCTGCCTTGATCAGCGAAAGCGCCGAAGTCGCTCCGGGCGAAGTCTGGATCACTAATCCGGGGAGGCTCATGGTAGTTGATGAGAACGGGGACGAAAAGGTCGTGCCTCTGCACACTGGTGCTGCCGATCGTTCTCCGGATGAGACCGGTGATCCGGATGTTTATTCCGTCGACTTGAATGAGCCACTTCCAGGGCGAACCGATCCGCCCATTGCCACAGCGGTCAGCAGTGACGGTCGACCCAATCTAAAGGGGGACGCTCCGCCGATGCGGGTGAAGTGGGTTCCGGTTCTCGAACAACCCGACAAGGCAGCGGCTGAGGATAACCAGATCTCAGGTCGCTATGCCTTTTGGATGGATGACGAAAGCTCCAAGATCAACTTCAATGTAGCTCTCGGCAAGCCCTCGAGGAGAGATGAAGATCCACAGGGATTTTGGGAGCAGTATGACATGGGTATGATGACGCCGCTGTTCACCTCGGGAGCCGGCGATGTGGAGTTCAACAAGAACAGTAAAGACCGTGAATGGGCCCTCGGCCGACCGCGGTCGGTCAACCTCGACGTCCTCTTCAATGACCCCGGCATCCTTGATGCCGATGCGCTGCTGGCCCATGCCTGGCTGAGAGGATTTGCCCGCTATCCCGAATCAATCCTTCAGTTCGTTGATCTTCCTGATAAACAGAAGCGGGAGTGGTTTACCGGGCATCGCTACAACCTGACATTCTACAGTCGCAGCCCTGAGTTCAATGCGTTTGGAAAGCCGCGTTTGTTTACTACTAACATTCCACTCTCACTGGAGGCGGGGCCGATGTATCAGATGCCTTTCGTTTACAACGGCCCTGAAGTACCCGAGCCGGATTTCGACATCAGCGGCGTGCTGCACTTGAACACACTGATGGGGAGCATGGGGTTCACCGATAGCGTCAAGAATGAGGACGGCAGGTGGGAACTCGCAGGCAATGTCGTCAACCGTGCCCAGTTCGAAATGCTGAAGCGATACATGTCGCGCAAGTGGCCCGGGTATGGCGCCAGCTTTGTCGACAAATACGGTGAAAGGGAATGCTACCAGATGGCCCTTTCGATGCTCTTGATGGCTCGCATGGCGACGACGACCATGTCCAATGCCAACCGGAACACCGGTGGGAACTTCAGCCACGACTATGCCTTGAGAACATCGTCGACCATCTACTCTCCCCCCAGGGGTGTGAGGACGTGGTGGCGCCCTGAGCGGCACTATTGGCCGATCAAGTTGAACAATGATTCGAACACCAGTGAAGAGGTCGACAACACCGAGGATGACGAGATTGTCCCGATGCTTCCCCAGTATCCCGGTCCATTCATTACCGAGGTCTTGATGACCTTTCAGGTGGTGAATGACAGCAACTCCGGGAAAAAGAAAGTTCGCTTCCGTTACAAGGTCGAATACTACATGCCGGATCTGGGGCCGGAAGTGTTTCTCAAGTATTTCCCGGCTAAGGTCGATTACCTGAAGATTGAACCTACCGGGATCGTTCCTGAGGGCATGCCGGAGTTTTATGAGTTGGGCCCGGCGAATCCCGACGCTATTGCCCGGCCGAATCGGCGGAATGATCAGGATTGGAATTTTAACTTTAACCGAAAGCGATTGGATGCCGATGGAAACCCGATCCTCAACAAGAACGGGAACCCTACCTACACGACTGACAGGCTCAGCCTCGGCGCGATGCGGATCAGCCCAAACAGGAACATTCGCTTGGTGAGCCGGAACTCATCGCGGTATGGAACGGGAAACAACAAAGGAAGAGAGCGCAAGGTAGTTACCAGCCCGTGGCGCTTCCTCGGCAAGTTTAAGGGGTTTCTTCCCCACACCCGGGACAAGGAAAGAAATGAAAGCGGTGGTCGGTATGCGGAAGATGAGGTTCTGCTGATTGATTCAGAAACCGGTGTGTTGAAGTTCGATGTGAAGTGGAGGCTGGGAATGGGAATCCTGAACGATGCGAAACGAACTGTTCAGATGATTCCGCTCGGGGAAACCAACGAACCAGAGCATGTGCTCGAGGCCCAGTTTGAACTGGATACCCGTTTTTCTAGCGGACCCCAAACAGTCTCATGGCAGATATCCGATCCGAGGCTGAGCTGGTACAAAGACGCCTGGGTTCGGGATGACGAAGAGGAAGGAACGCCGGGCTTTCCCAACGAAGTTGGCGGCAATCCGCTTGAACCCGAGGACGAATCTACCGAGAAGAGCAAGTTGCGATATTTTCAGCGCGGACCGGGGCGGGTCAAGTCTCTGGATGGTGGATCCAGGGCGTTTAGCTTGAACCGGCCTGATGAGTACAATTCAAGGAGTCGAATCACCTCAAAGGGATACTGGTCGATGCTTCACACCGGTATCCAGGGCAATCCCGATGCCGCTTCCCCGGAACCCCCTACGCCATGGCGAACGCTCGATCTCGGGGGAGGTGAATCGAATGAGGATGGGCCACCCGATTACCTGTTGCTCGACCTGTTAGGGGCCACTTATCCGATGCAACACGATCAGTGGAGAATTAACTCAACTCTTCCCGACGAGTTTTCCACAGTTTCATTTATGAACAGCACGGCCGGGCAGGTAAACCTGAACTCCAAGGTTTATCCTGACAACAGTCCCTACTTTACCCCGCCCGAGCGTAAGCGCCCCCTGGAGGCGGTATTCAAACACTTGAGGACGAACGGAGAGGTGAAGCAGTTTGTGGATGCGATTACTGACTACCAGGAGAAGAATCCGTTTCTTTACGTGGGAGAGTTGGCGGAGGTTCCCGGATACCTCAGGAGCGACTCAGATGCGACGCAGTTCCAGAATGAGGAGCTGTTGCGGAATATGATGGGCAGTCTGACCACGAACTCGAACACGTTTGGTCTGTGGGGCGTCGCCCAGGTCGTTCAGAAGATTCCCGGACACGACGATTGGGGGGAGTTTGAGGACGGTGACAGGGTCCTCGCGGAGAAACGCTTCCACGCAATTATCGAGCGATACATCTGGCCGGGAAATGATGGCGTCCCCGGAAACGCTCACGTTAATGCTTCGGGCGAGTGGGATCGGATCGCGCGACAGCGAGCTGAGATACCCTTTGATGGAAATATTACTGATACCTTGTTCGGCCTTCCCGGATCGCCGCCGTTGTTCAAGGCTGGCAATTCGAATCGTCTTCAACTCGATCGCGGCGGGACCTATCCGGTTTTTGACGGCCCCCAGAAGGTGGAAATGGATCGGTTTGTCACCCGGGCCCTGGGAAGAGTCGCATGGCATCAAAGTTCTCTCGAAGATGCTTACAATCCGCCGCAGCCAGTGATTAAATACCGCGTCGTTTACTTTCGATACCTGGACGAATGAGAGGATTTCTTTGGCTTTTTTGCCTCGCTGTTAGTTTTGCTTTTTCGATGGCTTCGGCTCAGGACGAGAACGCTGAGGAGGGCATGAAACCAGTGGCACCGCAGGTGTTGTGGGAGGCCTTGCCGGGCAACCTCGACGAATGGGTCATGTTAAAGTCGACCGGCGAAATGGGACTGGGTTCATGGCTGGAAAGCAAAGCTGTTCGTGAGTATAAGCGAAAAGATCCACCCGTGGTCGAGGGGCAAGCGAAGCAGCCGCCGGCACCTCCGATGTGGACTCGAATTCTCGTGACCGATACCGGAAAGCATCCGGAGCCACTCAGCCAGTTCCGCGATTTCTCAACGGAAACGCCCTCGGGAGACGACCGGATCGAAAAAATGAGGATTCAGTCCTGGCCGACGATTACAAAAACCTACGAGGACGGACTGATTGTCGCCAACATGATGGTGGCAGAGCGGTTTGTGGTCGAGTTTGTCCTGAAGGAACAACCCAAGCGCAACCTTCGATCCTGGGTTCGCCAGATGAACTTCTCTGTTCTCACCGGAGTGAAGGACTCTGAAGTGATCCCGCTTCCTCCCGAAGTCTTGATGGTGAAACTCGATCAACTGAAGCCGAAGAAGAACAAGGGTTACCTGATGGGGACCACTTCGGAAGCAGAACTCGATGCCGAACTGGCGGCGGAAGAGGAGGAGTTGCGCGAAGTAATGGGCTACGTGCCCGAGGTCGAGGACGAGGAAGGTGGGCTCGAATAGGCTGGATCGCTATGAGTCAAACTGTGAGGGGCGGCCATCCGCGTCGAATCCGATACCGCAAAATATTAAAGGCCCGAGTCTCCGCTGCGCTGGAAACTCGAGCCTTTAATGGCGGTCAGGGTGGGATTCGAACCCACGGAACCCTTTCGGGCTCACTTCTTTAGCAAAGAAGCGCTTTCGACCACTCAGCCACCTAACCGTGTCGAATAAAATCCCATGATTTCTGGCGAAATCCGGGACGCGGAAGGTGCCAGCGATGGGAGCCCCAGTCAAGGGGGATTTGTTCAGATGGGTGGATTTTATGGGGCTTCGGTCGAAGCCTCGCCCAACCGGACCTCGATGGCGCCGTCCGATTCGCGAACCTCGTAGGTTTGAATGTTCTCGCAGGCAGGACCGCTGAGGACTTCTCCGGTTTCCAAACGGAACTCGGCAAAGTGCCAGGGGCAGGCGATAGCGCCGTTTCCAACCATGCCGAAAGCGAAAGTGGCGTCGGCGTGGGGACAGCGATCTTCGATCGCATAGATTTTTCCTTCGTGCCGCACCAGGGCAATGCGATGACCATCCAGTGTGAAGGGGCGCGAGTCGCCTTCGCCCACTTCATCGGAACTGGCGATTTTTTGAAAGTCTCCTGGATCGCTCATGGGGTCTCTTTTTCTCTCATTCAAACGCTGAAGCCGAGCTCTTTTTTAAGCCCTGCTACCGACACACCCGATTCCCTGAGACTCTTCAAAGTGATGGATTTGTCCCGCTTGGCGAGCCGGTTGCCTTCGTCATCGGTGAGGAGTTCATGGTGGTGGTAGATCGGGGCGGGAAGATCCAGGAGCCGTTGCAACACGCAGTGAAGGTGGGTCGATTCAAAAAGGTCAACGCCTCTCACGATGTCGGTGACTCCCTGGAGGCCGTCGTCGACGACGACAGCGAGGTGATAGCTTGTGCCGATGTCTTTGCGGACAATGACAGCGTCGCCGAGCTCCTCGGGCCGGGCGACCTGTTCTCCATGAATGGAATCCTGCCAGGTGAGGGGAGTGCCGATGATTTCAAGCGCCTTGGATAGATCGAGACGAAGGGCATAAGGTTCGCCGGAGGCGATGCCTGCCTGCCTTTCATCTTCCGAGAGTCTTCGGCAAGTGCCCGGGTAAAGGGGCCCTTCGCTGCCGTGGGGAGCATTACCGGCCGCTTCGATTTCCCGCTGAATGTCTTTGCGAGTGCAAAAGCAGGGGTAAAGGAGACCTCGATCCTGCAGTGACTGCGCGGCTGCGGCATAGTCAGCCAGATGTTCACTTTGGATTCTGATCGGCTCCTCCCATTCGATGCCAAGCCACGCCAGATCCTCGAGGATCTGGGCAGTGTTTGCGGGGCTGCAGCGGTTGAAGTCGATGTCTTCGATGCGCAGCAGGAATTTCCCGTTTTCGTTCTGCGCCTTTTCGTGGGCCGTCAGCATAGACCACGCGTGTCCCTTGTGCAGGTGTCCGGTTGGGCTTGGCGCAAAGCGGGTAATCATGTTCCAGAAGAATCATTGAACAATCCTATTGATTTCGCAATCTACCACCATTGCGGATCGTAACCTCGTTGACCCGCCAAAATCTTGGATTCAATGTTTTCTCTTATGTTCTCTTCCCGCAGTGTATTCGCGTTCAACAGGGTTTGGTCTGCCATGCAACCCTGTTGGATTCTCGTAATGGCCGCCATGGTGATTTCTTCACCCCTCGTCGGTGAGGATGATGGCGCCGAGAATGAGGAAGTGCTTTTGTCAGGCACGCGGCAGCTGACCTTTGAGGGGCGTCGTGCAGGGGAAGGCTATTTCTCTTCGGATGGCTCCAAGATGGTTTTCCAGAGCGAGCGCGAAGAGGGGAATCCATTTTACCAGATTTACCTGATGGACCTGGAGCTGGGTGACATCGAAAGGGTTTCGCCGGGGATGGGGAAGACCACTTGTGCCTGGATTCACCCTGACGGCAAGCGAGTGCTTTTCGCGTCGACTCATGAGGACGCGCAGTCTGAGGCGCTTCAGAAGGCTGAGTTCGAAGAGAGGGAATCCGGAAAGGCTCGCAAGTACTCCTGGGACTACGACGAGCACTATGAGCTCTACGCTTTTGATTCCGAATCAGGTGAATACACCAACCTGACAAACACCAAAGGATACGATGCGGAAGGGGCTTATTCGCCGGATGGATCCATGATTGTTTTTGCCTCAAACCGACAAGCCTATGATGGCTCCATGAGTGAAGAGGATCAGAAATACTTCAAGCTCGATAAGAAGTTTGCGATGGAGATCTACGTGGCGGATGCCGATGGATCCAACGTGAAGCGACTGACCGAGGTCGACGGTTACGACGGTGGACCTTTCTTCAGTGCCGACGGTAAGAAAATCTGCTGGCGCCGCTTCGACCGTAAAGGTCTCACCGCGGAGATTTTTACGATGAACATCGACGGGACTGAACAGACCCAGTTGACGCGAATTGGTGCGATGTCATGGGCACCTTACTTTCACCCGAGCGGAGAGTATTTGATCTTCGCCACCAACAAGCATGGTTTCGATAATTTCGAACTCTACCTGGTCGACGCGGCAGGTGAAAAAGAACCTGTTCGAGTAACCGGAACACAGGGATTCGATGGCCTGCCGGTTTTCTCACCAGACGGCAAGCAGCTCTCTTGGACCTCGAATCGGACCCCGGATGAACAGTCCCAGATCTTCCTGGCAAACTGGAACCATGCCAAGGCACTCGAGCTCCTCGATGGAAGTCCCCAGTTCACTGAAAAATCCAGTTCCGGGGATCTCAGTGAGAAGACGACAAGCAACATTCCGGTTCCGGAAACAGACCCCGCCATTGTTGAGGACGACATCCGGAAGCACCTGGCCTACCTCGCGTCAGAGGAGTTGCAGGGTCGACTGACAGGGACCGTTGGTGAGATTACAGCCACTCAATACGTTGCTGATTATTTTGAGCGCCTTGGTCTCGAGCCGGCCGGTGACGATGGGAGCTTTTTCCAGCCATTCGAATTCACCGCAGGCGTTGCGGTGGGCGAGGACAATGACCTGTCCCTGAACATTGGAGGCAAGGAATCATCCCCGGAAGTGGATGTGGATTGGCGGCCGGTATCATTCTCCAAGACCGGCGAGATCAAGGAATCTGGGATCGTGTTTGCCGGATACGGCATGGAGATTCCCGACGGGAAGGGCGGCGAGTCTTATTCCAGCTATTTCCATCTCGATGTGAAAGGGAAGTGGGTCATGGTGATGCGCTACACCCCGGAAGACGTTTCCAAAGAGAAACGACAGGAGATGCAGCGCTATTCCCGTCTCCGGTTCAAGGCGAGTTTGGCACGACGAAAGTTTGCTGCCGGTATCATTTTTGTGACCGGACCTAATACAGAAGTGAACGAAGAGCTAGTCCCAATGCAGTTCGATGCATCGCTGGCAGACTCGGGTATTCCCGCGATCAGCATCACTACTGAGATGGCAGAGAAGTTGGTCGCCGAGTCCGGTAAAGATCTGAAGGAGATCCAGGCCACTCTGGATACCGGAGAAATGGTGCAGGGCTTCGATATTCCCGATGCTCGTGTGAAAGCCACAATCGATGTCGACCAAGAGAAAAGAACCGGCCGCAACGTGCTTGGTATTTTGTCAGCAGGTCAAACGGGACCGCATCCAAACCCTGCCGTGGTAATTGGCGCCCACATTGATGGCCTCGGAGCCAAGGCCGGTCCCGGTTCGCTGGCGACGGATTCGGAGAAAAGTCAGATTCACTATGGCGCAGACGATAATGCATCCGGCGTCGCCGCCTTGATGGAAATAGCGGAGTTCCTGGCGGACCAAAGAGGGCAGGGGAAACTCGATCTGACCCGTGACGTGGTGTTTGCCGCCTGGTCAGGAGAGGAGTTGGGACTTTTAGGATCTTCTCACTTCGTCAGGGATCTCGCCAAGAACACGATGGGAGATGAGAATGCTCCTCTCGGACTGTTGCTCGGTTCCTACCTCAATATGGATATGATCGGGAGACTGACCGACAAGGTCGTGATCCAGGGAACCGGATCGAGTGACTACTGGGAGGGAGCGATCGAGCGTCGCAATGCCCCCATCGGGCTTCCCATCACAATTCAGCCTGACACGTATCTGCCGACTGATGCGACGAATTTCTATCTCAGGAAGGTTCCGATCCTCAGTGCCTTCACCGGAGCTCATGGGGACTATCACACCCCTCGAGATACGGTTGATAAGATCAACTTCCCGGCGACGACGGACATCGCCAAGCTGATGGGGCTGATTGCTCGAGGACTGGCGATTGATTCCAGCGCTCCTAAATACGTCAAAGTCGACCCACCAAAGAATCGTGGTGCCCGCGGATTCCGTGTTTACCTGGGAACGATCCCTGACTACAGCCAGGGCGAAATTAAGGGCGTCAAACTCAGCGGTGTTTCAGCAAACGGTCCAGCCGGTAAGGCGGGCGTAAAAGGTGGAGATGTGATCGTTGGCCTGGCCGGCAAAAACATCCTCAATATCTATGACTACACTGATGCCATGGCCGGCCTCAAGGTGGGAGAAGAGACTGAAATCGTTATCAAACGGGGCGAAGAGGAGCTGACTCTGAAATTGGTTCCGGGCTCCAGGGACTGATACAAGGCCGAAAAACGCCGTGAAATCGGGGAAAAAGACGACTTTTTCTCGCTTTTCGGCGTCAAATTGGCGAGGAATTACCCGCTTGCGAACCCGGTCGGTCTGCTGCTAATGTCTCAGGCTCCGGGTTTAACGACAATTGAGGTTCCTCCTTTTTGGCTACTTTCCTACATAATCAACCGCTCCAAGTGCGGTTTCTGAAGACTGGGGCGGCGTTTACAGCTTTGCTGCTCGCGGGATTATTGGGGTTTGTTGACATTGCCCGTTCTCAAAGTGACATCGCTTCCGTCGCGGCTCGTGAAGCCCAGAAAAGGCAGTCACAGGTCAAGGCGGCTCAGACTCTTTTCACGGCGGGTGCCACCGCAATGTCAGACCAGTCCTACGGCGAAGCCATGGACAACTTTAAAGGGGCATTCAGAGCCATGCCGAATGTCCCGGCGGTTGAGGATCAGCGACGGATCTTCTTCAATCAGTTCCAAACCGCCTCTCTCGCGTTCACGGATGTCCTGATCCAGGAAGCCAAGTGGGCGGAAGCCGTCCAGACCCTGGAAGACGTTTTGGTGACGGCGCAGGACGGATTCATTCCTGATTCGATGATCGACCCGAACGTCAAGATGACGCTCGAAGAACTCCGCACCCATGATGGACGGTTTAATCAGGCGATGACTCCCAACCATCTCCGCAATATCGAGGAGGTTCAGGCGAAGCTCATCCTCGCAAAAGGTTACATGGAACTCGGCGATTACGACCGGGCCGATTACACCTACAACCAGGTGCTCAACATCGATCCTTACAACGAGGCAGCCCGACGCGGACAGGAAGAAGTCGAGCGCCATCGCATGAATTACTACGATGCCGCCTACGATCACACCCGCGCCAAGGCACTCGCAGAGGTGGCTGCAGGGTGGGAGACTCCCATCGTGAGAATGGATCTGGGCGAGGGTATTGGCACCGGCTCCAGCACGGAGATTGCCAACTCCGGGAACGTCATCATTGAGCAGAAGCTCAAGAACATCATTATTCCGAGCCTCGAGTTTCGGGATGCCCGCCTCGTTGATGTGATCGATTTCCTTGTCGCCAAGTCACAGGAACTCGATGTCCAGGAAGCGGATCCTGCCCGCAAGGGAGTCAGTATCGTCGTGGACCCGAGTGGATCGATCGACGGACAGGATCCTTCGCAACTTCCCGTGACAGTGCGTCTCTCGAATATCCCGATGGAAGCGGCCCTGAAGTATGTGACTCAGTTGGTCGGCATGAAGTATCGCATCGACGAGTATGCAGTCTTCGTGGTTCCGAATTCCGTCGCGTTCGATGCGGGTATGATCACCCGCCGTTACCCGGTGCCTCCCGGCTTCATTTCATCAGGGAACCAGGGAGCTGGAGCTGCTGATGCGATTAATGATCCGTTTGCGACGCCGCCGGCGGCAGGAACGAGCGGCCTGACCCTCAAGCGGATCACTGCCCAGGAATTCCTCGAACAGTCTGGTGTGGTTTTCCCGCCAGGTGCTTCAGCCAACTACATCCCGACGACGAGCACGCTCGTGGTGACCAACAATATTGACCAGCATGCGACGGTGGAGAACCTGATCCAGATCTCCAAGGACAGTGGCAGCAAGATGGTGAAGGTGAACGTGAAGATGGTTTCCATCAATCAGGAGAACCTCAACGCACTCGGTCTGGACTGGCTGTTGGGGCAAGCGAACTTCGGGTCAAGCCCGGGGACCTTCTTTGGCGGGGGAACGGACGGAGCCACTCCAACGCCAACCCAGGCTGCCGATTTTCCGTTTGTGAATCCGGGAACAGGTGTGCCGGTCGGGATGAATCCGGTCACCAGTGGTTTGCGGATGGCAGATGTCTCCGCAACCCAGACGATTGAAGATATCATCAATCGGGATAGTCCTTCTGCCGGATCGTCCAAGTATCCGGGTGTCTTTTCTGTCGCGGGTGTCTTTACCGATCCTCAGTTCCAAGTGGTGCTTCGTGCTCTCGCTCAAAGTAAGGGATCCGACATGATGTGCGATT
>JABSSQ010000019.1 GCA_013213905.1 Verrucomicrobiales bacterium | reverse complement strand
ATTCGTCGCATCGAAGACAAGCTGAAGAACATTTTCCTTCCCAGCGTTGAATTCGTAGACACGCCTCTTCAGGATGCTCTCAATTTCCTGCAGCAGCGCAGTGTTGAACTCGATATTAATGAGCCTGATCCCGCCAAGAAGGGCATCAACATCGTGCTGGACGCCGCTATCCTTGGCGGCGGGGGTGGGGGCGCGGCTCCTGCGGCACCCGCAGACGGTGGTTTTGGATTCGAGGGTGGTGGTGCCGCGGCGGCTCCTGCCTTTGGCGGCGGCGGCGTGGGTGACACTCGCGTGACTCTTCGTCTCAGCAACGTCCCTCTTGCCGAGGCACTTCGCTACACAACTTCCCTGGCCAGCCTCAAGTATAAGGTTGAGCCGAACGCTGTTCTCGTGGTTCCGATCTCTACTCCGGACAAGGACCTCTTCACCAACGTTTACGTGGTGCCTCCCACTTTCCTCTCCACTGGCGCCGGTGGTGGCGGTGGTGGTGGTGCAGCAGCGGCTGACCCCTTCGCCGACCCTGTCGCTCCTTCCGGTTTGGCGGCAGCGGCTCGTCCGACGGCCAGGACAGTGCTTGAGAATGCCGGTATTTCTTTCCCGACCGGTGCCAGCGCGATCTACAACAAGACCAGTTCTCAGCTGATTGTCCGCAACACGCAGGATCAGATGGAACTCGTCGAGGCCTACATCGATTCGATCACCGAGGGTGTTGAGAAGCAGATCTACATCACCTCCCGCTTTGTTGAGATTGCTGAAGAGGATGCCGATGAGCTTGGTTTTGACTGGCTGCTTGGTCCCTTCAACATGGCTTCCTCCAACCGTGTCTTCGGTGGTGGTGGTACGCAGGGCTTCACTTCGGTGAATGGCCCGCAGGCTAACGATTACACTTTCGTTAACCCGGCGAACGGTGTTCCGATCGGTAACAACCCTCTCACCGCGGGCCTTCGTTCCGGTTTCCAGGCAATCGACAGTAACTCTATCGACGCCCTCATCTCCGGTCAGCCGACTGGTGTTTCTCCGGCCGTGTTCGGTATTGCAGGTGTCTTCACAGACCCTCAGTTCCAAGTCGTGATTCGTGCCCTCAGCCAGAAAAAGGGTGTGGACCTTCTGTCCGCTCCGTCTGTGATGGCTCGAAGCGGTCAGCGCGCCAAGATCGAGGTGATTCGTGAGTTCATCTACCCGACCGAGTATGACCCGCCGGAAATTCCGAACAACTTTGGTTCACTCGGAACCTTTACAACCGGTGGTACAGTTGCCGGTGGTGGTTTCCCGGTCACTCCTGCTACTCCGACAGCATTCGAAACCCGTAACACTGGTGTTACCCTTGAGGTTGACCCGGTTCTGGGTGCTGATGAGTTCACCATTGACCTGAACCTTGCCCCTGAGGTGGTTGAGTTCGACGGATTCATCAACTACGGAAGCCCGATTCAGACGACCTCCATTAACGCCTTCGGCATTACTGAGCCGGTGGTGATCACGGAGAACCGAATCGAGATGCCGATCTTCAACACCCGTAAGGTCACCACTCAGGTTACCATCTGGGACGGCCAGACCGTTGCTCTTGGTGGATTGATCCGAGAGGACGTACAGGACGTGGAAGATAAGATCCCGGTTATGGGTGACCTTCCCGTCGTGGGACGCCTTTTCCGCTCCAGTGCCGAGCTTCATCTCAAGCGTAACCTGACCATCTTTGTGAAGGCACAGCTGATGGACCCGGCCGGTGTGCCGATCCACGGACGCATCAAGGACGAGCCGCTTCCTGAGCCCGTTCCCCGTCCTCCCGTTACCGCTCCGAGCACCTTTGCTCCTCTGCCTTATCAGAAGTGATCAGGCCTCCAGAAGAGCTAATCTAAATTTCCAATGGCGCGTCTGTAATGGACGCGCCATTTTGGTTTAAGGCAGAATCAAAATGATCGTCATCGCTGTAACCGGGGGGGTGGCCTGTGGAAAGTCCACGGTCGCCCGCGAGCTGAAGGAGGCTCTTCCGTCAGGCCGGGTCAGGTCTTTTGACGCTGATTTTGCTGTGAAAGAGCTAATGGATGATTCTGCAGTCCTCAAGGCGATTAAAGGTATCGACGGGAAATCGCCGGAGCTCTTTGAAAACGGGGAATTAGACAAGGGGAAGTTGCGAAAACGGGCATTTGATAATTCTGAATTCCGTGAGAGACTTGAGGAAGTTCTGCATCCGCTGGTTCTAGATCAAGCCAGCCAGTTTTGCGACGAAAGCCGAAGTGTCGCGGACGTGGTGCTGATGGAGGTCCCCTTGCTTTATGAAGTGGAGTTTCCGTTGGCCAGAGATCTCGATTTGGTGGTTGCCGCCAGTGGAGAAACTCAGCGGACCAGATTGCAGAATGAGAGGCAGTTGGATCGCGAACTGGCTGACCGGATTATCGCGTCGCAACTGCCCGTTGAAGAAAAAATAGAACGAGGTGATATCGTTGTTTGGAACGATGGAAGTCGTGAGGTCCTGGATGACCAGATCCAGCACCTCGCAGCCCGATGCCTCCCGGTTTTTAATTGAATGACAGACAAAGCAACTATCGCTGAAGGTGAAGCCAAAGAGGAAACCGTCGAAGACGAGGTTCCCGCTGTTGAGCTCCCTGAATCTGTGGACGTTAATGAATTTCAGCAACGTTCGTTAAACGACCTGCATGCCGCTGCCCAGGAAGTGGGACTTCGGGTGGCCGGAGTTCGGTCAAAGCACCAATTGGTGTTTGAAGTGCTGAAATACTACGGTGAGCACGGCGTTGAAATGTTCGCAGAAGGTTTCCTGGACTATTCAGGGGACAGCTTTGGCTTCCTGCGCTGGCCTGCCTTCAGCTTTGCTTCCAACGCGGACGATGTCTATGTCCCGGCGGGATTGATCAAGAAGCTGAACCTGAACGTTGGCCAACGTCTTAAGTGTCGGGTTCGCTCGCCACGGGATCGCGAGAAGTTTCTTTCCGTCGATGAGGTTCTCGAAGTTGAGGATGTTCCGGCCGAAGAGTGGGAAGACCCGACCGGCTTCGACCACCTCACTGCTCTTTTTCCGAAGGAGCGCCTCATTCTCGAATCTTCAGAAGTTGATGCTCCGTCACCCAGGGTGATTGATCTGGTGGCGCCTCTTGGTAAAGGGCAGCGGGGATTGATTGTGGCACCTCCCCGCGGCGGTAAGACGATTCTCCTGAAGAACATCGCCCTCTCTATTTCGAAGAATAATCCCGAAGTCGAGCTGATCGTTTTGCTGCTCGATGAGAGACCGGAGGAAGTGACGGACTTCAAGGAGACTGTGAATGCTTCCGTTTACAGCTCCACCTTTGATGAATCTTCCAAGCGCCATATCCAGGTGGCCGATATGGTTCTCAACCGCGCCAAGCGACTCGTTGAGAACGGCAAGGACGTCGTTGTTCTTCTCGACAGTCTGACCCGTCTGGCTCGTGCTCACAACTCCGCCAATCAATCCGGAGGAGGGGGCGGCCGCAAGGGGCGTGGCGGCGGTGGTCCCATTGGCAGCGGCGGTATTTCTCCGAAAGCTCTTGAGCGTTCCCGCCGGTTCTTCGGTGCGGCGCGAAATGTTGAGGAAGGTGGCAGCCTGACGATCCTCGCCACCTGCTTGATCGAAACGGACAGCCGCATGGACGACGTGATCTTTGAGGAATTCAAAGGGACGGGTAACATGGAAATTACCCTTGATCGTGAGATGGCTGAATCCCGCGTTTTCCCGGCGATTCACTTGCTCAAGAGTGGAACCCGAAAAGACGACCTTCTCTATCATCCCGAGGAATACCAGCGCATCAACAGTCTCCGTAAGCAAATGGTTCAGCGTCCGGCTCCGGAGGCCATGGAGGTATTGCTGAAGCTGATTCAGGCAACAAATTCGAACGCTGAGCTGTTGTTGCGCGGCATTCAATAAGGCCTAACGCATTGTCCATGTCTGGCGCGGCATCCGATCCATTTTACGATGTGTCCGAGCGATACATCGACACGGACGACGACTTCTCGAAGTTCGTCGACTCTGTTGTAGCGTCAGGAAATCTTGCAGCGTGCTCCATTGATACGGAGGCGGACAGCATGCACTCATATGAGACCAAGTTGTGTCTCATTCAATTTGCAGTGCCGGGGGAACTGGCCATCATCGATCCGCTGGCGCTTTCTGACGACGGGTTGGCGATGTTCTCCCAGTTCATTGATCACTTCAAAACTGTGTGGATGCACGGTGCTGACTACGACATCTCTTTATTCCGGATGACCTTCGATTGGGCGCCGAAGGAGATTCTCGATACCCAGATCGGGGCGCGTTTCCTCGGTGCTGAGCGTTTCGGTCTCGCCCATTTGCTGGATGAGGAGTACGGAGTCCAGGTCTCAAAGCAGTCGCAGAAGGCTGACTGGAGCCGTCGCCCCCTGAGTGAGAAGATGCTGGCCTATGCCTTCAATGACGTGCGGTACCTCATCGATCTCGGTGGCAAAATTGAATCGAGACTGGTAGAGCTTGGCAGGGAGGAGTGGTTCCTCGAGACTTGCGACTACGCCCGTCAAAGCGCGTTTTGCCGCGATGACAAACCGGCTCGCGATCAATGGAGAATTTCCGGCTGGGGAAAGCTTTCGCCCAAGGGGTTGAACTTTCTCAAGCATCTCTGGCTCTGGCGCGATGAGGAATGCCGGCGTCTCGACCGTCCTGCCTTTAAGTTCCTCAGTAACCAGGAATTGATCCGCATGGCGGGTAATCTGGAGGCCGGACGCAAACCGTCTCCACCACACTATCTCCGCCCTAACCACGTGCGCAGACTTCACCATGCAGTGGCGCAGGCCAAGGAAGTGGACTCTGCCGATTTCCCTAACAAGCGGGTTCGCGGCAATGGCCCTCGTCTTGATATCGACGAAGATCATTTTGGCCGAATTCGTTCGAAACGAGATGCGGTGGCGAATGAGCTCAATCTCGAACCAACCTTGATTGCGACCCGGGGAAGCATGGAGATGCTGGCTGCGTCAAACCTGAGCGATGAAATACGTGACGGTATCCTCCTGAATTGGCAGAGGAATCTTCTCAGAGACGTCATCGAGAGGTGAATCCGGGCCCACAAAAGGCAAAGCCTTCAATCCGCAGAGCAGACTGAAGGCTTTTCTAGAAGCCGTGAACGGCAGGGTCGAATTGCCGTTTCGGAAGGCGGAGTTGAAACTGTGTTGGCCTCACGGGTTACTTGCTTAGCATCTTGTCTTTCTCCAGCTTGAGTCCCATCTTTCGGTAGAGGGTCGCGATGCTGACACCCAGCATGCTGGCGGCTTTTTCGCGGGAACCTCCATTATACTTGAGGGTCTCGCGGATGAAGATCTTCTCCTGCTTGCGGATGTAGTCCTGCAGACCGGAGCCAATCGGAAGGTGATGCGTGGTCTTCTCGTCTTCGTCGGTAATTTCGACTTTTTGAGTGACCTTAGGCGGGAGGTCGACCGGCTTAATTCGACCGGCTTCAGCGAAGGCGCAGGCACGCTCGATGGCGTTCTGGAGTTCACCGACGTTGCCGGGCCAGTTGTATCCTTCGAGCAGGCGCTTGGCGTATTTGTCGATTTCGGGGATCTTGTTGCCGGTGCGTTCAGCGGCCTGCTTCAGAAAATGCTCGCAGAGAGGCTCGATGTCCTCGACCCGCGCACGAAGCGGAGGCACTTCGATCGGGATGATCGAAATCTTGTAGTAGAGATCCTCACGGAAGCTACCAGCATCAATCAGCTCCTGGAGAGGTTTGGCTGAAGACGCGAGGAACCGCACATCCATCTGGCGAGGCAGATCGCTCATGATGCGGCGGGTGCTGATTTCTTCAAGATAACTCTCCAGCTTGGACTGAAGACGCAGGGGAAGCACATGGATCTCTTCCAGCAGGATCGTTCCGCCGGCGGCACGGGAGAAAATAGTCTCGCCCCGGCTGGAAGGGGAACCGAAAAGCTCGGCTTCAAGAAGTTCTTCGGGGAGAGCCGAGCACTGAAGCACCTTAAACGGCGCGTCTTTTCGCGAACTTGCGTTGTGAATGCTCCGGGCGACCATCTGCTTGCCGGAGCCGAACTCGCCCTCGAGGAGGACAGGAGCGTCGTTCTCGGCGATTTTATCAATGATTTGCAGAATCTCTTTCACTTTCGGGCTTTCGCCGATCATGCCACCGGTGTTGATGGTAATGGCGGCAGACTGGAATTGCTCGGAGGGTGCGGCGGCACCTGCATCCGGTTGTTGCAGGCTCAGTTCAACGGTGCGCTGCAGATCTGCGAGTTCGAAAGGTTTGGTGAGGTAGTCGAATGCGCCCAGTCGCATTGCTTCAACTGCGGTTTCGACGGAGCCGTTACCGGTCACCATGATGACCTGGGTAGAGGGATAGTTTTCTTCGCTGTAGCGAATAATGTCGAGGCCGTTCATATCTCCGATGAGGAGGTCGACGATCATGAGATCCGGCTGGATGGTGTCGAGAGCTTTGATGCCGTCTTTTCCTGTCTGCACAGCCGTGACGTCGTGACCCTGCTGGCGGCAGGATTTGGACATCAGGTTCAGGATGGCGGCTTCGTCGTCGATGATGAGTACTTTGGCCATGGGGAAGCGGTGTTGAGTGATGCGGTTACAGAGATTGAGTAGTTAAGTTTCTCAAATACTACGGATTCCTTAACTAAATCAATACAAAAATCTCATTTTTGACAATCTCAATTCTAAGATGGGCTGGAATTGGGCAGAAATCCCGCTGATTAGCCTTCGGGAAAGCGTTGAATTGTCCTTGAATATCAGGCGATGATTGAGGTTGTTCGAAATTTGAACTAAAATGCAGTAACTTTTACTAAGAAGGAGGCAGCCAGGTCGTTTTAATCGTTGTAATCACAGCGATTATGTCTGCCGCTTCCTGCCATATCATGGAGGTTTCTCCTCGCGAACTAGTCGAATCTGCCCAGGCAGAGTTCGAAGGCCCGTTGACGGGTTATGCCGCCGGTCTCCTTGGTGGAGACTGGGAGCGTGCTCGCGATGTGGTGCAGGACACGTTTATTAAGCTGCATCGGCAGGATCCCGAGCTGATTCGTGGACGCCTCAAAAGCTGGCTCTACACCGTTTGCCGAAACCGCGCCATCGATGTGCTCCGCAAAGAGAACCCGATGATGACCTCCGCCGGCGAAGCCTTTGAAAAGCTCGATGACGCCGAACCAACTCCTTCCGACGCTATGGAGCGCAAGGAGCGTTTTGAAGAAGTCATCCGTTTTCTCGAGAGACTGCCTGACAATCAGCGGGAAGTCATTCGTCTCAAATTCCAGGGAGACCTGAGCTACAAGGAGATTGCCGAAGTGACGGGTCTCAGTGTCAGCAATGTCGGCTTCCTGATTCACACAGGCATCAAGCGCCTGCGAACCTTGATGGGAGTCGAGGTCGCCTGAACCAACCAATTTTTCCCCACAACAACCTGCCCAATCCAATGAGTCTTGAACCCATCAACCCGGACGATCCTCAATTGACCGCATACGCGCTCGGAGAGATGTCTGCTTCTGAAGCGGCCGAATTCGAAGCCCGCCTCGAAGTGTCACCTCTGGCGAAGAGCGAACTCTCTGCCATGAGTGATCTCTCCTCGATGCTGACAACCGGTTTGAAGCACGAGTGGGAAGCTCATATGAAGCAGGAGATTAAGGTGAATCTTGAAGACCCCAAATACACGGCTTTTGCTCTCAATGAGCTTACCGGAGCGGAGAGAGCCGAGGTTGAAGCTGAGCTTGCTGCTTCTCCCGCCGCGCAGAAAGAAATGGAGTCCATGACAGGGATCATGTCCATGCTCTCCACCGGGTTGAAGAATGAGTGGGAATCTGAGTTGAACAGCCCCGAGTTTGAGGTTGTTCCTGCCCCGGTTGCTGAAGAAAGCAACGTGGTCGCCGTTGATTTTGCTCAAAGCCGCCGTGCCTGGATGGGGGTCGCTGCTGCTGCCGTGGCGCTTCTTGCAGCTGCGAGCACCTATTTCTCTCAACCTGCTACTGATCAGATCGAGGTGGCAGACTGGGGCAGTGGATCCACAGATACTTCAGTGGGTATCAGTGTGGACGTTGAGGAAGAGAGTGTTACCGGCGTCGCTTCCGCGCCCGGTCTGCACGTTCCCCAGCTTTTCCTTGCAGAGGAAGTGGAAGACATTTCTGAACTGAACCTCGTCGCGGTTGGTCCCGCGGTTCTTGATGCCAGTTACCTGGAAGGGGCCGACGTGCCAAGCACCCTGCCGTCCGGTGAGATGCAGATTGTCCCTGCTCGATTTTCTCCGGCATCAGAGCGTATTGACTCCTATCTGCCTGAGGCTTCATCAGCCGTGATCGAGCTTCCGGTGCGTCACAGCCGTGGTTTGACTGTTGAGAGCTTTGTTCCCCGCGCTCGTGCAGAGACCGTGTTGGACCGCCAGATTCGCCTCGCAGCTGAATTTCAGGGCGTCCAGATCGAGTTGGAGCAAATGCTGGCGCGACTTCCGCAAGGTTCTACTGAAAGGCTTCACCTTGAAGAGATCCTCGAACGCAACAGTCGTGCGCTTGGTGAACTGAAAGCCCAGTTTTCTGAATAAGAATTTCCCGCCGGACTGGATCCGGCAGTGGACGTAAAACCTGTTGAGCCGGGGGGAGCAATCCTCCCGGCTCTTCTTTTTTACAAGACGCGATTTTTGGTTCGAAGATGTTGAAATTTTGCGCGCATTGGTGAAGATGGACGCCCCCATACCGCCCACCCCAATTGAAAGAGAGATCGACTGAAGCCAGCCCCCGATTCGAAACTGAATCAGGAGACCCGAAAGGAGTATTGGGGAAAATTGTACTCAACGAGGCTCCGTTTCTCGGTGAGATATTCACCCAGGAAGCGCTCAACAAGGGGCGCTGGTTGGTAAAATCCGGAAAGGTTCGTGTTGTCACTGCCAATGTTCAGGGGCGGTTCGCCGGGGTATTCGGGCAGGTTACGGATGAAGAGGGTCCCGTCGAAGTCAGTATGGTGGTCCAACTGAGCGACGCCGGGGACTGGAAAGTCGATGGGCGTAGCGACCTGTCCGGGGGCAGGAATGATGAGTTTGTAGCAGCCCTGATGATGGCAGCCATGCTCGAGAAGGGAGCTGCGAACGACGCTTCCTTTGGCCTCGGAGAGATGAAGACTACAGTCTTCCTGTTTTCTGCTGATGTAAGAGCGGGGATTCTTCACTGGGACGACTCCGACGCCCGCGCCGTTCTCGAGAAGATGCCGCTGGCGCGAGTGGAAGGTGAGAGCCCCAAGGTCGAGAGTCGCTTGAGAGAAATGGGGCTCAAACGACTCGTCGAAATGTATCCCTGGGACGAGATTGAAGCCGATTTTCGTCAGTGCTATGGCTACTCGGCAGTGAGAAAAGGGATGCAGGAAGTATTCTGGGCGGATTTTCTCTCGAACCGTCGTTCGGAGCTCGAGGAGCTTGGCTGTGAGATATCAGTGGATGGAGACTTCGGTCTCCAGGTGGTGGAGCCGATGGGCTTTTACGGCGAACTCCAGGAAGAGGATCAGGAGGTAGACTGGTTTGGTTTCGAATACGGCATTCGGATTAAGGGCGAGAGAGTCAATCTTTTGCCGTGCATTGTGCGCTACCTTGAAAGTCGCCCTTCGGGTTTCACGCTTTCGTCGCTTGAGAAAATGCCTTCCGGGAACAAGGTCCCGATCCAGGTCGGTGATTCAGGCAAATTTGTGGCCATGCCGGCCAAGAAACTGAGTGCTGTGTTAGGCATCCTGACAGAGCTGTTTGATCATCATCCCGTTTCCAATGAAGGCACGATTCGACTGCATAAAGTCCGGGCCGCTCAGTTGACCCGCTACCGGGGCGAGGAGTCCGTTGTCGAGTCGGCGCCCGAGGCCCTCAAGCTTCATGCCGAAGAGCTCGAAGCCCTTAAGCCAAAGAGCGACCCCGAAGCACCGGAGGGATTCCTTGCAACATTGCGCCCCTACCAGCAGGACGGGTTTGAATGGCTGCAGTTTCTCCGGGAGCAGGGGCTGGGAGGGATTCTCGCAGATGACATGGGCCTTGGAAAAACGGTCCAAACGCTTTGCCATCTCCACTGCGAGAAAGCGAACGGACGGGCCAATCTGCCCAGCTTGATCATTGCCCCGAAGAGTGTGGTTCCCAACTGGGAGAAGGAGGCCAAGAAATTTGCTCCATCGCTCAAGGTGCTGGCGTTGCAGGGAAGCAATCGGAAGAAGTACTATCAGGTTTTGGGCTACACCGACCTGGTAGTGACGTCCTACCCGGTTCTGCTTCGCGATGCGGAGGAATTGCTGAGCCAGCCTTTCCATTATGTGGTGCTGGATGAGGCCCACACGATCAAGAATACCACTTCACAGGTCACTAAGGTGGCCTACAAGATAGATGCCCGGCATCGGCTCTGCCTTTCCGGGACGCCAATCGAGAACAACCTGGGTGAGCTTTGGTCATTGTTTCATTTCCTGATGCCGGGTTATCTGGGCAGCGAGGAGAGCTTCAATCGTTGTTTTCGGGCCCCGATCGAGAAGAATCGGGACGAAGGCCTGCGCAAGAGGCTCGCCGAACGGGTTGCGCCGCTGATGCTGCGTCGAACCAAGAGCCTGGTTGCGACTGACTTGCCCCCCAAGACGGAAATTGTTCGAACTGTTGAACTGCTGCCCAAGCAGGTGGAACTCTACGAGGCCGTTCGTGCGGCAGTGAGCCGGGAGGTGCATGAGGAAATCGAGCGCTTTGGTGTGGAGAAGACCAAATTACTCGTACTGGATGCCTTGATGAAACTCCGGCAAGTTTGCAACCATCCGAGGCTTTTGAAGCTGCCATCTGCCCAGCGGGCCAGAAACTCCGCGAAAATGGATCTGCTCATGGAGTGGTTGCCTTCAATGGTGCAGGATGGCAGAAGAATCCTGATCTTTTCCCAGTTCACCGGAATGCTGGACCTGATCGAAGAGGCACTCCGAAAAGAGGGGATTCGCTTTCTGACCCTGACAGGGCAGTCAAAAGATCGTGGCAAACTCTGCGATGACTTCCAGTCGGGCAAAGCGCCTGTCTTTCTTATCAGTCTACGAGCCGGTGGAACAGGCCTTAACCTGACCCTGGCAGACACCGTGATCCATTTCGATCCCTGGTGGAACCCGGCTTTGGAGGCGCAAGCGACTGACCGGGCCTACCGAATTGGGCAGAAGAATCCCGTATTCGTTTACAAGCTCATCACAGCGGGAACGATTGAGGAGAAGATCCTGTTGCTGCAACAGAAGAAACGGGCCCTGTTCGAAGGCATCCTTGAAGGGACGCCCCAGAAGCTGTCTTTCTCCGAAGACGAGCTCGACGATCTGCTTTCCCCTGTGAAGTGATTAATACTTCAGACCCGGGATCTTTCCGTGGGCGACGAGTTGTCCGCGGTTGGGGTCGAGCTCAAAGATGTCGACTCCGTTTCCGAGAAGTCCTTTCGAGCTCTTGCCTCGGGCACCGAAGACGTAGTGCTTGTCTTCTTCCGGGTTGTAACCCATGTAGATCATCACGTGAGAAACCCGGTGTCCCGACTTCCAGGTGCCGCCCCAGAAGATGAGGTCGCCGGGGGACAGCTTTTTAAGCATCTTGGACGTCGAGTTCTTGCCGTAGACATCATCGAGAGTCTTCTCTTTCTTGAGCCAGTCATACTGCTGGTAGGATGTCCTCGGAACGTCATCGACGCCGATACTCTTCAGCAAGTGTTGGACGGCGCCCGAACAGTCGAGACCGCCGGTGTCAGGGTTGTCGGAGCCAAATTTGTAAGTCAGACCCATTTCGGCAAGCTTGTGAGCCTCAACCCTGAGGCGGGCGAGAGTGCGTGGGTCTTCCCTGCGGGCTGGAACGAGGTCCTCTTCGCTCGGGATTTCAATCTGCCCGGGAGGCGTGTCGGCAGCAGAAACTGTTTCCGGAGTGAACGGAGCTACGTCGATGATCTCCGATGTGGGAGACAATACTGTTTCAGGAACGCTACCCTCCGGGAAAAGCGAGTTTTCCGGAGCGGGAACCGGCTGCGGAATTTTGACTGTGACGACCCGCGATTCCTGGGCAACGCGCTCAGGGACGCTCTTTTTGATCGGGACGACCGAACGGAAAGATCGCTCTTTTGGCGCCTCAGGAGCACACTCTGCAACCGGGGAATTCAGGCAGAGGGTGAGAACGGAGAGGGAGGCGGTGATTCCAGTGAGTCTGATAACACGCATTCATTAAGATTAATATAAAATTAACAAATGTTAAGCAAAAGATTTTGAAAATCGGCCCGTTTTGGACGTTTTTTTGCGCCAAGCGTTTAAAAAAGTCCGCCCGCGTGGTGTCAGCGTTGAAGTTGAGGCTTTTGATCTGCCTCTGACATCCACAGTCGCAACAGAATGAGATGGGTTTTGATCAGGTTGCGAGCCTGGCGGCGCGTAGCGGGGTCTGAGTGATGACGAAGTGGCCACTGTTGATGAATGATCGTTTTTGCCATATCGATCATTTCCCGGTTGTCGGGACCTGCAGGAGTAATAGCCCGATGGTGGATACGCCCGTGCTGCTCGGGAGCGACGGCTCGCGAGAAGGGGATAAACTCGTGAAGAAGAGTGGACAGAGTCATCAGCTGTTGGGGCAAGGGAGGATTACGGCAGGCGTGGGGATACGGATCGACTTTCCGACCGGTGTTACGCCGCGCGGCGCCCTCCGAACTCGTCGATTCCATCCCAGTTGGGCCCGAGGCTTTCGCTCAGCGACTGCTTGGCCCGGTGGATCAGCACCCAAAGGTTGGACTTTGAGATGTTGAGCTCGTCTGTGATCTCCTCAGTCGAGAATCCCTGCATCTCACGCATCTTGAAAGCCCGTCCCATTTTGTCAGGAAGATGAGTGACTGCGCTCTCGAGTTCTTCGAGGAACTCATGTCGCTCAGTCACGGCCTCAGGCTGGTTGGTGGTGCGCTGATCAGGCTGCTGGTCGATCCACGAAAAAGCTTCGCCTTCCTTGTCGACTGCGACATCAAGGTCGGTGGTTAGAACGGAAGGGCGTCGACCCGTGCGGCGATACTGATCGATGATCTTGTTTCGGAGGATACCGGTCAACCAGGTTCGCTCGTTGCATTCGCCGCGAAAGCGTTCGCGGGCATTCCATCCTGAGAGAAAGGTTTCTTGAACAAGATCTTCCGCTGTGCCGTAGTCTGAGATCCGCTGCAGTGCGAATCGGATGAGGTAGTCACGATAGGCGACGTTCCAGTTTTCGGGGTCCAGAGTGTGAGTTTTCATATCGGTTAGGTAGGTAGTGTCGCGTCATTGAAAAGTTAAAAACAGAAAAGTCTGTCTGTTATGAGGGCAAAAAAATATCAGGATTTCATGAGTTCGGCTGCTACTGCCTGAGCCACTTTAATCGGCCAGATATCCTTGAGATTCTGGGCCTCAGTCGTGGAACCGGAGTAGAGGAGGAAAAGATGATCACCCACGCATTCAGCCTTTGCCGCGTCCTCAAATTGCTGCATGCAGATGGATCTGAAGAACTGTCGAATGGACTCCTTGTGGTCCTGGATTTGGCCGATGATTCCTGCGCAGGCACCGTCAGTAACAGCTCCGGTGTTTGAGTAAGGGCAGCCCCGAAAATTGCTGTTTACCATGAAACTCTCGAGATCGCGGAAGTAGCTCTCGATTTTCTCGGCCGGGGCCTGTTCGCTATCGACAATGTCGCTCCGATGATTCTCGGAGCGCTCGTGGACGGTATCCAGCCAGGCTTCGCAAAGGGCTTCTTTGGAAGGGTAGTGCTGGTAAAAACTTGCCTTGGCGGTCTCAGCCGTTTCGATGATTTCGTTGATGCCCACTTCGGAATAACCCTTCTCGTGAAACAGCTTGGAGGCTGTTTCGAGGATTCTTTCCTTGGCGTTCGATTTTCTCATCTTCCACCACTGTATACAGACAGACTTGTCTGTAAAGGTTTTTTTGAACTTTTCCTGTTTTTCCCGCGAGATGCTTACTGGAAGCGGAAACAAGCCACGTTTTTCGCAGTTCGGAGATAGAGATCCTGGCCCACAAGCGCCGGTGACGCGCAGTAGAGAGCGCCGACCTTGGTTTTACCCAGGGACTTGTAGCCCTCCGGGCTGGCTTTCACGAGTGCGACGACACCGCCCTTGTTCTCATAGATCAGGATCTTTCCATCAGCGAGCAAGGGGGAGGATATCGACGAAGAGGTTTCCTTTTCCCAGAGGGTCTCTCCGCTTTCGAGATCGACACAGAGGTGCCGGTTACTCCCGAAGTAGTAGACGTTCCTCTCGTAAATAATGGGGGTGGAGCCATAGCGGCGAGCCAGGAAATCGTGCGACCACAGTTCCGTGGGAGTGGTATCGGTAAGCCGATAAGCCATCAGGTTTTTTCCTTCGAGGCGGCTGCTCAGGACGAAGGTGTTTCCGGACACGACGGGAGTGCTGTCGCCGCCGCCGGGGACAGACCACAGTGTGGCACCTGAGTAGGCATCGACTCCGATCAAGGTATTCTTGCCATTGGCCAGGATGATCCCGTTGATCTCAGCCGGCGAGGAATTCGTCGTGGACACGTCCTTGTTGGACCAAAGTTCTTCACCTGATGTCGCGTCGAAGGCGGTCAGTGGTGCCTGCTGCAGGTAGACTTTGCCATCGTGATACAAGGGCGAAGATGCGGGGCCCTTTTTACCGTTCAGCGGAGCTTGCCAGACCTCTTCACCGGTTTCAGCGTCCACGCAATAAAGCTTGGTGCTGAGTGCCGCAAAGACTTTGCCGTCAGTAATGGTCGGAGTGCTTGATGAACTGCGGCCGGAAGGAATGCCCGCTTCGGAAAAGCGCCAGAGCTCTTCGCCAGTTTCGGCGTTGAGGCAGAGAATGACATCGTCGGCGACTTTCTTGGTGGCCGGGACTGCCGCAATGATTTGGTTTTCGATGACGGGATCAAAGCCCTGAACCTTGACCCATTCGGCCATCTCGGACTGGCCTGCGAATTCCTTGGGGGCATGCAAGAGCTGGTCGTAAACATCGAGAGGAATGGCTGCCGGACCTTTCTTGAAGCGGCTGGCGATCCAGCTGCCGAGAGCCAACTTGGTTTTCGGGTCAATATTTTCATCAACCCAGTTTTGCGACCATTCGTCGAGCGCTGCACCGCGAAGCCTTCGGCTCAGGTTCATGCGGTCTGCTTCCATCTTTTCCCGAAGTTCAGGTGAAAGTGAACCGGTGCCTCGATAGCCGAGGGTTGAGAGAACATCGCGGTCGATGCGTCGGGTTTCGGTGGGCTCATCGCGATGCCAGACGACGGAGAGGTATACCTTGCCATCGGCAACGGCAACGCTGCCGTGACCGCCATAGTGGTCGCTTGGGATTTCAATTGATTCCCAGAGACGTGTAGGAGCGTTCTCTTCGGTGAGTTCGTCGGGCAATTTTGCTGAATCGGATGCGATTCCGTTTCTTTCGGGGCCGCGCCATTGCGGCCAGTCGGCGAATGAGGAGGCGGGCCAGAGCAAGGAGAGGGAAAGCAGGAGATACCGGTTTGCGATCATGATAGGTTGGAGGAGGTAACTCGAGGAATCTAGCGAATCGCAGGGCAGGATTCACTGGCGTTATGATGTCTCCGGTTGAGCTACCTGTCGTATGCTGTTTGATTGTCTGAACTCACACTCTGAATCCTTTGAGCGACCAACCCAGAATTGTCTACATCACCGCCGGCGCGGGGGGAATGTATTGTGGTAGCTGTATTCGAGACAACTCGCTGGCGGCCGGGCTGGGGCGATTGGGCTGGGACGTGACGCTCCTGCCGCTCTACACTCCGATTCGGGTCGATGAAGAGGACAATTCCGTCGACCAGGTGTTTTTTGGAGGTTTGAATGTCTACCTTCAGCAAAAAATTCCGTTGTTCCGTCATCTTCCTGCGTTTGTCGACCGTTGGCTGGACCACCCGAAGCTGATTCGACGAGTGGCGTCAAAAGCGGTCAATGTCAGTGCCTCTGAACTGGGTGACATGACCTTATCCATGGTTCGTGGCGAGCATGGCCATCAGGCCAAGGAGGTAAAACGACTCGTTCACTGGCTCAAGGAACATGGCAAGCCTGACCTGATCTGCCTGACCAATTTGCTTGTAGGGGGCTCAATCCCCGCATTGAAACGCGAGTTGGGTATTCCCGTTTTGGTAACTCTCCAGGGCGATGATGTGTTTCTTGATGAATTGCAGGAACCCTGGCGGGCACAGGTGCTCGCGGAGATGAAACAGCTGGCTGCACAGGCTGATGGTTTCATTACTTTCTCATCGTTTTATCGCAAGATGATGTGTGAAATGCTCGAGGTTCCGGAGGAGAAATTTGATCTCACGCCTCTGGGGGTCGACGTCTCGGAATTCGACTCCGTGTTGAATGCGAGAAGCGAAAGGGAGCGCGGAAAAGTCATCGGATACTTTGCCCGGCTCTCACCTGAGAAAGGGCTCCATCATATCGTCGATGCATTCATTTCTCTGGCTGATGACAATCCCGAGGTCAGGCTCAAGATCGGCGGGTGGCTGTCTCCAAAGGATCGGGAGTTCTACGAAGAACAGGTTGGCAAGATTTCCACAGCCGGTCTCGAGGACCGTTTTGAGCACATAGAAGCTCCAGACGGAGAGGCTAAGCTGGAGTTTTTGAAGCAAATCGACGTATTCTGCGTTCCTGCTGAATTTGTTGAGCCCAAAGGTCTCTATCTTCTCGAAGCAATGGCATGCGGCCTTCCCGTGGTGGCTCCCGATCAAGGAGCTTTGTCCGAGATGGTGCAAGCGAGTGGAGCGGGGCGGTTGTTTGAACACGGCGATGCGAATGACTTGAGGAAGCAATTGGAGACGCTGCTGAACGATAACAGTGCCTCCGCCTCCTGCGGCGCGAGCGGGAGAAAATGGGTCGAGTCTGAAGCTGATCAGCCAGCAATGGCCCGAGCGACAGCGGAAGTCTTCCAAAAGGTGCTGGCCGAAAAGTAACAGTCTGACAACTTGATGCAATCCCGCGCGGTAGAGTGTCAGGACTCTTTTCGGTAGCGGAACGGGGTGATCCCCATGTGCTTTCGAAAGTGCTGGGTAAAGGAGCTCTGATCGCTGAAACCGAAATCCAGGGCAATGTCGCTGATGGGTTTGTCAGTGCTGCGCAGCTCGACGCAGGCGGCCTGGATTCTCGTTTTGATAAGAAAGGTTCTAGGGTTGGTGCCGAATACTTCGCGGAACCGGCGATTGAACTGGCGAACCGACATGCCGGTTCGCCTGGCCAGGTCTGTCATGTTGACTGACTCCTGGAAATGGTCGCGAATGTAACTCACTGCTCGATCCAGTTGCATGTGAGGCGTCAGGGCCGAACGCCGCCCGGAGTAGCTTTGCACCGTTCCCATCACACCGATGACGCTCTGATCCTTGCCAAAGACAGGGAACTTATTCGTAAAATACCAGTCAGGCAGGCCCTGCCGGTTGAAGAACAGTTCCACGATTTTGAGCATCGGCTCCCCTGTTGTCATGACAGTCTCATCATCGTCACGAAATTTGCGGGCCAGCTCGTCCGGGAACAGTTCGAAGTCGTGTTTGCCGATCACATCGGCCTCTGATTCGCACCCGAGCCGTTTCCAGAATGCCCGGTTCGCTGAGACAATCTTGAAGTCTCGATTCTTGGCAAAGAAAGATACCCCGGGCAGATGATCAAAGAGGACCTCAAAATGCGAGTCAGGGGAGAGTTCCTCCAGGAACTCTTCTTTGAGCTGTGTGACAGAACTTCCCATGGGTACATTAAAATTAGTGCATGGCTGGATCGGCACAAAATAAAATGAGCTACGGCGATGCGCCACGTCTTGTCGGAAAGCGGGCGGGACTCTGGTGGTATCAGCTGGGAGAACGGAGCGCTTTCTCGGTGAGAGATTTGATGATTGACTGGTGAAGCGCCCCGTCGTATTCGTTTCGCGCAATTTCTGTACCTCAATATTTTTATGGCTGACAACGCGAAATTCTTCGCCGGTCTCGACATCGGCGGCACCACGGTAAAGACGGTTCTGGTAGACGACATGGGCGAAGTCGCCGGTGAAATGGTGGAGGTGCGCAGCCACGTGAAGGATGGCTACGAAGCGACCTTCGGGCAGTTGGAAAAGGCGCTTGATCAGCTTACCGGCAATATCGGTTTGAGCCGAGATGCGGTAAAGGGGATCGGCATGGACGTTCCCGCTCCCTCCTGTGACGGTGTGATTTGGGGAAAGGCTAACCTTGCCGAAAACTGGGTCGGCACCAATGTCCGTGATTTGCTATCTAATCGCCTCGGGGGAGTTCCGGTATACATGACTAATGACGGCAATGCCGCTGCCCTGGGCGAGTATGCCGTGCGAAAGAAGCATCACGGTGGATTGCTCCTGGTGGCACCCGGAACCGGCCTTGGGGGCGGTCTCGTGCTTCCCGGTGGCCGTGCTTATGAAGGTACGAATGGCCTTGCGCTTGAAGTGGGGCACATCAGTGTTCCTCATCGCGAAGAAGACGGCGAACTACCTGAGTGTTCCTGTGGTTTGAGGGGTTGCCTTGAGGCCTGGGTTTCTCTGGTAGCCCTTCGCCGGCGCGTCGGTATTGAATTGGCCAAGCCGGAAAACGCTTCTCATCCGCTCAATGATGGTTCTCCAATCGAGGAGAAAGCTTTCCGACTTCGTGACTTCGCTGAGGAGGGAGACGATCTCGCGATCAAGATTTTTCGTCAGCAGGGACAGATTCTCGGCTACGGAATTGCTGACTTGGTTCGTGTGTTCGATCCCGGTCTAGTGGTGATCGGTGGTGGTCTTGCTGAAACCGATTTCCGTGACCAATACCTTGATTGGGTGCTGGAGGGCTTCAAAGAACGTGCGTGGCCGATGTATCTTTCCAGTCCGATCGATCCTGATCGAGCGACCACGAGATTTGAGTGGGCTCGCGGCGGCGACTGGCCGGCAGCACTGGGCGTGGCCTATTCGGCCCGTGAAATGTTCCGCTAAGCGGGGCGTTTTGCCGCCTAGCGGCGGTGCACTTCCAGGTCTGAGACGATGTAGCTGCCGTTGACTTCCTGGAAATAGACACGTGCCCAGCCTCCGTTGAAGTAGAGGATCATCTTATCGTCGTAGTAGGGGATATTTCCTGAATGCTGGCGGTTCCAGTCCAGCTTGTTTACCGCCTGCGGTGAGGCGTATTGAAGCGCCATATTCTTGTCGAGCCGAATAAATGCGGTGAGGAAGCGCAGAGCGACATCATGCTTGTTCAGCTTCTGACGAGGGGCTGACGAATTTGAGGATCCCGTTGAGGCAGCACCGGATCCGGTTGAGGCGTCCGTTGTAGGTGTTTCGACGCAGGAAGTGAGCGTCAGGGCGACACAGGTTGCTGCTAGAAACAGGGTAGGCTTCATGGGAGGTATCGAACGCATCTTCGCGAGTTCGGTTGGCAGGTTCAAGACTGCTTTTTATCCTCGCTCGTTTCGAGAGGCGGCATGACCACCTTGCGCTTCAGGAGCCAACAAACGCCGATGAGATCGTAGATTCCTCGAAGTGCCCGGTCGAAGTTGGTGTATTTCGACTCACCGGCTTTTCGCTCGCGGTGATTCACGTCAATTTCGGCAATTGTGAGTCCGGCCTGGGTAAAGATGGCAGGAAGATAACGATGCAGGCCGTTGAACGGTACGAGCAGGTCGAGGTGATCGCGGTGAAAGGCTTTGAGAGAGCAACCGGTATCGCTGATGCCATCGTGAATAAACCAGCGTCGGATGCGGTTGGCGATTCGGGAAGCGGCCCGTCGGCTCCAAGTGTCTTTGCGTTTGGCGCGTCGTCCTACTGCCACATCGCAATCACCCGCCTTCACGAGCTCGACGAGCTTCTGAATATCGGCTGGGTCGTTTTGACCATCGCCGTCGAGCATCACCAGGATGTCACCGTCAGCGAAGCTCATCCCCGCGAAGAGGGCGCCACTTTGACCACGATTCTCCGTGAGCCGAAGAGGAGAAACTCCTTCAATTCCTCTCATGATCTCCCAGGTTCGATCACTGCTGCCGTCGTCCACGGCTACCACTTGCGCATCGGGCTGGCACTTGACGATTTCCTTGAGCACGAATTCGACACAGTCTTCCTCGTTGAAGAATGGAACGATAACGCTGACCGAATCCAGACCGGGTGCCGACGGGCGAAGACCGGGGTTGCGGGTAAACGGTGAAACGTAGCCGGATGAGTTCATCGATAAAGTTTGTGGCTCCGATCAGGGATGGGCCGGTTCGTTAAGTGCGGGCCAACCGGTGAGCGCTTTGCCACGATATACGGTGTAGAACTTGGTTCGATCGTATCCGAAGACGGCTTCGAACTCTCCCACTTTCTCGTAGCTTTCGAACACATCGCTGAGAGCACCGGGGAAAGTGTTGTTACCTGGAACGAGAATGAATCCATCCTTTCCATCAAATCCGTCCTCGAATGGATTGTTCCACATCTCGTATTGAGATTCGATCCCCGGGCGGTTGGACCAGCGATAAACCCTGGGTTGGTCAGGCAAAGCAAAGGCGAGTTGGCTTGTGGTGTCGCGGTGACCGAGGGTAACGATGAACAATTCATCGGCATCCGCCTGGGCTCGTCGAACTTTCTCAAATCCCTCAGCAAGTTTGTCGTATCCCATGAGACGCCGGTTAGGATCGGCTTTGTGGCCGGGAATCCCTGCGAGTTCCATGATCGGACTTCCGAAGTAAAAGAAGGCACTGAGGGCAAAGCCGATAATGAGGCCGACCTTCATGAGACGTGCTTTTGTGGCTGCTGATGGTTTCGCGAATTCAACCGCTCCTGAGAAGAAAGCCGCTACCAACGGCATGCAGGAAAGATAGAAGACAGCTGGCCAGTTCGGTTGCAGGCCTTGTCGCATGGCCATGAAGAGCATGCCGACGAGTGGAATGCCACCGAAGACGAGGGCAAATCGAACCGCGAGGCTAGCGGTTCGGATCGTCTTCAGGCGGCCGATGCAAATGATGTAGAGAACGACGCCGAAAACCGGGGACAGCACTCCGAGCTGGCTGCCAATGAATTCGGCAAAATCCTCGAGGCGTTCGAGAATGACATTTCCGCCTCCGCTCACGGATTCAAAATGGTGGCTGGTGTGCTTGAAGGTGATCCAGCCGTTTTGCGCGTTCCAGATCAGCGGTGGCAGAAGGGAGAGATAGGAAAGCAGCAGGGTTGCCCAAAGTGCCGGACGCTTCAAGTAGGACCGCGTATCAGATTGAACTGCGAGAAGAACGACAGTGAGGACTGGAAACACCATCATCATCTGTTTGCTCAAGTGTCCGACGCCGAGCGCGAGAAAGAGGAAGAACAGGCTCTGCCCCGGTTTTGTGCCGCTCAGGTAACGCCACAGCATCCACAGGGCCATGGACCAACACAGCGTCAGTGGGGCATCGATGGTGAGGAGATAACCGAGAACGGAATTGGCGGGAATCGCCAGACCAATGAGGACAGAATACCAGCCGGTCTTTGATCCGAATTGAGCGGTTGTCAGCCGAAAGAGGACCAGGAGGGTTAGGCAGCCGATCACTCCGGCAGTGGCGCGAATCGCGTAGAGACTGCCTCCGCCGATCCAGTCGACGAAAGCGTAGAGCCAGGCAACAAACGGGGGCTTTGAATAGTAACCGTAGTCCAGTTGGCGCCCCCAGTCCCAGTAGTAGGCCTCGTCACCTACGGGATTCACAGGGAAAATAGCAGCATAGATCAGACGAAAGAGCAGAACTGCTCCTATCAGCAGGACCGAGTTACGCTGGTATTTTGAATCGTTCAGAGGATCGGACATGTCCGGGAAAGAGGGGACCATGCTGCCCCAATCTTCTGAAATTGCCAGCGGAAATAGGCTTCGCTCCGATGCCTATCGCATCTGGCGGAGAATCTTCTCGGCCGCGGATGTTTTGGTTCCTTCCACGTCATCCCACGAGGAGTAGGTAGTGGCACCATTGATGACCTGGGGAGCCTGGCGCGGCATGTTGGAACCGGTGTCTGCCACCGCGTTCTCAGCTCCGCTTCCAGTAGAGCTTGGCGCCACGATTTCGCCGTTCTGGATGATCGTTTCGGCCCCGGTGAAATCAACCGGAGCGGAATCCTTCTTGGAGGGGCGAAGTTTGTTGATTGGATTCATCAGGAAGTTGCCTTCCTTTTTCTCTTCGACTGCGGCAGTCGTTGTGGATCCCTCGAATTCGGGCGTCGGCGAGTTGTTGGCAACGGTTGTTGCTTCAGGTTTGGGAGGCTCCGGTGCCGGTGCGCTCGTAGGAATAGGCTTCACTTCGCGCGGTGCTGGAGCCGGAGCTGGCTTGGGAGCGGAAGTTGTGGTTGTGGCTGCGACAGTGGTGGGTTCCGTTACCGGGGTTACCCCAGCTGAAACATCCACCGTCGAAGGGCCGGTCGGGATGGTTGACTCCTTCTTTTTGCCAAACATTCCGAAGAAGCCACCCTTCTTTTCAACCGCTTCATCGACGCCACCGTCGATGGCCGCGAGGGTTTCCGAAGACATGGAGGCAGTGCTGGAGTTGCTGACTGTGGGAGTCTGGTAGGCAACGGGCGCTGCAGGTGCGGATGGCAACGAGGGGACGGACTCAAGCACTTCATTGGTCGCTTCGTCGGTCTTCTGTTTACCAAAGGAAAAGAGCCCTTTCTTTTTCTCTTCGATAACCTCTTCGGCAGCACTTTCAACGCGCTGACCGTCCTGGATGGTGTAGGAAACGGTATCCACTTTCTTCGGCTGGCCGCCTTTGAAAATGTTGAAGCCGGCTGGAGACTCTTTGGGGGGCTTGATGGCATCTTCGATGGTCGAGACGGGCACTGCGCCCTGCGGCTCAGCATTCGGGAAAAGTTCGGACGAGAGTTCACTCTCGTCGCCGCGACCGAAACCAAAAAGTCCGCCTTTCTTCACCTGGGCCTGTGAGGCGATGGTAAACGAAAGGCATGTGAGAACAAGAAGTGTAGTGGAGACCTTCATTCTTAGGGGGAATATAGCAGTGGCTGAGGAGGGTTCAAGGCGCTCCCGCCTCACTTCTCCTACGGATGAGGAGCCAATTTAATGGCTCTTTTTCGTCAATTTCTGCCATCTGCGGGTCAAAATGCGGACCAACAAAGAATTTCAGCCAGCTGAAAACGACCAATCAGATCAACCCGCAGAGCTGCGAGTCGGGAATCTTTGCGGCAGGTTCAGTGGCCGGTTACTTGAAGTTTGCCGGCTTGACGATCAGCTTTCGGATGGCCACGGGACCGTGGTTCCCCTGGATCATGAGCGGTGCCTTAGCCACCTCATCCTTCCCGTAGCCTCCACGAGTCGGGCCGGTCACTTCGACATCTTCGTGAATGGTGACTCCATTGTGAACCACACGGATAAAACGGGCGTTTTCGGTCTTCTTGCCTTCAGCATCAAAACGGGGCGCTCGAAACTGCACCCGGAACTTCTGCCAGGCCCCGGGCGCTGCAGAAGCATTAGTCGCCGGCGGGGTGCCTTCAAACCCCTTTTCTTTGTTAGTGGGCTTGGAATCATCCCATCGCTGGTAGATGCCACCGCAATCTCCAAAAGAGAGGTCCTTGTCTGGCTTGCCATAGCTGTCGAGGATCTGAACTTCATAGCGCTTCATGAAGTAGATGCCGGAATTCGAAGACTTGGGGATCATGAACTCGATTTCGAGGTCCACGTCACCATGTTCGAGAACACTGACGATATCGTGAGGCTTTGCCTCCTTCTTGTCGGTGTTGTGAATGATGGTCTTGCCGGGCTTGACCCATTTCCATTGTTTCTCGCTGGCACTGCCAGCNATGGCACCGGCTGTTGACCATCCTTCGAAACTGGCCCAGGCCGTTTCGTTCACGAGATTTGCCGGCTTCTCAGCAGCCGTGGCAAATGCAGCTGTCAGCAGGAACAGGGAGACAGAGAGGAAAAATTTCACAGCGAGATTCGACCATGATTGAACAAGGGTGTCAATCGGCCGCCCCGTCCCTCCCATCGCACATTTGCGGAAGGTAATTTGCTAAGAGTATGCTTGCCCACCGCCTATGAGGCTCGGCCCGATTCGGTGAAAACTGCCGTCATGGGAACATCGTGAGGTTCCGGTGACAGACTGGTGAGCTGAGTTTCAAAGCAAACACCAAAGAGTGCTGGACGAGGTGACCGGGTGAGGGCGGCTTCCAGGAATCGATCGTAGTGCCCTTTTCCTCTCCCGATGCGAGCTAGATTGACGGGATCAAAACCAACCCCGGGAATCAGAATTAAATCAGGATCAGAAGGGGGAAGGGCGGGGCAAATGTCAGGATCAGGCTCGAGGAATCCGTAGTCTCCTTCGATGAAGGCTTCGAACGACTCGACCCGATGGAAAGTGATCCTGTCGTCCTTTCCCACTCTCGAAAACCCCCAGGTTTTTCCAGGATTCTTACGGAACAGTTCGGCGAGATCCGGCTCTCCAGGCATGGCATAAAAGGTGAAAATGCAGTGGGCCTCGCGAAACGCGTCTGTTGCTTCGATGGACTGGGCGATTGCCTCAGAGAACCGCGTTTTCTCTTCGCTGGATAGCGATTTAATCCTGGCGAAGCATTTTCTTCTGACGGTGCGTTTGTCCATTTGAGGTCATCGCTGGGGGCGATATTCAGCTTTGGCCTCGGGCATAAAGCGTTGCAACTCGGAAATGCGTTTCTCGTTCAGAGGGTGGGTGGAAAGCAGCGAGAACGACTGAGCTTGCCCGTTGGCGGTACGCCAGTCGGAGAACCGTTTCCAAAGAGCTACGGATTCCTCCGGGTCGTAGCCAGCGCGAGCCATGAAGATCGCTCCCATGCGATCCGCCTCAAGTTCCTGCTTTCGGGAGAACGCCTGGCGGTTAACAAGGGCTCCTCCCGCGAGAGCCGCGGTCGCGAGGGCAGCACCGTCTTTCATCTCGTTGCTGAGAAGAACGCCAGCACCGGCGACTGCGACTGAAGACAAAGCGTCGCGGGACATTTTTTCTCCGGAATGGCGGGACACGACAGGCCCGACCTCATGACCAATCACCGCTGCGAGGCCGGAATCGGTGCGGGTGATCTCAAATAAGCCGGTGGGAACGCCAACTTTCCCACCGGAGAGCGCAAAGGCGTTGGCTGTGTCATCCTCGAAGACGACGAACTCCCACTCCGCATTAGGGACTGGCATCACCTTGGCGAGTCGTTGGCCGACCCGCTGAACCTGCGCGCTATGAGTCGGATCGACCGAAATCGTCATCGATTTCTTCATCTTGTCGAATTCGGTGAATCCCATGGCCGCCTCTTCAGCGGGATCGAGGAAGTTCACCTGGCGCCGGCCGGTTTCAGGAACGGTCTGACAGGCGGCGAAGATCAGGGCTGACAGTAGCGGAATGACGGCAATGGCGCGCGGGTGCCGCCAACTGGAGCGGATACGGCGGGAAACGAGGTAGCTCATGCGAGAACTGGTGCGCAGTTCATCAAAAACTGCACGACTAATTGCCGTTTAGACGTTTAAAGGGCATTTTAACTTAGGCGAAAACCCGTAACTTACGTTCCGGTTGCCTAGAAAAAGAGATCGGCCAGAGCCTGATCGGTAAGCTGGCCGGGATCATTTACGACCACCAGCTGTCCCAGGTACTCGACTTCGTCCAGCTCCATTGCCGGGTCGAATTCAGTGGCTTCAACCTCTGAGGCAGTTTCCTGAGCAAGGGCCGGGGCGGGAACATCGGTCTCACCGCCGGGAAAGAAGGCAATTACAGCGACAACGGCTGCGGCAGCGATGGCGGTATTGAGAAGCCGCTTACCGAAGAAGGAAAGCAGGCTTTCTCCGAAGCCTCCGGAAGAGTCTTCCATCAGTCGCACCTCACGAATCACATTGCGGGCAAAGAAGGGGCCCGGCTTGGCTTCGCTGGCGTGTTCAAGAAGTTCCCAGACGGGATCGTTTTTTTCCTGGCTTTCCATTTCAGGAAGAGAAACCCCAAACTTCCGCAGGAGTTTCGAAAAAAGTAGCAATTACATCGGCGGGGCTTCGATGAAGCCTTCCAGCTGACGAATCCGGGTGGGGTGGCGCATCTTCCGGAGTGCTTTTGCCTCGATCTGTCGGATACGCTCGCGAGTGACCTGGAACTGCTTGCCAACCTCTTCCAGGGTGCGGCTGTAACCGTCGATTAGACCGAATCGCTGCTCCAACACCTCGCGTTCGCGGGGAGTGAGCGTGTCGAGCACGTCCTTGATGCGATCTTTGAGCATGGACATGGAGGTCATGTCACTCGGGTCTTCGGCACCCTTGTCCTCGATGAAATCTCCAAGGCTGGTTTCTTCGCTGTCGCCAACCGGGGCTTGTAGGGAAATGGGCTGCTGGGCCATCTTGAGAACGGCCCTGACGCGTTCCACGGGGAGGTGGATCTCGTCTGCGATCTCTTCCGGAGTGGGCTCACGGCCGTATTCCTGGACGAGCTGCTTCTGCACACGCATCAGCTTGTTGATCGTTTCGATCATGTGCACCGGAATACGAATGGTGCGGGCCTGGTCCGCGATGGATCGAGTGATGGCCTGGCGAATCCACCAGGTCGCGTAGGTGGAAAACTTGTAGCCGCGGCGGTATTCGAACTTCTCGACCGCCTTCATCAGGCCCATGTTGCCTTCCTGGATCAGGTCGAGGAAGGAAAGACCGCGGTTGGTGTATTTCTTGGCGATGGAAATGACGAGGCGCAGGTTGGCTTCGACCATCTCGTCCTTGGCTTTGCGGGCTTCGGTGACGTGCTCGCGAAGGGTGGCAGTGAGTCCGTCGAACTCGTCCTGCTCCATCCAGATCTGCTTTTCAAAGGCAGTCCGCGCCTTGGTCGCTTCAGTCTTGCTCTTGCGGTCCTTGGCCTTGTTGGCTTGCTTCGTCAGGCTCTCGGATTGCTCAGCCCACTCTTCCGTGTGAGCGACAAGGTCCTCGGTGACCTTTTGCTTGAAGTAGAAGCGGTTGTAGCCGCGGGAGAGAGAAGCGTGGGTCTTGGACCACGCTTCCTCGAGTTTTTTTGTCTTAGCCGGAGTCTTGGCGGCACGAAGCTCAGTGTAAAGCTGGGTCAACTCGTCGCGGGAATTGGCGACGAGATCGCGAAGTTTGACGAGATTCTTGAGATAGCGGGCGCGGCTCTCGATCTTCTTGTCGACGATGAGGCGATCAAATCGCTCCTCACCCGACTCGAGTCGGTCGGCCATGTCAAGGTAGGCATCGGGGATGAATCCGAAACGGGCAAGGATCTTGCGGGTCTCGGTCTCGGCTTTCTCGATGCGTTTGGAAATTTCCACTTCCTGCTCGCGAGTGAGCAGGGGAACCTGGCCCATCTGCTTGAGATACATGCGGACCGGATCATCGAGGATATCGAGGCGGCCTTCTTTCTCTTTGGCAGGTTTGGCCGGAGCGGCTTCCTCTTCTTCTTCGGAGCCAGCCTTGACGTTGTCGACCTCGGCGCCGTCGATAATGCGGAACTTCATCCCGCGGAGGCGTTCGATGAGCTCTTCCATCAGCTCCAGGTCACTCTGGGTGTCCGGGAGAGCTTCGTTGATGTCGTCGAAAGTGAGATACTCCTGCTCCTTGGCCAGGCGAATCAAGTCGCGGACGATGGGCTGGAATTCGGGTGAGTCGAGCGGGCTCTTCGCAGATTTTTCCACCTTGGCCGATTCTTTGGCCGATTCCTTGGCCTTAGCTTCGGTAGTCGTCTTTTTGGTGGGAGCCTTTTTCTTAGCCGATGCCTTCACGGTTTTCTTTTTGGGGGAGGACGTGGATTTAGCCGCTGCTTTTTTGGTTGAACGCTTCGCAGCGGGCTTGGTGGTCTTAGCAGGCGACTTTCGCTTTGTATTCTTTTCGGCGGCCATACGTAAGAACTCTCGGGAGGTAGGAAAAATAAGGGAAGGAGCCCCGCCGAATTGGGACGGCTAACAGTCGTTTAGTTGTCCGCGCAGGTCAAGGAGTTGTTTACCAAGGCTTTCCAACTCCGTCGGAAGTAGGTTCGGGCTGCCCATCTTTGCCTTGGTCATTGAGATCTGATTTTGGACGCTCTGGCGGTTCAATGCCCTCAGGCATTCCCTGGCTAAATCAGGGCTGATGGTGGCGCTGTCCTCGTTCATCAGCTTGTTGAGGCACTGCTGATCAGCGGGGGACAAGGTGGCGATGAAAGCGTTGACACTGGCGTGGCTGGAGGGATCGATGGTCGCCCGCCAGATAGTCGTGAGTAGCTCCGTTTCAGCGAGATTGGTGAAAAAAGCAGGAATCGGATCGGCCACGACTGAAGCTCGTGTTTGCTCGTCGCTGAGCAGGGCTTTGCAGAGCAGGCGAATGGTCCGGTTGTCGATCACGGTGGGTGCCGCAGGTGGCGCGGATACGGGATCTGGTGTGGGCGCACCGTGGCGCTGAGGCAGGTGGCCTCGCTCGCGACCGGCTGCCTCGCGGCGCTGGCGGGTTTTTTCCAGCCGTTCATGATTCGCGACGGCGTCCCGTACCTGTTTGCGAATCTCGTCTTCACCCACGCCGAGGCGGACCGTGACCCGGCTGATGAGGGAGTCCTGCAGCATCTTGTCCTCGATCAGGGAGATGTCATCGGAGAGATCTTTGGCGAAGTTGAGGCGGTCTCGAAGTGTTCCTGAACTGAGCTGAGATCCTCGTCGATCGATTTGGAAATCAAAGAACTCTGGCGGATGCTCCAGGATTTCCCGCAGAGCGTCCGGCCCGTGTTTTTGGATCAATGAGTCCGGGTCTTCACCTTCCGGGAGGAGGGCGAGGCGAACTAGCATTCCCGAGGGAGCAAGGATACGGAACGCTTTCTTGGCCGCGTTGAGCCCGGCGGTATCAGAGTCAAAGCAGAGGATGGCCTCATCTGAGTTTCGCTTGAGCACGCGGGCGTGATCCGGGGTGAAGGCGGTTCCGAGAGGGGCCACTGCATTTTGGATCCCGGCTTCGTAAGCGGCAATCAGGTCCAGCTGGCCCTCGAAAATGATGACCTTGCCTTCCCGGACGATGGGGCGCTTGGTCTTGTCGAAACCGAAGAAGACCTTGCTCTTGTTGAAGAGCGCTGTTTCGGGAGAGTTGACGTATTTGCCGCCGCCTTGATCGGGAAGGACATGGCGACCGCTGAAGGCAATGGGTTCTCCCATCTCGTTGTTCACCGGGAACATGAGCCGGTCGCGGAAGAAGGAGTAGGCACCGCGGTTGGGATTGTTCTCGTCCCGCCACTTGGCGAGGCCGCCGTCGACGAGTTGCTGCATGGAGAAGCCTTCGTCACGGGCCCAGTCAAAGAACATGCGCTGATCGCCCGGTGCGTAGCCGAATTTCCAGTTCCGCGAGGTTTCCATCCCGAGGCCGCGCGACTTCAGATAGTCGCGTCCCGGCTGGGCGATGGGGTGCTTGAAGAGGAGGCGGTGAAACCAGTCTGCGGCCGCTTTCTGAAGTCGCATCACTTCCCGGCGTCCCTTCATCTTAGCTTCGTACTGAGGATCGAAGACTTCCTCCTGGATCATGACGCCAACCCGGTCGGCGAGACGCTTCGCTGCCTCGGGGAAGGGCAGGTTGTCGTACATCATGATGAACTTGATGGCATC
>JABSSQ010000189.1 GCA_013213905.1 Verrucomicrobiales bacterium | reverse complement strand
GGCTTGCCCGCCTTGTCCGAGGAGAATCGCCCTCACATTCTCACCTATAAGGATGTCATCGCCGCGTTGGAAAAGCAGGAGCCCTACTGGTCACCGGGAAAGGGTCACGGTTACCACCCGCGCACGATCGGCTTTCTGCTCGACGAAGTCGTGAGACGACTCACCGGAGGCACCAGCCTTGGCCACTTCTGGAACGATAAGATTGCGACTCCAAACCGCATCGATTTTCGCATTGGCGACCTGCCGGCCGAAATGGTCGGACGCATTGCCACGGTCTATCCGCCCAAGTCCGTCAAACCGAGCGAAGAGGAGCTGCCTTTCTTCCGTTCACTCGCGGACAAGGATTCACTCGCCACCGCGATCTTCGCTTCACCCGGCGGCATGCGGGCACTGAGCGATATCAATCAGCTCGACTACCTCCAGGCCGGCCTTCCAGCCCTGGGTGGCGTTGGCTCAGCGAGCGGACTGGCGAGGTTTTACCAAATCCTGGCGCAAAGGGGACAACTCGACGGGGTTCAGGTATTGCCCAAACCAGTGATCGACGCCGCATTCACCCTGCAGACTTCGGGCGATGATCATACCTTCCTCATGCCCACGGCTTTCACAGCCGGGTTTATGCGGGATCCCATCGGTAGCGACGGCCAAAAACACCGTGGGCACTTCGGACCATCCCACCGTGCCTTCGGCCAACCCGGAGCGGGCGGCAGTCACGCCTTCGCCGACCCCGAGACCGGAATTTCCTTTGCCTACGTCATGAACCAGATGGAGGCCGGTATCCTGCCAAACCGCAAATCACTCGACTTGATCGATGCGATTTACGAGCATATTGCTTAACGACCGACTCGCAACAGCTGAACGGCATCGTCGCCGAGAATATCAGCGAAGCTGGCTATCTCAAAACTATAGAGTTCAAGGAACGCGCACGGCTCCGCCCTCATCGATCTTTACGGTGCAAAATAGACTACATTCAGAAGAGTTCATCGTTTCTAAACATTGCCTTTCCCAAGGACACCTTCGACGTTCTGTTCAGAGGTTCTATCGCCACTTCACAAAGTCGAGCCCCATGGCATTGACCGGCTCGTTCACCGATGGCGGGTGCAAATCCGATCCCAACGCATCCACATCGAACTAGATGCCGGTCAGTGCGGATCCTGTACCATTGAAAATAGACTACTCCCCTCGACATAACCTCTACAATGATGGACGAATCGCCTCACGAGTTATCCACAACTTTCAGGAACAAATATGTGGTATGGCTTCCCCTCCGAGCAGCGAACCACAGCAGGGCTAGTCGCTTCGCCACGATCACGGGGGAGACCGCGGGCGATCAAACAGGGTATGATCCATCACCTAACCCTGTTCGATTTCCATGAAGCTTACCGCTGCGATCCTGACTTTCCTCCTCACTCTGAATTTCACCTTCGCTGACGGCGGCCTTCATGTAGGCACCGCAGCGGTGGATATCTCCCCCACCGTGTTCCCGATCCAATTGCGATCCGGCCCTTCAAACTACGTTCACGATCCCATGCATGTCCGCGCGATCGCTTTCCAGAACGGTGAAGGTCGTGCTGCCGTCGCGCTTATTGACGCCATCGGCACAGGCCGCGAGATGACCGACGAAGCCAAAGCAATCGTTGCCGAGCGAACCGGCTGGAGCGTTGAGGAAATGCTGGTCAGCGGCACTCATGCCCACACTACCCCCAAGGGTGGAGACACCTCTCCCGGTCGCATTGCCTACGAAAAGACGCGTTTCGACGGTCTCGTTGAAGCGCTCACCAAGGCGATCGAATCTCTCGAACCGGCCCAGGTCGGGTTTGCCGCCGAAGACGAGCCAAGTGAAGTCCGAAACCGTCGCTGGTATCTCAAGGAGGGCATGATGGATAAGAACCCCTTCGGCACCTACGACAAGGTCAGGATGAACCCAAACCCGGCCACGATCGACACTCCTGCCGGCCCCATTGATCCTGAAGTCTGCATCGTCGACATCCGCAACCGCCGCGGGAAACCCCTTGGTCTCATTGCCAACTACTCACTCCACTATGTCGGCAACATTCCCACGGTTATCGAGGAGGATGGCAAAGTCGTCGGAATGGCCTCTGCCGATTACTTCGGCGAGTTCTCGAGGATCTTTCCCTACCGAACGGACGGATCCAATCCGGAGAATCACTTCGTCGCCATGATGACCAACGGCACCAGCGGTGACATCAACAACATCGACTTCCGGAGAGTGCGCGGTCCCAGGGCTCCATTCGAGCAGGTCAGGCAGGTGGCCACGAAAACGGCTGATGCCGCCTGGAGAGCCTCCAAAAAAATCGAAAGCTTCGATACCGATCCGATCGTGGCCATGAAACAGCGATCCGTAACCCTCAAGTACCGCAGCATGAGACAGGACGAGGTCGAACACGCCCTTCGCATTCTCGAGATGACTCGAAAGGAGCGCGAAGGCCTCGACTTGCACAAGAAGTTCGTGCAATACGCCAGCGCGACAGTTCGGTATTCAGAACCCGACAAAACTGAGGACGTGCTCATCCAGGCCATCCGGATCGGAGACCAGGCCATCGTGTCTCTTCCTTTCGAAGTGCTTGTGGAGATCGGCCTGGAGATCAAGGAGAAGAGCCCGTTTCCCCACACCTTCACCATCTCGCTAGCAAACGGCGGCTACGGATACCTTCCCCCGCCCAACCAGTTTGACCTGGGTGGCTATGAAACCTGGATCGGCACCTGCCGGTTTGAGCGGGAGTCTTCGGTCCTCCTCACGAAAAACCTGCTCGAGATGCTGGAAGAATTGAAAGCTCTCGATTGATCG
>JABSSQ010000188.1 GCA_013213905.1 Verrucomicrobiales bacterium | reverse complement strand
TCGCGCCAAGTTCGATGAAAACGAACAGTCGGTGAAGGAAGAGATCGAGGATCTCGGCGAGCTCAAGATCAAGCTCGAAGGAGATGTCGAAACCGAAAAGGCCGCCCGCGCCGAGCAGGCCGCGGAGGTCGATCCTGATCTGCTCTATATTTACGATCGTCTTTTTAAAGCCAAGGCCGGCATGGCCGTGGTCGGGCTCGTCGACGAAGTCTGCCAGGGCTGCCATATGAAGGTGACCAAGTCCACCGTCGTCAACGTCCGCGCCGAAAAGCAGGTCGCCAATTGCGAGAACTGCGGACGCATTCTCTACTGGTGGACTGATGCCAGCGTCGGCAAGAACATGGGAGAATATTGAGACCGGGATGAGCGCGATGTCCGGAAAGAAGGTCGCGCTGATCGTGGGGACGGTTCTTGTGCTTTACGGGGGGAGCTACCTGGCTTTGCGACCGCTCGCGGTGGGTGGCCAGTATGATCTTCCTTTCACAGAATGGGATCTCCATATCATTCAACCGTGGACCTTTGGCCGCCCGGTTTCGAAGCCCGAGTCCGATTCTTTTCGTGCGGTGGCGGAAGTGTTCTACTCGCCTCTGTTGAGAATCGACAACCTGGTGAATGATGAGGTCGGCTTTGCAGGCAAGAGATCCGTTTATATGAGTGCGGGCCGGATGGTCATTCGAAGAAAACTGCCCATGCAAACCAAGCTGCCCGCAAAAACTCCATGAGTCGGAGAGCCAAGAGAAAATGGATGTGGGGATTGGCGGCGGCTTTGTTGGTTTACGTTTCGTTAAACTTTTACCTGCGGCCGTTGGGAAAAGTCTCGCGGTGGAAAAACCCGGTCACCGGGAAGGTTTCGTTGTCTATGCCCGTCTTTCCCCTGGATCCGGCCGTCATCGTCAAGGGACGTCCGTTTTCGATCCGGACGTTAGCCGATGCTGTCCACAGGCCGGCGAGGGCTGTCGATGAGGTGATCACAGGAAAGAACATCCGCTTCTCGTCGTTTGAGCTCGTTCGCCTCGATCGGAAACCCGCTTCCCATCGCAAGAGCCCCTGATTTAGGAAATGAAGCCGAAGGCGAGGAAGCGAATCATCTGGACCCTTTTGATCGCGGTTGTTTATGCAGGCTCGAAGCCTCGAGTAAGGTAGGGCCGGGCGTCCCGACGGGCCGATTGGATTCGAATGCGCAAGTATACTTGTGGCCGGTCCGGAGGCCCGGCCCTACCCGCGCTGCCGCGCGAATTTACCCCTCCAATACCGACGCTTGCACCTTGAGAATTGGCGAGTAGTGTCTCCGCCCACGCTGGACAGGGGCAATTCGGCCCGAAACTGCTCTGGCGCGCCTGATAATCAACCCAGCTGAGACAGCCATGTACCGAACGCATCACTGTAACGAACTCCGTAAATCCAACGCCGGCGAGACCGCCACTCTCGTTGGTTGGGTCAATACCGTGCGTGACCAGGGGGGTGTCATTTTCATCGACATTCGCGACCGCGAGGGTGTGACCCAGTGCGTGTTCCGTTCCGAGGAAAATGCCGACGCCGCCAAGCTGAGCCACTCCCTGCGCGGCGAAGACGTCATTCAAGTGACGGGCCGGGTTGATGACCGCCCTGAAATCGAAGGGCAGTCCACTGTGAACGATAAGATCGAGACCGGTGAAGTTGAGCTCGTCGCGACCGAACTCAAGATTCTCAACAAGGCCGAGGTGCTGCCGTTCCAGCTCGACAAGGAGCTCAGCAGCGAGGACCTGCGGATGAAGCATCGTTACCTCGATCTTCGTCGTCCGCGCATGACCAACAACCTGCGCACCCGCCACACCATCACCAAGGCGATCCGCGATGGTCTGGACGACAACGGCTTCGTCGAAATCGAAACGCCGATTCTTTCCAAGTCCACGCCCGAGGGTGCCCGCGACTTCCTCGTCCCGAGCCGTCTCAACCCGGGTAAGTTCTACGCCCTGCCCCAGGCACCGCAGCAGTACAAGCAGCTGCTCATGGTCGCCGGCGTGGAGCGCTACTTCCAGATCGCCCGTTGTTTCCGCGACGAGGACTTGCGTGCTGACCGTCAGCCCGAGTTCACCCAGGTCGATATCGAGGCCAGCTTCGTGGAATCCGAAGATATCTTTGCCCTGATCGAAAGCCTTCTCGCCAAGGTGTTCAAAGAGAGCCAGGGCGTTGACATCCAGACTCCGTTTGAGCGCCTCGACTACTGGGACGCGATGGACCGCTATGGCAGCGACAAGCCCGAGCGTCGTTTCGGATGCGAGATCGTTGACCTCACTTCGCACTTCGCTGATTCCGGATTCGGTGTCTTCAAGCGTGCCGTCGAAGCGGGCGGTGTTGTTCGCGCGATCAATGCGAAAGGCTTTGCCGGCGTTTCCACCGGACAGATCAAGCGCCTCGAAGAGGTCGCCAAGGAAGCCGGTGCCGGTGGTCTGGCCTACATCCAAGTGCGCGGTGCCACGAAAGACACCTGGCGCTCCCCCATCGTGAAGTTCTTCAGCGAAGAGGAACTCGCCGCGATCGAGAAAGATCTCAACATCGAAGAGGGCGACCTCATTCTTTTCGGCTGCGACACTCGCGCCACCGTTTGCGACGTGCTCGGACGCCTGCGTCTTGAGTGTGCCGAGATGAACAACTGGCTCGAAGGCAAGGAAGACGAACTCGACTTCCACTGGATCGTCGACTTCCCGCTGCTCGGTTTTGACGAAGAGGAAGGCAAGTGGAACGCGGTTCACCATCCCTTCACCCGCCCGAAGGCCGGCCAGGAAGAGCTTCTGGCTGACGAGTCCAAGTGGGGTGAAATCCGCGCGGAAGCATACGACGTCGTTCTCAACGGCAACGAGCTGGGTGGTGGTTCTGTTCGAATCCACGAAGGCGACCTCCAGTCCAAGATGTTCTCCGTTCTCGGAATCGACGAAGAGGAGCAGGCCGAGAACTTCGGTCACATCCTGGGAGCGTTCCAATATGGTGCTCCCCCCCACGCTGGTATCGCTCTGGGTCTCGACCGTCTCGTGATGCTGGCCTGTAAGGAAGACAGCATCCGCGAGGTGATTGCTTTCCCGAAGAACAACAAGGGCGTCGATCTCATGTCGGCCAGCCCGGCCGAAGTGGACTTCAAACAGTTGCGTGAGCTCTACGTGAAGTCGACAGTGCAGGACAGGAAAGGCAGCTGACCTCAACTGAGAACAGGAAATGGTGATGAAAGGAAAACAAAGACTGATCTTCCGCGCCATCCTGATACTGATTATTCTCGGCGGCGCCTACTGGAAACGGACGCAGGGTGAGCAGCAGGGTAGCGAAACCCGACAGTCTCCTTCGTCCTCTTCCCAATCCGGGACAGTTGAGAAAGTGAACGGTTACGACAAACTCACGGGCGCACGCCTGATCGAAAACGAGGGCAACGACGGCGACAGCTTCTTCGTCAGGGTTGGTGAACGCGAATACCAGTTCCGACTTTACTACGTCGACACGCCGGAGAAATACATCAGTGACCGCTGGGAAAGCCAGCGCAAGCGCGTCGCTGACCAGGGTAAAGATCTCGGCGGTCTCAGCGACGATCAAGTCGTGGTTGTTGGCAAGGCGGCTAAGGAACACACCCTCGATCTGCTTCGCGGGAAGTCGTTCACCGTCTACACCAAGTGGGAGGAAGTTTACGACAGCGATCGTTACTACGCTTTTGTGAAGCTGCCCGGTGGTGAGTTCTACCTCAGCGAGCATCTCATCGCCAGCGGCCTCGCCCGCATTCACACCAAGGGTGAGGAAACGCCTGATGGTCGTTCATACTACGACTACAAGGCACATCTCGAGGGCATAGAGAAGAAAGCTCGCGCTGCTGAGATGGGTGCCTGGGGGCTCTGATTTACTGCTTCGTCCAGATCCGCGTGTTGAGATCCAGTTCTTCGATCGTGTCGAGGAAGTAGCGCAGGTGGAAAAGAAGGTCCTGGATCTGGGAGGTGTCGGTGGCCGGCACTTTTCGATTCGGTTCGAGGAAAGGCTTATGGTGCGGGACGGCCAGCATGAGACAGGAGTCTTTGAACGAGACGCGAACATCTTTTCCGAAGCGTGACCTCATATCGAGAATCCGTCGCATCATCGCTGTGCTGAGAATATAGCGTGCTTCGACCTCGTCCGTGGAATACACCGCAAAGGCTTTTTCGAACTCCGGGTCCTCCATGCGGAGTAAGCCCGTTTCACTGCGACCTCCCATTTTCTGAAAGAAGCGGCCGAAGTTTCCGAAAGTCTTTTCGGCTTTGTCAGGAAAGATAAAGGTGCGCCCTTGGAAGTGCTTGTGAAAATCAGCGATAAGGAGAATCCCGTCAAAGATGGTCACGTAGTAGGTTTCGCGATCACCATTGCTATCCCGCCGGGTGCGCTTTTCTTCGGCGTCAATCTCCGCGAGCTGCAGATAGGTCTTTCCGTAGGTGCCGTGGACGAGGTCTTCGGTGTGGTAGCGATCCGGGCGGGTTGTGAACAGCTCGGTATTTACAAAGGATGACGATGATATTCCGAGCTTGGCATCGTACTTCAGGTTTGGATCCACGGCTTGAATCAGCGGAGGTAGAACGGAGGCTTTGTAGCTGTCGCGGTAGGCGTTGCCGAGTTTCCCGGCTTTGAAGTAGTAGAGGATTCCTGAAATAATGAACCAGACAATGGCGATAGGAAAGGTCACGAATATTAGGCCTGAGAGAAGTCCGCCTACGAGAAGGACCGCGAGGGGAATGATACCAATCATCAGGTAGGTGCGATGACGGGCGCGGTATATCAATCGATCCTGTTCCAGTTGTTGAAGCTCGGGCAGGACGTCATTGACGATGTGGGAAATGTTTCGCATGGCGGATCAGGAAAGAGACTAATCCACGGTGAAGCTTATGCGCGATTATAAAGAATCACCGGCTTTGCAGAGCGTGGTGTGCGACCCTGTTTGGGAAATCGATGGCAGGCACCTCACTCCCCGGAGGCCGCTGCCATTTCTTCAAACCACCCAAGTGCCTCAGTGACGTGTTCCTTGGAGAGGCCGTGACCGCCGTCGTGGCTTTCGACGCGGACGTTTTTGAATCCGGTTTCCCGCATTTCACCGGCGATGCGGTTTGAGTCTTCCGGGCTGGCGATCTTGTCATTCACGCCGGAGCTGATCCAGATCGGAACTTTCAGGAATTCTGCTTTCGGCGGGGAGTATTGTTCCAATCCTAGCGTGGCCATGTCATGGTTGCAGCCACCCATGTAGATCCCGCTGACGTTGTAACCGTTGGCGGACATGATAGCGGCAATGAAGCCGGAACGCTTGGCCCCACCAGAGTTCCCGCCGCAGGCGTAGTGCCACTCGCGTGAGTTGGGCCACTTCTCATGCAGGTGCTCCAGGCCGGCGCTGAGAACGGCCCAGCGATATTCGTTCGAATCTTGTTCTGCTTCAGGAATTTCAGGTCCGTCAGCACCAACGACGACCCAGCCGGCAGCGGTTGCTTTGTCGATGTAGCCCTTCATGTGGCCGATGCTGGACGGCGATTTGCCGCTGGAGGTGACGCTGATGACGAACACGGGATAGTCCCGGGTGGGGTCGAAATCGTCGGGCACGGCGATTCCGAAGGCTGCAGGATCGACATTTGGCACGCCGGTTTTCGCTGCCTTGGCAGCGAGTTCGGGGTCGGTGGAAACCGTGAAGGTGACATGCTTGCCCGCTTCAGGAGTCACGGCTTCATTTCCGAGTTGGAGCATCTCGGCGGCTTTCTGCTCGAGCCATTCCCTGGCATAGGTTCGGTCGGCTTCGATCAGACGGTCGAGTGGCACGGTGAACTCCTGGCCTGCTTTAGAGATGATCACAGCAGTATCAGTCGCAGAAACGAGATCAGCCTGGATCACTTTCCCGTCGAGACTGGTCCAGTCGCGGGCAACAGAGGTGGACAGAGCGGCCAGGAATAGAAAGGCGAAAAGAGGCTTCATGAATGGGGTGGTGTGTGGAGTCTAACCACGGGTGTTTTGGCAGGATCGTCAAGCAGAGGAAATGTTAGAAGTCGCTGTCGTCACCTTCTTCGAGGAGGAAAGCATCCACCTCGCCCTCTTCGCGGTAAAGTAGGAGAACGGCGCCGTGACTGGCAACCGCGGCGAACAGATCCATCATCACTTCTTCCTGGTCCGGATACGGGTAGACGAAGAACAGGTCCACATCAGCGGGGTCGAGGCCATCGTACTCCGGCAGGATACCGCCCGCCATCGTGGCCTCGGGAAGGATCAGCTCCTTGCCGCCCATTTCTTCCGATTCATCAAAACCCTCCGGCAGGTAGTCGGAATCGAGAATGGTGAGGGGGACCTTCATGTCCGCTGCCAACTCGCGGGAGCGGGCGATCAACTCCGGTTCGATCTCGAGCCCGAAGGCTTCCATGCCGAGGAGTGAGGCAATCCCGGTGGCAATCGCGAAACCGCTTCCCCACTCGCAGAATGTGTCGCCTCGCAGGTGCCCGCTCTCCTTCAGGTTTAACATGGCGGCGCAGACCATCTGAGGATTGCTCGGCACATACTTGGGGATGCGGAGTCCGAGCCCTTCGTCATAGAATTTCTCCCGTCGCCGGTTGGCTTCGTCGATCCATTCCGCGATTTCCGCCGGGGGCGGATCATCGGAGAGGGACAGGGAGAGAGTTTGAAGCGGCATGGACAAAATCAGTTTAACGGACAAGTCGGCGAAACGTCCATGGTAGACTGGAGTTCCATGTGACGGATTACTCTGCCCTCGACTTGGCAAATGTGATTGAATGAAAATCAGGTTATGAAAGTTTGGCCAATTTTTCCGGTGTTGCCCGTGATGGCAGGCGCTCTTTTTCTCTCCGCCTGCAAAGAAGAAACCCCTCGCCCGGCCGAACCGACGGCCGAGGAGCCCGAAGCGGAACCGGAGGTCACAGAAGAAGCGGAACCGGAGTCTCGGGTGTTTGTCTTCACCGGCGGTTCCCGAATTCGATTCAGTGGCGGCGAAGGCGAAGAGGCCCCGCGCGGTGCCTTCGCAAATTTTGTGGGTCAGCTGGATTTGCTCGGGAACGGCCTGAATCCGGAAGGTGCGCATTCCCTCATCATCGACATGAACTCCGTCGTCTCGCGTGATCAGGAACTGATGCAGGACTTGAAAGCGGACGAATTCTTCGCCGTCAGTTTTTTCCCGACCTCCACTTTGAACATCACCAGTGCTGTTCCCGGCGAGGACGGTCTGGTCAACCTGACCGGAACCTATCAGGCTCATGGCGCCAGCCAGGAGGTGACCATTCCCGCCCAGGTGCGATTCGATGAAGAACGGGATCGACTCATGGTCAGTCTGAGCCTCCCCGTGAAGTGGAGGGACTACGGCATCATTCCTTTTGGTGACAATGAAGGTCTTGTCTGGGAGGAAGGCGAGATCCGTATGGACCTGGTTGCCGAAGAGGGCGAGCCCCGTGATATTGAGCTGACCCCGGAGGGTGAAGTGGTGACGACCTTTGGTGCCCCGTCTCGTGATGGTGGAGGCGGAAAGGGTGGCAAAGGCGGACCCGGTGGCATGAGCCGCGAAGACTGGCGAAACATGTCCGAAGAGGAACGTGCCCGACGACGCCAGGAGTTCTTTGCCTCGATCGATACAAACGGCGACGGCAACCTTGGAAAAGACGAGATTCCGGAGCGCATGTGGGAATTCATGAAGCGCGGTGACACCAATGGCGACGACATGCTCTCCGAGTCTGAGCGTGATGTGATGCGTGCCCAGTTCGAAGCTGAGCGTGCCGAGCGCGCGCTTAGCGGCGATTCGTTTGGACGTGGTCCGGGTGGCGGACCTGGAGGTGGCCGCGGACCTGGAGGTGGCCGCGGACCGGGCGGCGGCGGTGGTGATGGCGATCGTGATCGCGATTGATCATTAGAGGCTGCGCTTTCGACGGGGCTTGGCGTTTCTTCTCATTTCATCCCGCTGTTTGAAAAAGATGACCGGCCCGAGCACGGGCAGGAGCATAATCACGATGGTGTAGACGACTTTGTGCTTTCGGGCAGCATCGTCATCTTTCCAGCAGCAAAGCAGGGCATAGGCTGAGAGCAGCAGAGCGAATCCTGCGGCAATCCGGGCGAGAGATTCCATGAAGAGACGACCATTCTCGGCAATCAGTTGCGGGTGACAAGATGAAAGAAATCCATTGGCGGAGAAGTCACCCAAAGTTGCTGTTCATGATAACCGTGTAGTGAAGAATAAAAGTATGAGACTGAGATTTTGTTGTTCCGTATCGGCGGTGATGGTTTCGATGTTCGTGGCAGGTTGGTGCCATGCTGAGGACGTGCCCGATGTGGTGAAAGAGAGTTTCGCCAAATACTACCCGGATACCAAGGTGGATAAGTGGGAATTGGATAAGCATGGATACTGGGAGGCGAAATTTGAGATCGATGATCTGAAGTTTCGCGCTGACTTCCTGAAGGACGGGGCATGGCGTGAAACGGAGCGGGATGTTGAGCTCCTGGAGGTGCCGTATGCGATCCGCAAATCGATTGCTGAGAAGTTTTCCGGTCGGGAACTGAACGAAATTGAATGGGTCGACAGTGCCGAGAAGGGATTGTTCTACGACGTTGAATTCAAGCAGGAGGGCCCCAACATGGATGTCGTCTACGCCCCTGACGGAACCATTCTCCAAATCGAAAATCAGAACGATTAGGAACGCGCGCGACTCCTCTTTTTCATTTTTGGGTAGCCGCAAGGCGTAGACCCCGTAGAATAGAGTCACCTGACACTGTTTGAAACAGTTTGGGTGGAACACGATTCTGAAAAGACATGAAGAAGGGAAGAATCCTTGTGACTGGTGTGGCCTCTCTTGCCGCCCTCTTGTTGCTGACGCAGTGTGGGGCTCCTCCGGAAGCGCCCCCAGCGCCGGGTGAAGCTCCGCCGGGTGAGGCTCCGCCAGTGCCGTCTGAGAAAACTCCTCCCCAGCCCAAGCCGGTTCCGCCGCCTCCCCTACCCCCTCCCGTTGCGGAGCCCGAACCTGCGCCTGTGGTTGAGCCGGCCCCGGCTCCTGTTCCCCCGGGTGGCTTTCCTTCACGGGGTGTTGAACTGAATCCCGCACCTGCCCCTGATCCCGATATCGGCAACGGTGGTGTTGAGATGCCGGACATGCCAGTGACGGGAGCCGGAGAACCCGAATCCAAAGACTACCATGTGGTCGAGGTGTTCTACGGGACCAACCGCAAGCCGACCAACTCCGCTACCCTGAACGACGCCTACGGAACTGAGCGTCATCTTGACGGCCCGATGGAATACGGTCTTGCGGAAGTTTCCATTCCCAAGCATCACCAGATGGGAGTGGTTGAGCGTCCCAAGTGGTACAAGTTCGAGTTCTCTGAAAATCCCAAGAAGCACGTCGTGATCCTGGAACTCGACACCATGGATCCGAAGGAATTCTTCGGCGGGGTCACTGCCGCGGGATCCGAAGCCGGAATCAACGAAGGGTTACTCTTCGTTCACGGTTTCAACGTGTCCTGGGACAACGCCATTCGCCGCACCGCTCAGATCGCTTTCGACCTCGACTTCGGTGGCGTCGCTCTGAGTTACAGCTGGCCTTCACAGGCTTCGGTTTCCCCGTCGGCTTACACGACTGACGAGACGAACGCCAAGTGGTCCATTCCGCACCTGTCCCAGTTCCTTCTCGATCTCCAGGAGGAGACCGACCTGGATAAGATCCACATCATTGCTCACAGCATGGGCACCCGCCTGCTTACGGATGCCGTGGCCCGGGCGAGGACGGAAGGGTTCGAGCTGGAGCTCAACAATGTCATCCTCGCGGCCCCTGACATTGACGCTGATATCTTCAAAGAGCAGATCCTGCCCAAGGTGATGGCATCGACGGACCGGCTCACCATGTACTCGTCTTCAGACGATGAAGCCCTCAAGTTTTCGAAGGAACTTCACGGCCACCATCGTCTCGGCCTTTCCGGTGAGGACCTGGTTGTCGTTGAAGGGATGGATACGATCGATGCGTCCGGTATCGATACCAGCATGCTCGGGCACAGCTACTACGGCAGCCACGAAAAGGTGGTGTCTGATATCCTCAAACTCGTCATTGAAGGACTTTCGCCCGAAGACCGCCAGCTGACCCAGGGTGCGCGTGGTGACTGGCTCTTCGGAGAGTGATTCGAATCCCTCTTCCGGGTCTCAGGCATCTTTGTCAGGATGCCTGAGCTTTCACTGCTTTAGCCAGTGGGGCGAAGTGTTCGGCAAACAGCGGTAGATTAATATACCGCCTGAAGACGAGGAGGTTAGACCGGTCCGGGATCCCGAATTGAATCAATTTTCACCGCCGGCGTGAAGTCATGTATGTGACCGAATTGCTGCATTTTTAACTGTAAAAATTTTATTAAGTATGATTAAATAAATATCGTGCCTCCTCCGTTCTGCCTGCGGGCCGCGCTTTACGTGCTGGCCTCGATGATTTTCGCTCCCTGTTTCCTGGGCGCGAACACCTTGGTGAAGCCGTCTATCTCGGCTGAGAACTGGAGTCGATTGGAAGCGGGTGAAGCCGTGGTCCTCTCCGGATCCGAAGGGAAAGAGCGAAAGGCCCTCGCTGCCGTCCTTGTCCCCTACCCGGCGCCCGCGGTCTGGAGAGTGATCGAAGACAAGGAAGGTGCGGTGCACTGGTGCGAAGGACTTCGGGAAGCACGCGTCACTGAGACGGGTGAAAACTACAGCCTCGTTTACCAGGAGATGAAGGTCTGTTTCCTGCCGGGCACCTTCAAGTATGTCATCCGCCACACGGAGTCGGTGCCGCAGCGACGGGTCGACTTCAAACGCGAGAGCGGCAGCTTCAAGATGCTGGAAGGCTACTGGGAACTCTACCCCGTCGCCGAAGGCACCCGGACCCTGCTGCTCTACCAGCTCGCCGTTGATCCCGGCATTCCCGTCCCGGCAAGGGTGGTGAAGGATTCCCTCGAGAAATCCCTGCCCGAGGCGTTAGTGAGCCTGCGCGAGCAGGTCGCATTGGGTGAATCAGCGAGGATTGGTGCGGTGCCGCAGTAAATCAACGGCTCAGAGATTCACCCTTTCTCGTTCAAAACCCGCCGCACCTGATCCACCGGCACCCAGCACTGGCGCTCATCGGCCAGCTGCACGAGCAACCAACCTTCACGCTCCTCGAGGACGCGCACTTCCAATCCATCGTGCACCGGCTCGTTGAACGCTTGCTGGTAACTGTAGGCTGGCCCCTTGCGGCCGTAGAGACTCCCGGCAACCACCACGCCTTCGCTGCCGGAACGGCTGCTGGCGAAGGCGGTGAGCGAACCGATCAGGATCAGTAGCACCAGCATGACCATCACGCCGGTGAGCGTTCCGTTGGTCTTGAAGCGTCGGTGGATGAGGAGAAAGGCCACCAGGGCCCAGACGCCGACGACGAGGCCGGAACTGAGCCAGCGAACGGGAATGACATCGAGCTGAACGCCTCGCTTGTCCTCGACCACATCCACACTGAGCGCGCGGGCGGCGTTGAGGCTGTTGCTGATGGTTTCGTCAAAGGGGCGGTAGATGCGGGCCTGGCGATAGCAGGCGATGGAGCGCCCGATCTCGCCGGCCTGGAACCAGGCATTGCCGGCGTTGAACCAGGCGGCTCCGGGGCGCTTGCGATCGTCAGCGGCGGCTTCGAACTTGAGCGCGCTCTGGGTGAAGAGCGATTCGGTGGCGGGTTCGCCGGGGGTGGCGGCGAGGGCCTGCTCGAAGAGACCTTCGGCTTCGGACCAGTCGTCGGCCTGAGACACCGAGCCGAGGGCGAGCCAGGCGATGGCGATCATGGGGACGGTCTTGCGGAAGTGATCAAAGAGACGACGTCCCAGCGGATTGAGATCCGGCACCTGGCTGGCGGGCTTGTGAGAAGCGAAGTCGGTCGCGTCCATCGCGGTGTGGGTATCGATCACGGCCTGGACGTCCGTTTCGTCGATGCCGCTGTCGCGAAGGCGCTGGGCTTCACCGGGAGTCCAGGCTCCACCGGGCATGGAGAAGCTGGTGGCGAGGAACTGGCGGAAAGCTTCCCACTTGGCTTCGCTGCGTTCGGGCAGTTTCTTGAAGGCTTCGTAGGCCTCGGCCTGGGCGCGGTAGACCGGGTTGGTGGCGCGCCGGCGTCGTTCCTTCACCCAGGGGAGCAGGAGGAAGTAGAGCCCCACTCCGATGAGATTGAGGATCAGCATATTCTCGGCGAGCAAGCCGATGGTTTGGTTCATCAGGTCTCTCATGATTCCAGGTTGGGCGTTGTGCCAGACTCCTTCCGGCTGATTGGTGAAAGTGGATTCGGGGGCGAGGCTGCGGATGTCGAAAAAGTCTTTCCCGTTGGCCGGGGTGACGGTGAGCTCCTGCGCCTCGGTTTGGAGGGTTTGATAGGATCCGGTTCCAGGATCGAAGACCTGGACCTGCAGTGATGGCAGGGCGTTGACTCCGGTGGTGAGCGGGCGAACCCGCCCGGTGAAACCGGTGCCGTCTTCGTACCAGGTGCGGCCGTATTCGTTGCCGGCGCGGAAGCGTCCGCGGAGGGCGCGCTGCACGTCGAGAGCGGGCAGATCGATCATGCCGTGGGGAGCTTCGGATTTCACCCGCAGCGATACCTCGAGCACCTCGCCCACTTCGACTTCGTTGGCGGTCAGGCCGGTTTCGATGGAAACCGGGGAAAAGAGTCCGCTGAAGTTCTCGGAGCGCCCTTCTTCGGGGAGCGGCAGGACTTCGATGGTGAGCGCAGGGGCGTTGACGTAGAAACGTTCGAACGCTTCGAGCGCGGCGAGCGGTTCGAAGAGACCGTTGTTGAAGTAAGCGGCGTAGGGTGCGAAGGCGCCTCCTTTGCCCTTGAGGTGCGCGATCTCGAGTCGGGCCTCCGGCAGTTCGACGGTGCCGGGATCATTGAACCTCACATAGAGCGGGAAAGTGACGGTGCCGAACTTTTCGAACTGCTTGTTGGGTTCATCGCTTGGAGGCGGGACGCGCTTGGCGATGATACGGCGTCCGCCAAAGGGCATGCCCATCTGGTGTTTCTCGAGATCGGTATTGCGAGGAATGACGATCTCGGAATTGGGGTGGGAGAAGACCTCCGGAAAGCAGCGCAGGGAGCGGATCTGGTTGGTGATGAGATTTGCGGTCCATTCCACATCGATGCGGAGTGGCTCACCGGCGTAGACGGTCGTCTTGGCCGGCGTCATCTTGAAGGTCATCGCTTCGCTCTCGACTGGGGTGGAAACGAGGATCTGCCGGGCCGGCGTACGGTAGGCGGTGGAGTCGGACTGAAACTCGAACGAGGGAATCGTGATGAGCCCGGCGTCGCGCGGCATCAGGCTGATCGAGGCGACGGCCTTGGTCTCGTCGTCACTGTAGGTTTCCATCACATCGAGGTTGATGACGGAGACGCCGCTGTCAGGTCCGGGCAGCTCGAGTGGCTCGGCGACCAGCTCGGGAAATCTCACCACGGCGTTGATGGCCATGTCGGTGAAGAAGGACGAAGCGTCGATCTCGATTTCGACGGTGGCTTCCTTCAGCGGGGCGAGCGGGTCGGTTTCTTCAGCCGGCTCCCCGGCGTCCGCCGGAGCAGGATTCGCGGGCACAGTATCCTGGGCCCATGACGGTGAAGTCATGAGTGAGCCAATCACTAACACTGTCCTAAAGAATCGCATCACCAGTCTTTCTCCACTTTGCCTTCGTTGGCGGCAGCGCGCTGTTGTTGGCGGAACTGCAGGCTGCCCTGCTCTTCCATGAGAATGTCTTCGACGGAGTAATTCGGCACGGGCAGGGCCTGCATCTCGGCTCCGGCGGCGAGGTCCCCCTGCCCTTCCATGGAAGCGTTCATGCCGCCCTCGGAATCGCTGAATTCCATGTCGTCCCAGTCTTCTTCCCAATCCTCCCAGTCGCCTTCGTCCCAGTCTTCGGATTGGTCGCTGGCCAGCAAGTCGAGGATTTCCTGGATCTTGTCGATCGTGATCTGTTGCTGGACCCGGGCATCGGGCCAGGAGGACCACTGGCGGAGCAGCTCGGCGGCGCGGCCCTGGGCTTCAATCGCTTCGCCCATGAGCTGGCGGGGTTCGTGGAGAATGGAAACGGGCAGCTGATCGATGTCGACGCCTTCCGGCATCATGGCCTGGTCGAGATCAGCCATGAAGGCGCTGACGGTGTTGGCGTTCTCGATGAGATCGAGCTGGTCGCTGTTGAAACGCACCGAATCGGTGGCGGCGCTTTCAGGAGTGGCGACGGGCTCGGTGTCGGGGCCGCGAGGTTGCTGGGGCCGGGCCGGGACTTCGCTGCGCAGTTCGGTTTGGGCCTCCTGGAGAGCCTGGAGCATCTCGATGAGCTCCTGCATCTTTTCCTGGATCTCCTGCTGGCGTTGTTCTTCCTCGGCGATCTGTTCCTGGTAGGAGACAATCATGCGGGCGACAGGATCGAGGCGCTGACCGGCCCGCTCGAAGTCAGGTTTCATGCGACGGGCGGTGAGGAAACGGCTGCGGGCCTGCATGGCGAGGCCAAGCGCGGCGTGCGGTTCCTGTCCGGCCTGGGCTTCCGCCTGGGCGAGATAACAGAGCCCTTCGTTGAAGGCCATCGTCGCGATCTGGCCGTTGTCCATCAGGTTGGTGCCGCCTTCTTCGACGAGCAGAGCGAAGGTGTCGAGTGCTTCGCCGTAACGTCCCTCTTCCTGGTGCTTGAGGGCCGTTGAGAAATGTTCCTGGATCCACGGTTCGGTAGCGTGGGCCGGCGAGGTGATAACGGATCCTGACAGGAGCACCAATGTGGCTGCCGCAGCGAGTTCGTTCTTGGCTCCTTTAGGAATGATGCGCCCTTCCCCGACGATAAGCAGGATCAGTGCGAGTATCATGAGCGGGAAACCGGCTTCCCGATAAGTGACGTAGGTGTCATCGCCACTGGCTCCGGAAACGGGTTTCTCGGCGACGTAGTCGAGGTAGAGTCCGGCGAGGTCAAAGCTGGAAGCGCCAACCGAGTGGTAGCTGGCCTGATCGATGCCGCGGACGAGTTCACCGAGTTCCTTGTCCTTGAGACGGGTGGTGACGAAGTCGCCCTGGTATTTCACATAGGTGCGCTTGCCTTCGGCATCGGTGACCGGTATGCGGGAGCCGGCGGAAGGATCTCCGATTCCGACGAGCAAAAGACCGACCCCGTTCTCTTCGAGCAACTCGGCGACGCGTTCATTCTGGGCGCCGTGTTCTTCTCCGTCGGTGAGGACGACGAGATCATGCATGCCACCGCGACCTTCCATGAGCACGCTATCGATGCTTTTCTCGACGGCGGAGAGAAGAATGGTGCCTCCGAAATCGACCGCCCGTGTCGTGGCCTGGTCGAGCATGTAGCGGACGAAATTGTAGTCGTAGGTCAGCGGGCAGAGAATGTTGGAGCTCCCGGCGTAGATGACGAGGCCGACGCGTTCCGTGCTGAAGGCGTCGAGCGCATCGCGGATACCGTTCTTGGCCGCTTCGAGTCGATTGGGGGAAGCGTCCTCGGCCAACATGGAGCGTGAGACATCGAGCACGAAAACCACATCACGTCCGCTCTGGGAAACGCTGTGGCGCTGCGGATCGAAACCGGGACGAGCCAGGGCGATCACCATGAGCACCAGCGCCGCGAGCCGTGACCAGTCACGCCAGCGGGCGAAGGGCGGGAGCTCTCCCGTGCCCATTTCCTCCAGCACGACACGGCGCCGGCGCCGGGCATGACGCAGCACGCCTGCCAGTGGGAGCACCACGAGCAGGAGCAGAAGCATCCAGGGCTGTTGGAAGACAAAGGGGATCATGGGATGGTTCTCAACCAGGTGGCTTCGAGCCAGAAAGCGAAAGCGAGGAAAGCGGCGGCTCCGGCCAGCGGAACCCAGAACCACTCCGAGACGCGGGTGTAGGTGCGCGAAACGATGCGGGCCTGTTCGAGTTCGTCGATTTCCTTGTAAACGGCGAAAAGAGAATCGTAGTCAGTAGCGGTGCGAAAGACGCCACCGGTTTCGTTGCTGATGTGTTCGAGGACGCGCTCGGCTTCGGAGAGTTGGGCGGGGGTGCCTTCGATGGCACCGCGCGGTCGATCGCCCAGGCTGATGCAGTAAACCCGGCAGTCCCATTCCTTGGCGAGTCCGGCGGCTTCGAGGGGCAGGTGGCTGCCGGAGTTGTTTTCGCCGTCGGTCAGGAGAATGATGACGCGGCTGGAGATGTCCCCTTCGAGCGATCGCATCTTGCGGACTTCGGGATCGTCGAGTTGCTTGAGTCGGGCTGCGGCGACAGCGAGGGCGTCTCCGTAGGCGGTGCCGTCCTCGTTGGGACGTTCCTGGATGGTGAGATCGCGCACAATGGTGAGCAGCGCGTTGTGTCCCAGTGTCAGGGGGCTGCGGGTGTCGGCGTATCGGGCAAAGGTGATGAGGCCGATGAGGTCGCCGTCGCGGCCCTCAAGTTCCTCTTCATCTCCGGCGATGAACTTTTCGACGAGCTCCTTGGCCACTTCCATGCGGGATTTGCCGCGGCCGTCGGGAAGCTTCATGTCCATGCTCATGCTGGATGAGACATCGATGAGCATTTCGATGGCGATGCCCTCGGAGACCTGGGCAGCGTGGTCGGTGCCGGCTTGGGGACGGGCCAGGGCGACGATGAGCAAGGTGAGGCCGAGTGCCTTGATCACCGAGGGAATCCAGAGAAAGCGGGCGCGTCCGGATTCAGCGTGTTCCCAGAGTTGAAGGGAAGACACCGAAAGCGTGGGCCGCTGGCGACGACGCCACAACACCACGATGAGCGGCAGTGGTGCCAGCAGGAGGACGAGTGGCCACGCGAAACTCATGCGTCGAGTTCCTCCCTGAGTCGCTGGTGGAGAGCCTGGCGCTTTGCTTCGTCTTCTTCGGGAGCGTAAAGATAGATCTCGAGGTCAGAGCGAAGGGTCTCGGAAAGTTCATCGCCCTTGTGGTTGAGCAGAGCTTCGAGGTCTTCGTTGGTGATGGTCGCGGCCCGGAGAATGGAATCGAAATTGCGGGCGCCTTCAGCCTCGCTGATTTCAGAATCCACGGGGAGGTTCATCTTGAGGCGGATCAGCAGAATGAGGACGAAGGCTCCTGCGACCATGCAGAAGAGCGGGATGAAAATAGAAGGGCTCAGGACCTTGGCAGGTGTCGTCTCGGGCAGAGCCTCGGGGGTGGCGGCTTCGTCGTCTGCTTCAAAAGGTTCCACGGTCAGGGTGGCGGCGGGCAGGCTGACGCTGCGAGCGCCGCTGGCTTCGGTGAGTTCGACGGCGACATCGGTGAGTGTGATCTCACCGGATGAGAGTGGCTGCAGCATGAGTCGCTCGCCCTGGTAGTATTGGCCGTTCACATGCGCTGGAGCAATTTGCTCGCGGGCGACGAGATGCAGTTGAGGATGTGAGGGCACCTCCAGTTTGAATTCGGCGTAGTCCTCGCGGTTCATCTGCACCCAAAGGGTGACGAGATCACCGGGCCTGGCGGTGTCCGGAGTGAAGTTGATCGACAGGCCACCGAGGTCCTCTGCCTGCAGGGACGCGGTCGCGAGCCAGAGTATTCCGGCCATCTGGATGATGAAACCTTTCACTCCCCTATCCTCCTGTTTCATCGGCAACGCGGCGCTGGCGAACGTGGAAGAATCCACTGAGCGCTTCGACGCAGTCTTCGCCTTCGGCTATTTCCATGAGGTTGATGCCGCTCTCGAGCATCTCCTCCTGCAAGGTTTCGTGATACGAGTCGCCCGTGTTAACTGCTTTCTTCAGATCGATGATGCGGCGACTGTTGGTTTCGGCGTCGTGAAGGTGAACCAGTTCCGTGCCGGGTGAGCGCACTGTCTGCGACTCTAACACATTCACCGCATTGATATCGTGGCGCCCGGCGAGAGCGCGAAGCTCTTCGAGGTAGTCCTTGGCCAGGAAGTCGGAAATGACAAAGACGATGGAATGCTTCTGCGCGATGTGACCGAAACGACGCAGGACGGACTCGAACTTGGTCTCGCGCCCTTCCGGTTTGAAATTCAGCAATGCATCCATGATGCGCAGCGTGTGGGTGCGACCTTTGCCCGGAGGAATGACGACTTCGACCTGATCGGTGAAAAGGATCAGGCTGACGCGGTCCTGGTTCTTGGCCGCGGCCATGGTCAGGAGCGAAGCGATCTCAGCGATGGTGTCGCGCTTGCGTCCGCCGGGAGATTCGAGAACAGACGCAGAGATGTCGACGAGCAGGTAAAGGAACTGCTCGCGCTCTTCGATGTAGCGCTTGATGTGCGGCTCGCCGGTTCGGGCAGTCACTTTCCAGTCCATCGAGCGAACGTCGTCGCCGGGCTGGTAGGGGCGCACGTCTTCGAACTCAATGCCCTGGCCACGGAACACAGAGTGGAACTCGCCCGCGAGCAGGTGCTCGACCGGGCGTCGGCATTTCAGCTCCAGGAGTGAGAGCCGGCTGTCAGCTTCGGTAATCATTCATCCTCCACCACCGGAACGGTCGAGAGCATTTGATCGAGCAAGTCATCGGACGTGAGCGCTTCGGCTTCGGCCCGGTAGGAAATGGCGAGGCGGTGACGCAGGACATCGTGCGCGACGTCTTTCACATCCTGCGGTGTGGTGTAGTCGCGGCCCTGCATGAAGGCGTTGCCACGGGCGGCGAGGCTCAGATAGATAGAGGCACGGGGAGAAGCGCCGAAACGGAGGTAGCGCTCCAGGTCGAGACCGAACTTCTCGGGGTGACGGGTGCAGTCGACGAGGCGGATGATGTATTTCTCAACCTTCTCGTCGATGAAGGTTTCCTCGAGAGCCTTCCGCATCACCATCAGCTCGTCGAGGCTGAGGATGGAATCGATCTCGATGTCGGGGGCCGTCGCCGCCATGCGCTGCATCACGAGCAGTTCGTGTTCGGGGCTCGGGTAATCGACCTTGAGCTTGAACATGAAGCGGTCAACCTGGGCTTCGGGCAGTGAGTAGGTGCCCTCCTGCTCCACCGGGTTCTGAGTCGCCAGGACCATGAAAGGACGGGGAAGATCGTAGGTGTCCTTGCCGAGAGTGACCTGTTTTTCCTGCATCGCCTCGAGCAGGGCCGACTGCACCTTGGCCGGGGCCCGGTTGATTTCGTCGGCGAGCAGCAGGTTGGCGAACACGGGGCCTTTTTCGGCGGTAAAGGTGTGATCCTTGGGATTGTAAACCAGGGTGCCTGTGAGGTCGCCGGGAAGGAGGTCCGGAGTGAACTGGATTCGGGAGAACTCCGCCTGGACCGCCTTGGCCAGGCTGGTCGCTGTCAGGGTCTTCGCAATCCCGGGCACCCCTTCAAGCAGGACGTGGCCGTTGCAGAGGAGGCCGAGCAGCATGCGGTCGACCAGTTCTTCCTGCCCGACCACGGCGCGACCAATCTCGGCACGCACGGCATCCAGTTTTTGAGCAAAAGCTTCGCGTTCGTTTTCCATGTATTCGTCGAATATAGCGACCCCGACGGGAATATCCGTTCTATTTCCCGTTTCCGGGAAATTTGAGGCCGATCCAGATTTGATAATGTATCCCCTACCGATCCGGCAAGGGGTTGAGTGCCCGAGTTTCAGGCCCTGGCGGAATGGAAGGCGGTCACTTTCGGACCTTTTCCGGAGAAATCCCGTAAACTCTCATGGCATTATCACGCATCGCTTTGCGTGTTATGACTTCTCCCTTGGGAGCGAGGAACTCTTCGACGATTCGAACCACGTCGTCGACCGAACCCCAGTGGGTGCAGACTCCCCAGTTGGTTCCGAAGATGACGCGGTCTTCACCGAATGAATCGTAGCAGTGGTCGAGGATCTCACGGTAGTGATCGAGATCGTTGGGAGCCGGTTTGGCTACGCCCGCGAAATTGAGAATGCTCGAGATCTTCATGTGGACGTTAGGATGCTGTGAAGTCTCGGAAACCGCCTTCTTCCATTCGTCGCTGATCTGTCCGTCCGTCATGCGGGCGCCGTAGGCGTGATTAATGACAATCTTGAGGTCGGGGTAGTCCGTGGCCAGCGTCAGGGCATCCGGATGCTGGTCCAAGGTGATGAGCAGGTCGACGACCATGCCGTCCTTGGCGAGGCGCGTGATGTTCTCGCGGGCGAGCTCGTCGCCAAGGTAACCGGTGAGTTCCTCACGGCGAAAGCGAAAGCCGTTGAGGTAGCCGGTCGCTTTCCACTCTTCGTAACGCTCTGCAAACTCAGGGTCGGACAGGTTCTCCCGGGCGACATAACCGCAGATGAGGTCCGAATTCTTTGCCTGATCGAAGATCGAGGCGTTGAGGTCAACGTCCGGATGATCGATCGCTTCAACGACGAGAGTGGCGGCAATGCTGAGGCGGTCGGCCAGCTCCCGGTAGTCTACCGCGGTGACCACTTGGGTGAGTGTATTCTTGGAATCTTTTTTCTGCCCGCGCTCGATCTGTCGCTTGATCTGCTCCTCACCTTTGAAGTGAGTGTGCGTGTCGATGATGTATAGGTCGCCGGCATTTCCCGTTGTGCAGAGAATGGTCAATAGGACGAGGATGCGTTTCATGGTATGTAGGCTCGGCTTCCTCTCGGCGGTTAAAGGTGTGAAGGTTAAAGGTGTGAAGGTGTTGGTTATGAAACCAGATCCTGGGGTTTCTTGCGTTTGGTTTCTTTGCGGGCCAGCAGGAAAACAGCCAGCACGATGAAGGCGAGGGAGACCGGACGGGTCAGCAGGGGCAGGTAGGAGCCGCCGCTGGCCATGAGGCCGGCGCAGAGATTTTCCTCAGCAACTGGAGCGAGGACAAAGCCGATCACGAAAGGCGCGAGGGGAATCTTGAAGCGCTCCATCAGCCAGCCAAGAATACCGAATCCAAGCATCACGAAGACGTCGAACCAGCGACCTGAAAGAGCGTAAGCTCCCCAGAGACAGGAGATCACGACAAGTGGTGAGAGGATCTTGCGAGGCACCGCCGAAAGCTTGGCGATCCATCGTGCCCCAACTAACATGAGCAGAAACATCGCCACGTTGGCAACCAGCATGGTGCCGATAATGGCGTGAATCGCTTCCGGGTTCTGGCGGAAAAGAAGGGGCCCGGGTTGAAGGCCGTGAAGCACGAGTGCCCCTAACAGAACAGCAGTAATAACGCTGCCCGGCATGCCAAGGGCGATCAGGGGAATGAGCGCCCCGCCCACGGTGGCGTTGTTGGCGGATTCCGAAGCGATGATGCCTTCTTCGCTGCCGTGGCCGAATTTCTCGGGTTTGTCCGAGGAGCGCCGGGCCGCAGCGTAAGCGGCGAGAGAGCCGATGTTGGCGCCCACTCCCGGCAGCACGCCGATGACCGTGCCGATTCCGGAGGAGCGCAACAGGTTGCGCCAGTGCGGGAGCCACTGCTTGAAAGGAATGTAGGAGGAATCATGGCTGTCGCTTTGCTCAGCCTTCTTTTCTTCGCTCCCGATATCGGTGAGAATCTTGCCAATGGCGAACAGGCCGATAAGAACGGGGATGAGTTGGAAGCCTGCATTCATCGAGGTGATCCCAAAGGTCCAGCGCAGTTCGCCGGTAGCCGAATGGGTGCCGGGCATCGCGGCGAGGATGCCGAGCGCTCCGGCAAGCAGTCCCTTGGCTCGGGTCGAGTCCCCCACCCCGGCGAGCAGAGCCATGGCGAGAAAGACGAGGGAGAAGTATTCAAATGGCCCCAGCAGGGTGGACCAATCGGCCATGGGTTCAGCCAGCAGCCAGAGGACCAGCCAGGAAACGAGGCCCCCAACGAGGGACGCGCCGACGCCGAGACCGAGAGCGCGTCCCGGCTTTCCGGCCTGGGCCATGGGATAGCCATCGAGTGTCGTCATGATGGCAGCCGGAGTCCCCGGCATCCGCAGCAGGGTCGCACTGATGAGTCCACCGCTGACAGCACCGACATACATGGCCACGAGGAGAACCAACGCATGAACCGGTTCCATCGAGTAGGTCAACGGAAGGGCCAGGGCGATGAGCATGGTTCCGGTGAGACCGGGAACGGCTCCCACGGTGATGCCGAGGGCGGTGCCGAGAAGAATGAGGCCGAGAACGATCGGCGATGTGAAAATCTCGATCATGCGGCTTTCCTGCTTTTGTCCTCACGCCAGGCCCAGATGCCAAAGATGATCGTCAGACCGAGAATGATCCAATGCAGTGGGGGCAGGGCCGGCGGGCTCTCGATGGTGATCTCGTTGAGGAGGGAACCACGTTCGTCGACCTTGGCCTTGAGTTCGTCTCCAGTGAGAAAGATCGGTTCAATGTGAAGCTGAGCAAGACGTTCCTTCACGTAGTCGGTTTCCATCGCCTGTCCTAGCAGGTTAGCCAAATAGTCAACCCGTTCCTGCGGGGTTCCCTTGGGTGCCCACCAGAACTGCATCAGGCTGTGGGTGGCTTCGACGCCCTGTTCGACTGCGGTGGGGAGATCGGGCAGAGCGGCTTCCCGCTCTTCGCTGAGAACGGCGAGAGCCCGGATGCCGGCTTCCTTGTATTGCACGTATTCAGCGACAGAAAAACCGGTCACATCGACGTGACCTCCCTTGACCTGGTTGAGACGGTTGGATCCCCCGCCCGTTTGGGTGAAGCGGAACTTGGCCCCGGGCTTGCCGTTCTGAACGAAGAGAGCGCTGTAGTGGTTGGGGGCCCCGAGATTGGTGCCGAAGACAAGTTCGTAGGGGCGGTTCCTGGCATCTTCCATCAGGTCGGCGAGTGATTTGTATTCCGAACCTTCAGCGACGGCAATGACCACGCCCGAGCGTCCTGTCGCAGCAATGGGCTCAAAATCGTCCGGCCCCCAGTCGGCGTTGCCGTAGTGTTGGGCGGTGTAGATGCCGTCGTGCAGGCACATGATGGTGTGCCCGTCAGGCTCGGCATCCTTGGTCATTCGGCTGCCGATGGTGCCGCCGGCGCCTCCCTGGTTTTCGACGACGAGCGGTTGGGGACTGAGTGCGTTGTCCCGGATCGCTTTCTGGAAGATGCGGGTGAAGATGTCACTGCCGCCGCCTGCGTTGAACGGGACGATCACGTTGATGGGGCGCGTCGGGAAGTCGTCACCACGGCCGCTGTGAGGAAGCACGGCAAGGAAGAGGCAGAGCAGAATGGTGATTGGTGAGGCTTTCGCCATGCAGGGGCAATGGGAAGAGTGAGCGGGCATGTTGAGGGTTTTTGTCTCGTGAGACAAATAATCTCATTGGGATTTTAACGTGATCTGCGGTTATGATCGCAACATGCCACTGGTTAGGATTCAGACAAACGCCCAGCTCCAAAAGAACGAAGAAACTGCCCTGGCGACTTCAGCGACAACTGTTGTTGCGGAGGTGTTGGGAAAACCGGAATCGGTGACCATGGCCGTCGTGGAAACGGGTTTGTCCATGACTTTCGGGGGCACGCCGGAGCCGACAGCGCTTTTTGAGGTTGAGGGAATTGAGCTAGGTGGAGAACCTGCGGAAGGCCTTTGCCAGGGTTTATCTGATTTAGCCGAAGAGAAGCTCGGTGTTCCGGCGAGCCGGACTTTTGTGAAGCTGGGGAATGTTCCCCGTGGTTACTGGGCCGGGAACCGCAAGGTGTATTGATTGACGAAGTTATTGATTGTGGCTGGGCGTGATTCCCGATAGGGTCACTTCGCGTCATGTGCTTTCTTCTTTCCTTCAAATCTCTTCGTCCCCTGCTTCTGGCCTTAATGGCGGTTGCGATGATGGCGATGACAGCTTGTTCGTTGATCGGTCCAACTCTTGGTATGGGGCTGGCGCTGGCACCACTGAAATTAACCTTTGCCTGTCTTCCCGAGGGAACGCAGATCGACACGCCAGACGGCAGTGTTGCGATCGAATCTCTTCGTGCCGGTGATCTGGTGGTTGGCTATGACGGTGAGCCTGTCAGGGTTCAGCAGATCCATGGCTACATGGAAGATACGGAGACGGATTTCTACAAGTTAGCTTTCTCCAACGGGGGTGTGGTGGATTTGTGCAGTATGCACCGGATCGGCGGGATTCGTGCCAAGGAGCTTGAAGTGGGCAGTGTAGTTTCCGGAGGTCATGTGGTGACCGAGATCGAAGTTTACCAGGGCGTGGAGCGCTCTTATGACATCCTGACCGAAGATTCCGGCTTCCAGGTTGGCGGAGTTCCGGTCAACAGCATGATCGAAGAGATGTATGAAGCTGGGCGCACCGGTGTCATCGAAGAGTAGTTACCAGCGGTGCTGATCCGAAGGCACTGGTTCGTTCTATGCCCAGTTGACTCCCTGGATGCCGGTGATCAGCATTTGCACGCCGATCACAGCGAGAAGCAGACCCATCAGCCGCGTCACGACTTTGATGGCGTTCTGCCCGAGAAAGTCAGTCAGTTTCTCGCCCACGCAGAAGGTGACAAAGGTCACGAAGCAGATCAGGGCGAGGGCGCCAAGGACGAGACCGATGTTTTCATGATCATCCCCGGTCGTGAAACTCATCGCCGTTGCAATCGTGCCGGGTCCGGCAAGAAGTGGAAGCGCGAGAGGGGTGATAGCAATGTTGAGCTTGGCATCGCGGCTATTCTTGTTGTCGTCGCTGGTCGGAGTGTGAACACTGGAACCCTCACCTTGCAACATTTTGAAACCGACTAGCGCGATTAAGATGCCGCCGGTGATACGGAAGGCGGGTAAGGTGATCCCGAACATCTTGAAGATTTCATTCCCGGCGAGGGTGAACACGGCGATAATGCCGAAAGCGATCAAGACACCGCGGAAAGCAACCCAGCGGCGGTCTTCAGCGGAGAACCCGTCGGTCAGGCCCAGGAAGATGGGCGTATTCGCAATCGGGTTCATGATGGCGAAGAACGCCATCGTCACTGTCAGGAAATGGGAAGAGCCCTCGCTCATTCGGATAGAATATCTGGGCCGGTGCTTCTCTTAGTCCTCCTCGAGCATGATGTCAGGCAGCTCGGGTGGCCCGGGCTGTGACGCGAGGAACTTCTCGACCCAGGCGATGTTGTAGTCGCCGGAGCGGAAGGCATTGTGCTTCATGATTGACGCCTGGAACGGGATAGTCGTCTTGATGCCCTTGATCACGAACTCGTTCAGAGAACGAATCATTCTTGCGATCGCGATTTCGCGGGTCGCTCCCGTCACGATCAGTTTGGCGATCATGGAGTCGTAGTTCGGAGGAACGGAGTAACCGCTGTAGACGTGAGTGTCGACGCGGACACCGCGACCACCTGGGGCGTAGAAGAGATTAATCTTGCCCGGACTGGGAGCGAAATTGTTGTAGGGATCCTCGGCGTTGATTCGGCACTCAATAGAGTGGCCGCGAGAGGAACTGTCCATGACGTGAGCGGAAAGCGGCTCGCCGGCAGCGACGCGGATCTGCTCTTTAATGAGGTCACAACCGCGAACTTCCTCGGTAATGGGATGCTCCACCTGGATACGGGTGTTCATCTCCATGAAATAGAAGTTCTCGTTGTCGTCGACGAGGTATTCGATCGTGCCGCAGTTCTCGTAGCCGATGTTCTTTACGAGCGTCTCGGAAGCCTCAGCCATACGTTCACGAAGGCTATCAGTGAGGAGAGGAGAAGGTGTCTCTTCGATGATTTTCTGGTTGCGGCGCTGCATGGAGCAGTCGCGCTCACCGAGTTCTTTGACGTTGCCGTGACTGTCTGCAACAATTTGAAATTCAACGTGATGCGGGTTTTCAACCAGCTTCTCGAGGTAAACGTCGGGATTGCCGAAGCAGGCTTCCGCTTCCTGGCGGGCGGCGTGGAACGCGCTGACGAATGAGGCCTTGTTGAGGGCCGGGCGCATGCCGCGACCACCACCACCGGCGGTCGCTTTGATCATGACAGGGAAACCGATTTCTTCAGCCAGCTTGATGGCTTCTTCTTCGGTTTCGACGATGCCCTCAGAGCCGGGAGTGACCGGAACGCCATACTTCGTCGCGGTGGCGCGGGCGGTGTTCTTGTCACCCATCATCGTGATGACTTCAGCAGAAGGTCCGATGAACTTCACGTTGCAGCTCTCGCAGAGCTCAGCGAAGCGGGCGTTTTCAGAAAGGAATCCATAACCGGGATGAATTGCATCGACGTTGGCGATCTCCGCGGCGGAGAGGATGGCCTCCATGCGGAGGTAGGACTCGGCACTCGGTGCCGGTCCGATGCAGATAGCGTCGTCGGCGAGATGGACGTGCATGGAGTCCACATCGGCTTCGGAATACACGGCGGTGGTTCTCACCCCGAGTTCCTTGGCAGCACGAATGACGCGTAGGGCGATTTCGCCCCGGTTAGCTACGAGAATATTTTTGAACATGGCGTTTCCGCTCCACGTTGTCCGGCCAGTCCTGGGTCAGGCGCCGGATCAGGAAGTTTTGACTCGGAACAGCGGTTCTCCAAATTGGACGGCTGTTCCGTTTTCTACGAGGATCTCTACGATTTCGCCTGAGATCTCGGCCTGAATTTCGTTCATCACCTTCATGGCCTCGACGATGCAGACCGTGGTGTCAGCAGAGACTTTGTCTCCCACTTTCACGAAAGCATCGGCGTCGGGGGCGGAGGCGGTGTAGAAAGTGCCTACCATTGGGGAAGTGATTTCTTCGGTTCCGGCGGGCAGGCCACCGGCGTCAGCTGCAGGAGCGGCGGCGGCGGGGGCAGCGGCTGGAGCAGCAGGTGCAACGGGTGCGGCTGCGATGGGAGCCGGGGCGGCAGCCATCAGCTGGGAAATTGCAGATACGTCTACATCTCCACCTTTCTTGAGCTCGAGCTTGGTTTCATCCTGCTCGAGTTTGAACTGAGAGAGCCCATGTTCATCCATGAGCTCGACGATTTTCTTGATGTCTTTGAAGTCCACAGCAGTTGCCTTCCGGGTTGAAATTCAAATGGTTCTTGCGATCGGTTCCGTTTGCGGTTCCTCGCAAGGGCCGCGCAAAGCTTCACGCAGAAGTTGGTTACTTTCCAGCGTAAAAAGCGCCCGATAGAATACGCAGAATGGAGATTCGTCAAGTTCCAGCCTTATCGATCGTGGCGAAGACCCGGTCGATTTCGGCGTGGGTGTTGTAAAAATGAGGGCTGAAACGGATGTAGGGAACCCCCTCGCGGTCGTGCCGAAAGCTCGCTACGATGTCGTTTTCTGCGAGTTTCTCAAACAAGGAAGGAATAGAATTGGGGTGCTCCTGGTGAGTGAATGAGGTGATTCCGGAGGCATTCGCTCCACTACGCGGGCCGATAACCTCAAATCCCTGGGCATCAAGCCCTTCGAGCAGATGGGCCTTCAATTCGAGAAGCCGCGCTGCCACGTTGTCCACGCCGATCCCTGTGAGCAGGTCCATGGAGGCTTTCATTCCCATAAGTCCTTGAGCATTGAGGACTCCCGGCTCATATCGGCGTCCACCGGGTTCGAAGTCGACGGCGTCCTGGGCGATGAAATTGGGGGATTTGACGTTCCAGGCCCCGATCAGGCTGGGCTCGAGGGTTTCGAAGCGTGAACGCTTCACATAGAAGAGCCCGGCAGTCATGGGGCCGAGCATCCATTTGTGGGAATCGGCGCTGAGGAAATCGACCAGTTTCGCGTCGGTAGGAAAAGCGCCGACGGTCTGGATCGCGTCGAGACAGAAAAGAATATCCTGTTGGGCGGCCAGTTCGCTGACGGCTTCGACATCGAGGCGGTAGCCACTCAAAAAGTTGTTCGAGGCGAGCGCCAGCATCCGGGTTTTCGGTGTGATCGCCGCCGCAACGAGTTCGGGAGTGATTTCCCCCACTCTTTCCGGTTCCAGGTAAACGACCTTCACCCCCTGCTCTTCCAGCTTCTTCCACGGGTAGACGTTGGCCGGGTAGTCATCGAGATAGGTGATGATCTCGTCCCCTTCCTGCCAGTCGATGCCATTGGCGACGAGGCTGAGCCCGAGACTGGTGGGGCCGAGCAGGGCGACTTCGTCAGCGCCGCATTCGAGCAGGCGGGCACCGGACGCGCGGACGCGGTCCATCTGCTTGAGAAGCACGTGGGAATAATCGAGCTCACCGGTGGACGAGTCGATGTTGAACTGGTTCATCGCATCGACGGCCGGCTGCGGCACTGCCGTCACCGCTGCATGGGCCAGGAAGATGCGGTCGCGACAGGCCGGAAAGGTATCCCGGCGCCAGGCTTCGTCGGTTTCGACGCGTGAAAGGAGATCGCTCATCCTGCTCAGACGCGTCGGGCGCGCTCACCTTCCTCAATCAGTTCCCAAAATTGCTTGGACTGCGCCAGAGTGTCGTCGTCGCCGACCGGGAGCTTGGCCCGGAAGAGGAAATCCTGGAACGTGTTGGCACTGAGCACCCGGTGCACCACGATGGACTGGTGATCATCGGTGACTTCGAAGTAGATGCGGACCTCGCCGGCGCGGTAGCGGTAAAGGGTTTTCCCGTCGCGATCAATCTGGCCGAAAGGAGCATCGGCGTCGTTGTCATCGATGCCGTCCAGGTCGTCAGGGCTGACCTTGAATTCATTCAGCACCGAGAGCTGTTCCAGGGTGGACAGCTGGGAGATCTCGGCAGCACTGAGCTCGTTGAAGATGATCTGGAACACGCCGTAAGTGTTCCCTCAGCGCCGTTACGAGACAACGAAAAAGTTGCGGCGTTTTTGAGGCAGAAGGGAAATGGAGGGGCGAGCGCCTGCTCGACCGTGGAGCCTGTCTGAAGACTCAAACACCCAGGCTTCGGGAATCAACAAACACACTGGCCATGCCGGCGGCATCAGCGGCGTCGATACCGGCCTGACCGTCTTCAAAAACGAGACAGTCTTCGGGCGGCACTCCCATCTTCTCGGCGGCGAGTAGAAACATGTCAGGAGCTGGCTTGCCATGTTCGACGAGGGCCGGAGTGATGATGATATCAAACAGGTCGCGCAGGCCCGCGGCTTCGAGTGAAGGCTCGACGAGCGAGAGGTCGCTGCCGGAGGCCACTGAAATCTTCCTTCCCTCGGCGTGGAGCTTGTGGGCCAGTTCGCCCACGGCAGGCACTGCCTTCAGCTTGTCGACATGTTCGGCGTACCACTCGGCCTTGTATTCGTGAACGGCGTCGGGGCAGATGTCGGCGCTGTAGCGCTCGTTGAGCTTGCCGACGGTGACCCGGTCCGGCACTCCGGCTGCGGCGTAGAATTCGTCTTCGCTCCAGACCCAGGGGGCTTGGTTGTGCTCAAAGCTGGCGGTCCATGCCCTGAAGTGCAACGGCATGGAATGCACCAGGGTGCCGTCACAATCGAAGATGTAACCGGCAAAGTCGCGATCGGGCAGGTCGAGTGTCATGATCCCGAACCTGCCAACTTCGCGCGACAACGCAACCGACCTTTTTGATCGATGGCGTGGAAAGCGTGCAAATCAGGACTCTGCCGGAGCCGCTTCCTTGGTCTCCTTGACGGAAGATTCCGCGGGCAGAGCGTCGACGACCTCGGCATCGGTGGCGCCGCCTTTGAAGAATTTCTTAAACATGCGGCGTGGGAAACTCTTGCCGGCTTCTTCCGCTTCGACTTCACCGAGTGCGCCGTCCTTGGCTTTTTCCCAGGCCTGGGCGAAGCCGGGGGCATTCACAACCATGGACTTCTCGGCGCGAACGTAGATTTCCAGTTCACGCTCGAGTGCCTGAAGGCTGTCCTGGGCGCGGCCGGAGTTGATCTTGAGGCGGAGGTTTTCGTTTTCCTCGCGAAGACTGTCG